>QBUM01000082.1 GCA_013180585.1 Candidatus Methanophagaceae archaeon GoMg2
TCGGGAAGAGACTGCACGGCTCACTCGAAACCGGTTTGCGGGTTGGGGCATACACAACGCCACGGGGCGAATTTTCTGTTGTGCTGATTATGGTTGTAATGGAAATAGGCGTTCTCGAGCTCTTACCTTCGATTGAGCTATTACTTTCGCTTGTCATTACTTATGTGATTATTATTTCGATCGTGGGCTCTTTCTTCGCCCAACACGGCGATATGATTGCAAAAAGAATGATGGTTGGCTTTAATAAATTGATGAAGCAAAACAATAATGTTAACTAAAATTCCCAGCAACTGCTTAATAATCAAAATTAGCCTAAAATCGCTTCTCGTGTATGGGCACATATCTTTTCATGCATTCCTTTTAATTCTTGATGCGTTGAAGCAATTTTAAAACGACGAAAATCAATTAATGGGGTAATTTTTAAACTGATTTCAATTAATCCACATATTTTTTCCCTATTGTTATCACAAGTATCCTTTATTTGAACAGCCTCTAGAATCGTAACAACATAGTTATTTATCAAATCTTCTTTAACTTCTCGTTCAGCCCAATATCTAAGATGAGATAATGCTAGTAAATCATATTTACATCTTTCTAGTGTATAACCCATAATCTTCTCTGTATTTTGCCTTTCATTTATCAAATCCGTTATTTCTTTCCATCTATTATTATTCATCAAATCCTCTATGTCTTCCCAATTGTTTATCTTGTTTCCTATCCTTTCCTTTCTATCTTGCAATTCATTTATAGTGTTTTTATAGCCTGTCATCATTGCCATTTTCTCATCAAAATTCAAACGAGTAAGAGCAAACATTTGCATTCCTGCTATGCTTGCGAACGCAAGGGCTATGATGGAGAAACCAATAGCTATGGCATCAAAACCAATTTGAGCAGAGCCAAAATATAATAGTAGTATACACCACCTGCTATTATGATCAAAGCACCTATTGTGTATATATTTACTACAACTATAGTGAATGGGGTTAAGAAGCGCTCTTTTATTGTTTTGAGTATTTTAGTCATTATTGTTCTCTAAGTCTATATTTTTGCTAATTATATATATACTATTCGATTTCTAGATTTTTTAGATTTCGCCTAGCTTAGTCTTGAGCCTTAATCCGAAGCAACAATGGAAGAAGCGATGAAGCGATACAATAACTGTTAACTAAAAAATTTCCAGTCAACCCTTAATAATCAAAATACTCTTCATGCCAATTTATGCTATGCATTAACGCTACTCCTTCTTTTCCTTCAGGTGCATCCTCTTGAAAATGGTAGGACGGCTAATACTTGCCATCATAAGGGGTGGGAAAGTCATATCCAACATAGGTCATGAGAACGAGATAAGGGAGGGCGATACCGTTGTGGTCATAAGGCAGCGAGAATCGTTGGATACGCTTGAGGAGTTGGAGTTCTCTTAAGCATCCTCTACAATCTTACCCCTTTTCTCATCTCTTTCAATTTCTGCTTCAATATCTTCACCTCTGCTTTTAAACCCGTTAATTGAACACAGTCCTTTAATATCCGCGGCATCTACGGATTTTTTACTTCCAGCGCACCATAACCGGCAGACCCGGTCACAAACGCCACAGCAAGTGCATCTATTGTAATCAATGCACGATTTCCTCTCTACTATTTCGATCACATTATCGGAACATATCTCCATGCATACTTCGCATCCCGTGCATAACTGCGGGTTAACAATGGGAATCCACATACTAATGGTTATTTGTAGTGAGCTATAGAGGCAGTCCAACAGTTCAAAACCGGGCAAAAAAGAAGGGGTGACCGAGCTTTAAATCAGAAAAGAAGCAAAATTTTTGGTGTTAAAAAGAATTGTGAGAGGGCCTCTATATTAACTAAACCAACTTTCTGCTCTTAATTTATCAAAATGGATAACGGGCAATCCCTTTGATATACATAGACCTTTAAATCGAAAATCCTTTGTAAGAATCAAGTTATTGTCTCTTTCACAAGCTAACAAAATACCTGTATCCGTTATACCTACTTTTTTAAGTTCTTCTCTTGATATTATTTCATCTTTTTGTATGTATACTTCCTTAAAATCCGACAATTTTTCAATTATTTTCTCAATAAAATCAGCAAAAACGCTCTTATGAACCCGGGTATTAATTAAATTTGAGACTTCTGCTAATACGTGTGGTGTGACTATAATTTTTCTGAATTTTGATAAGAAACTGGTTAGTATATCAAAATCTCCCTTTGTAAATTCGGCGGTTAATTTGCTTTTACCTATGGAATCGTAATTGTAATATCCTGCCAATAAAAGTATCAACGGACCGGTATCAACTATTATCCCTTTTCTAAAATAGAGCCGAATATTCTTTTCTCTGATTGACATCGGTTCATTCTACAATTCTCATCTTCATAGAAAGAACTTCCCCTGTTTCTGCGTCTACTTTTATCACTTTATACTCTTTAGCGGGACCAAAATAACTTCTTGGATGTCCTAAAGTAATCGACCAATAGTTCTCATCGCTACTTAATTCAATTTCTTCTATGCTGATATCCAGTCTATTCAGACTGCTCAGTTCTGCTAAATATTTTGCGGCAACTTCCGCTGCTTCTTTTGCAGTTAACCTTCTCTTCTCTTCTTCAGACATGTATATTCACCAATTACCCATAAGGAGTACTTATATTTAAAACGCTTTTCTTTTCTGCGAAGCTCTTTTGATAAAACTTTTTTTCTAAAACGTTTTTGATATTATTCTCGGACATGCTTCATTATATGCGCGATCTCGGGCATGATTATCTCGGTCAATGCTAATCTAACGGCATTCGGTGAACCCGGTAAACAAAAGACCGCTTTTTGGTGTATCACACCTGCGATTGCTCGGCTCAATACCGCTGCGGTGCCTATGTCCGCGTAGCTTTTCTGTCTGAACAGTTCGCCAAAGCCCGGCATTTGCTTTTCCAAAAGTTTTGATATAACTTCTATTGTGATGTCGTTTTTTGTCATGCCGGTGCCGCCGGTGGTGATGATAAATTCAGCATCCGTCCCCAAAGCTTTTGTTATGCCTTCGTTGATTTTTGTCTCAGTGTCTGGCAGTATGTCGTAAAAAACGACTTCATGACCGTTCTTTGCTACGAGGTCTTGCGCTATTTCGCCGGATAGGTCGCCGATGTCTTTTGCACCTTTTTGTTTATGCCAGTATTTAGAGGTGCTTATAGTGAGTATGGCGCATTTGTAATGCTTTCTTAGTCCTTCTTTATGTTTTGCGGGTGTTGACATTAAACTTTTCCTTTTTTACAAAAAAGAAACCTTTACTAAAGAAATAATTTAATGGCTGGAATTCTGTCAGTATAGCGTTTTCCATTTGCATCTGTGAACTCTGAACAGGTTATGAATCCTGTGGGTGTTGATAGATTATTGGTATGATGAATTTGCGGATATGAACCGGTACGGATGGTGTAGCTGTATTCTTCGTTTGCGTGCAACTTAAAAGATTTGGGGAATGTAAGATTGTGCCAATCTCCTTGATAGCCCACCCACTGCACTGACTCGATACTCCAGGTATCATTATAAAATTTAGCATATTCTGCATGTCCGCCGGTGCCTGCGCATGGATATGTGTAAAGCGTTTGCACTTCTACGGTTCGGTTTGGCGTTATCGTGCCGTTGTGTGTGCCAGAGATGCTCGGGTAACCACCAGCACCTGTATCTAAAGTTCTGTTACATCCAAACGTTCCCTCGGTCCACGTAGCAGCCACGGATTTACCTGTGTGGTCAAATAACTTACTCGGCGTGACGAACTTCAATGACG
>QBUM01000081.1 GCA_013180585.1 Candidatus Methanophagaceae archaeon GoMg2
TAAAGTGGAAAAGTCGAATGACAAGCTCCTTACCGCGATACGAATCGCAATTGCGGGTAACGTGATAGACTTTGGCGTGAATAGAAACTTCAATATCGAAGAGGAAATAGCTAAAGTACTCAAAAAGGATTTCGCTATATTCGATTACGATAAATTCAAGGCTTATTTAGATAAAACCGATAAGATTCTGCATATTGGTGACAATGCGGGTGAATCGGTCTTCGATAGAATTTTAATAGAAAAAAAATTAAAGAATGTAACGAAGGTGAAAGAAAGATGGAAACAAAAGAAGGGGAGCTTTTGACCATTGGCGAGGTAATAAGATTGGGACTTGCAAAGAAGTGGAAAATAGCGATATACGGTAGCGAAAAGGAGGAAACAGCATCTTATGATACTGAGGGAGAAAAAAGCTTTGAGAGTATTACATCAATGAATGGCGGCAAAGTGAAGTACAGAGTAAAATCATTTGATGAAGCGGAGAAGATATTGTCAGTAATACTGGAAGTAACATGAGCGTGATAAAAGAGATTTAAAATAGAAAAGCAGCCGTAGTGCTCTATAGATACAATTGCAGCTAACATTTAAGTGACAAATAAATTATCTTTTTAATTAACAAAGAGTTTTTAAAAAAGGAGGATATTATGGAAAACATATATATACATTCAAAGGAGGGAGTAAGATGCTGAACACAAATCTCAAACATTTAGAAACGGAACAAGAGGTTAAGGGAGTCCTGGAAAACAATGAAAATGTCATGGTTTGCTGTGGCAGAATGGGACCGATGTGCGTCCCCGTCTTTGGTGTTATGGAAGAATTGGAACCGATATATCCGCATGTCACATTCCGCGACCAGGATTTTGACATCCCTGCGGCAGACTTTATCAGAAATTTGCCTGATTGTGGATTGTTCCGGGGATTGCCATTCACGGTCTATTTCAAGAATGGTGAAGTCGTAGCGGCCACAAGCAGCATACAAAGCAAGGATCAGGTAATGGGAATTTTGGACAGGGAGTTCGGTAAGCAATCGTGATAATATAGACTCTGAAGCCGATTATTGGCGAATGATATGTTGATTGCCATGGTTACAGGCAAACCCGCTGGTCAATTGGTAGACGGAACAGGTGAGCTTAACGTTGGATCAGGTAGTAAATGAAACAAGCGCTTTTCCTGAGACAGATAGCTCAAACGCTCTTTGACCTTCCGCATCTTCGTCTTTGGCGAACGTCACATATACCGGGAATATTATACGTTCTTCCATCGCTATATTTAAAAAGGAAAAAATGAAAACATATCTTGACTGTATCCCCTGTTTCTTTAATCAAGCACTCCGTGCAGGACGGATAGCAACGGGTGATGAAACGAAACTAAAAAAACTCCTGGATGAAATAGGGCTGATGCTAAGCGACGTCCCTCTTGAAAGCAGCCCACCGGAAACGGGAATGCTAATATACGAGAAAGTAAGGGAAATTACTGGCGTATTAGATCCGTACAAGGAACTAAAAAGGGCGAGCACAGAGGAAGCATTGGCATTATACCCCGCTTTGAAGAAAAAAGTGGAAAAATCGAATGACAAGCTCCTTACCGCGATACGAATCGCAATTGCGGGTAACGTGATAGACTTTGGCGTGAATAGAAACTTCAATATCGAAGAGGAAATAGCTAAAGTACTCAAAAAGGATTTCGCTATATTCGATTACGATAAATTCAAGGCTTATTTAAATAAAACCGATAAGATTCTGTATATTGGCGACAATGCGGGTGAATCGGTATTCGATAGAATTTTAATAGAGACAATGAAAAAGCCCGTGATATATGTGGTTAGGGAGACACCCGTTATAAATGACGTGACGTATGAAGATGCCATACAAGCGGGAATTGATAAAGTTGCAACTATAATATCGTCAGGGACAAGTGCACCGGGAACCGTTCTTGGAACATGCAATGCTAAATTCAAAGAGGTATATAAGAACTCGAATTTTGTGATCAGTAAGGGTCAGGGCAATTATGAGGGGCTTTCTGATGAGAAACATCTTATATTTTTCCTGCTAATGGCAAAGTGCTGGGTTATCGCTAATGATATTGGTGTCAACGAAGGAGATATTATACTGAAAGGGACAAACAACTATGAGTGAAAATCAGATATTTGAAGACGGAGCAGAAGAATATGATAAGTGGTTTGATGAACATAAGTTTGCCTATGAGTCAGAAATTTTGGCTTTAGGAACGCTCATACCAAAAAACAGTACAGGTTTGGAAGTAGGAGTAGGCACAGGGCGATTTGCGGCACCCTTTGGTATCCAAATTGGCGTAGAACCAGCAAGAGCGATGGCGGATATTGCAAGAAAACGAGGAATAACAGTATATGAAGCAAAAGCAGAGGAACTCCCTTTTGATAATGATTCTTTCGACTTTATTCTGATGACCACAACAATATGCTTTTTACAAAATCCTATGCCCGCACTCCAGGAATCAAGAAGAGTTATTAAATCAGGCGGCAATATTATAATCGGGATGATAGATAGTGATAGTTTTCTTGGCAAGGCCTATGAATCAAAAAAGAAGGATAGTAAGTTTTATAAGTATGCCCACTTTTACTCGGTCAATCAGGTTTTGGTGTGGCTTAGAGAATTAGGTTACGGTCATATCAGAATTTGTCAAACAATATTCAAAAACCCGGAAAAGATAACAGCTATTGAACCGGTTAAAGATGGTTATGGTAGAGGCGGTTTTGTTGTGATTTCTGCACAAAAAGATGAATAAAATATGAAGATAGGAATTGTAGCCATGTGTGTTCGGTTAAGTAATTAGGGCTCACAAAACCAAAAGAAAAGACATACAAAAAGTATTTTATGGACACGGATTAACGCAGATTAACGCAGATGTAAATCACAAACTTCTAATTAATTTCGGTCGCTCTGCTCTGTGACGCTAAAAAGTCGTATGAAAGACAAAAAAGATAAATCCGTGTAAATCCGTGTAAATCTGTGTCTGAAATGCGTTGTTGTGTTATTTTATGGGTCGTTATTTATGTTGATTCGTACTTAACCGAACACCTATGGAATTGTAGTCTATTCCGACAACTCGGAATGGAACGCAATTCGATTTTGAAACTTTGCATTGAAAGAGGGTGACGAAGTGAAAGTATTCGCTAATGGTGTACTTGGTTTTGGCAACGCTAAGGTCATCCAGAGCTATCACCAGAGCCAAGTGCAGAGCCGATGGCAATAGCTGCGGAGGACGCTTTTTTGAGTTCTATCTTCTCGCCGTGTAGAGTACCTCATCGAACCGTACACAGTTAATTTGACCCTACACCGAAGCCAGCACCTCATTAATGATTTTGCCCTCGCTCTTCATCACGTTTCCAAGCCTCTCACGACCCGGTTTTGTCTTGTATTTGACTAACGTCTTCGCAACGGCATCAATCAACCCCGGAATCTCCTCTTGTGTGCAGAACGACTTCAGCAATATTCCGCGGCTGGCCTTCGTGCATCGCTGTCTCCGAGCCACGTCGAGTATCCATGCTCCGTCTCGATCACAGCCTCGTGTGGACAGCCTCGGGCACCATCCGCAGGAAATGCACTTATCACTGTCAATCACTGATTTCCCCAGCACAATAGAGATTGCATCCACCCTGCACAGTTCTGCACATCGTCCGCATCCATTGCACTTCTCGTAGTCGATGTCCGGACGAACCTGACCCACAAGCCCTTCGGTGCAGTAGCCCATACCGATAGTTGCAAGTTCGCTAGCAT
>QBUM01000080.1 GCA_013180585.1 Candidatus Methanophagaceae archaeon GoMg2
TTAACTCACTGCCCGGCATGATAAGTCCTATTTCTCTCGAAATTATCCGCTTGAAGTTTTCTTCCTCTTCGTTCCAGAAAACATCAATGCGGATACCGAACTTATCATGCCTCTCTTTGCTACATCTGGGAGCTCCCTCAACCCTTTATGAACATCATAGCAGTTGGGGTAGAGTTTATAGAGCTGTTTGCAAAGATGAAATCAATAATGTCCTTGGTTTATGTCAAGTTTAACCTCCTAAGAAGCTGCCTCACAATTACCTTACCGCCATTTTTGGTCCTTCTTTTTAGATTTAAAGCTATATTTATCCTCCTTTTTATTCTGATTTTGGATTGTTTGGCAGCCACTTAACCACATCTACCCACATGAAATAGCGAAGAGCCATTATTTCTTTGCTGAAGCTTTCTTATAAGCCCTTATAGGACTTGCGGAGTCGTGGGCAGGAGTCCCTGAAAGTGTTTTATCCTACAATTAAAACTTGCCTGCCTTTCAACCGCCAGAACCACGAACGGCGGAAATCGTCATTCACCATTTACTGTTTCCGCTATTTCTTTAAAACTTTCAAGTCCAGCTTCTACGTTTTCAATAATCTCATTTGCCAGTATATCCGGGTCCGGAAGATTATCTAAATCAGCCAGGCTTTCATCGTTTACCCAGGAAATATCAAGATTCGTTTTATCTCTCGAAACTATTTTGTCATAAGAGTATTTTCTCCAGCGTCCATTTGGGTTGTCTTCCGACCATGTTTCTTTTCTCACATGTCTGTTTTCAGGATTGTAACATTTGATAAAATCCTTTAAATCCTCAAATTTCAGCGGGTTCTTTTTCAGTGTGAAATGAATGTTGGTACGAAAATCATAAATCCATACCTCTTTTGTCCAGGCTTCTTTACTTGCGGGTTTATTGTCAAAAAACAGCACATTTGCTTTTACTCCTTGTTTGTAAAAAATACCTGTCGGAAGTCGTAAAATTGTATGCAAATCTGTTGTTTTGAGTATGTTTTTTACGGACTGTTTCTCCAGCACCTCCTTCAAACAGTACATTATCAGGCAGGACAACTGCGGCGTATCCGTCTGATTTTAGGAGAGTATGGATGTGCTGTAAAAAGTTCAACTGCTTATTGGAAGTAGTAGTCCAGAAATCTTGGCGATTGTAACTATCGTCTTCTTTTTCCTGTTTCCCTTTTTCATTTGTAAATGTCCTGCTGCTTTTTTACCGAACGGAGGATTAGTCAGCACATAATCATGACGGTTACCCTGGTCAGATACGAGTGAATCTACCGCTGAGATGGAAGACTCGCCATCAATCTCGCCGATATTATGAAGGAACATATTCATCAGGCACAATCTTCTTGCGCTTGCAACAATCTCATTTCCTGAAAAAGTCTTGTCTTTGAGAAATTCCTTCTGCTCTTTATCCAAACTGTAATTCGCGGGATTGCTGATAAAATCATACGATGCAAGGAAGAAGCCCCCGGTTCCACATGCAGGGTCGCAGATTGTTTTTTCGGGTTCAGGATGGATGCATTCAACCATTGCCATGATAAGCACACGGGGGGTGAAATACTGACCCGCCCCACTCTTCACGTCCTCTGCATTTTTCTCCAGCAGACCTTCATAGATTTTCCCAACATCAGCACCCATCAAACTCCAGTTTTCCTTATCGATCATGCCTATAATGCGATATAGCGTAGCAGGGTCCTGTATCTTGTTCTGTGATTTTGTAAATATCTGTCCAAGAATGCCCCTGGCTTGACTTAATTCACGGAGCAGTTTCGCATAATGGGATTCCAGATCAGCACCTTTTTTTGATACCAGACTTTCCCAGTTATAATCTTCGGGAATAGGCAGTTTACGGTCATACGGTGGTTTTGAATATTCATCTGCCATTTTCAGAAAAAGCAGATATGTCAACTGTTCCAGATAGTCGCCGTAACCGACGCCAACATCACGGAGTTGGTGTGCGTAACTCCATACTTTTGATACTATTGTTCCTGTGTTAGTCATTTTTTTATTCGGTCTTTACTACGCCTATATTTCTGTTTAGGACTTTTCGGTTTATCGGGACTAGTTAGCTTTAAAAGACCTTGCTCTATAAGTGGATTAAGAATTTCCTTTCTAAAATAATCTCTATTCTTTATACCCGTGTATGTTTGTATTTCCGCTCTACTTCGTGGCTCTTTACAAAAATTAAGTATCGCTTTTAGTCGGTCGTCTTGCATGGTGGCTTGCATGGTAGCTTGCATGGTAGCTTGCGGGGTTACAGGTAGAATAAATCTAAAGACATCATCTTCTAAAAGCTTAGGATCCTGGCCGGAATATTCTTTACTGTATTTAAAAAGATTTTTTACGCCTGAACCTAACTCATCGGCTCTTCCAATCTCCTTAAAAACCCTTGCTATGACCGGATTTTTGGGATATGGCGTGAAATTTGAAGGATCGATTAATCCGTGTCCATGTGGCTTATTTGCATTTTCAGTAAGGATTTTTTCTTTTTCAATAATCAGCTTTGCCGGAAAAGGGTTGAGATATTCTCTATGAATAAGAATATTTGCCGCAACTTCCCGGAATATTTTATCCCTCAAACTGATACGTTGATCCTTTTCAAGAAAAAACTTATCTGGTAAGTGCTTGGCAACAAATGCCATAAGACGGTCATAACTTTCTATCAAATTTGTTCTAATATCATCACGGTCATCGTAGCGATCAATATTCTCAACCCTCAAAATCGCGTCTGTTTTATAATGTGGAAGAACATTTTGTATCACCACGTCCTTCCCGAAAAGCAAGATGGCTGCAAGCGTATAACCTTGTTCTCCTGTTTTATAGTCTTTGTGATATAATCGAGCACTATTCAGCAATTCCTTGTTATCCAACTCGCCCCAGGGGTGGTCAGGACGCTCTCCTTTTGCAAGCTTCCGAGCTCTCTGGATTAAATCAGATCTCAAATTATCATATTCAACATAAGGGAATATCTGGTTTTCTGAATATGTACTCTGTTTACGTATATACAGTTGAGCAACCTGAGAGGAATTATCTGTAATATCAAAATCTGCGTCTTCATTCCGATCATAAATTCTGTTGTTACAGCGATGAACTTGCGAACTTTCTGGAACAGAAAGATAAACTATCTTTTTACCGTTAATTTCTATTTCCTCCGGTAGAAAATAACACGGAGGATTCAATTTTTGAGGATTGTTTATTGTTGTTACAATATCTTTTTTTATCTGCTCAACTACTTCCGGCACAATTCCTACTATTTCACCATTATTTTTCACTCCAAGAACCAAATGCCCTCCGTTTCTGTTTAAAAATGCGCATATTGTTTTATACACCTCCTTATTTAGTTTCGTATGCGATTCTTTAAACTCGACTGAAAGTCCTTCCCCCTGATCAATAAGTTGCGTAATCTTTTCCACAATCATTTTTTATTTCCTGGTTCCTCTTTCTCCGCCTTAATCCTCTCCAGCAGTTTCTCAGCAGGCTCCCAGTCAGGGGCGTTGCGGGCATCTTCCAATTCCTTTTCGTTTAGTAGTTTACCCTCAAAGGCTTTTTTTAAGATGCTCTGGCGCAGGGATTCTGCTTTTTCAAGGGATTCTGTTATGGTTGCTTCCATATTGTCGCAGACTGAGAGGCGGCGCTCGACTTCGGCAACGATGCGGTGCTGCTCGGCGAGGGGAGGAAGTGGAAATATTATCTTTCGAATTTTTCCTTGAAAAATGTTAGATTGTGCAGTCTGTGTTTTC
>QBUM01000079.1:0-1560 GCA_013180585.1 Candidatus Methanophagaceae archaeon GoMg2
ATACAAAAAGTATTTTATGGACACAGATTAACGCAGATTAACGCAGATGGAACTCACAAACTTCTAATTAATTTTGGCTGCTCTGCTCTGTGACGGTAAAATGTCGTATGAAAGACAAAAAAGATAAATTCGTGTAAATCCGTGTAAATCTGTGTCGGAAATGCGTTGTTATATTATTTTATGGCTCATTATTTATGTTGAGTCGTACTTAACCCAACACCTAATTTTCTCTGCGAACTCAAGCGAACTCTTGCGGTAAAGCGGGGTAAATTATTAGTTGTGAGTTCCTCAGGTATGCACTTGCTAACAAGCCCCATTATCTAACTTCATCAACTTTATCCTATAACAGCTCATCCTTTTATATAAATTACGTTTTCTTCACCTTTAAAATGCTCGTCACCGGTCAAGACAGGTGCGTTCTTACTTTTCGCTATTTCATATATTATCGCATCAGCCAATCCGAAATTTGGATGACTTATTCTCATCTTCGTTTCCCCTGCCTTAATTGCAATCTCTTTACTCAAACCGATAATTTCTGTCTTTGCGAGTATGAACTCTAAATCTTCTTCCCAGAATTTCCAGCCCTCTCTGTGGTATTTATCTGATGGCTCTGCCAAAACAATTGTGGGTGTAGCACAGTTCCCCGCTTCTATATAGCCCTCTGCTCTTTTCCCTGACTCTGTACCCTTGAAATACTCGATCCATGCATAAGAACCAATCACAGCATCACAGTTCATGAAACCAAAACTCGTCTTTTTCTGTAAAACTCGACATCTCTGGATGTGCACCAAACATGGACCTGGGAACTCTATTTTTGGTGAGTTCCCTTAATTACTTCATCAAAGGTTTTTGACTTCGTTTCTTCTCTTATCTCTTCTAACAGTTGCAATGTCGTTTTTTCTATTTTTATTATCACCACAGAACTCGCCATTTTCACCTCCAATATAAAAAACAAAAAAGGGGATAAAAAAAACACCCCACAAATCCTTTTAGTTTGAGTTTTCGTTTGTCTTTACTTTCGTCTTCTGAGTACGAGGTAAGCAATTGCTAACAAGCCCGCAATGGCAAATATGCCTCCGAATCCAGGTGTTTTCGGTTCAGGTGCTGGCTCAGGTGCTGGCTCAGGTGCTGGCTCAGGTGCTGGCTCAGGTGCTGGCTCAGGCTCAGGTTCAGGTGTCACCGGCTCTTCCGCTTTGCCCGCTCCTATGTTCACCGTCGTTTCATATGTATTACCATCACCATCGTCTGCTTTCACTATGTATGTTCCTATTTTCGCATCTGTTGTGTCGAATGTTGCATTGAACGTACCGTTTTCTGTAGGCACAGTCGCCGGTGTTAGCTCTGTCGGTCCTTTAACCGTGACGACAATAGTAAATCCTTCCTCTCGGTTGGTCGTTCCTGATACGTCCAGAGGTTCTCCAGCGGCCACATCTGCTACTGGATTAAGTTCCACATATGGCGATTCTACATTTATCATGTCCATCCATAAGAGGTCATCACTTAATGACATTATATCCAGTATTACCTCCAGTACCTCATCCTGTGTCCTGGTCTTGAGCG
>QBUM01000079.1:1783-3681 GCA_013180585.1 Candidatus Methanophagaceae archaeon GoMg2
GGGTGCTACTATTAGTATATCTACATTCTTTGATCCCTTGGCAGTACCGGTGATCTTGAAATCATCGCCCTGTGCCACACTATTGGTTGATATCTCTGCCGTTAAATCGCCTCTTGTCATCAATACCGCAATCGAACCATCGTCTTTTTCGCTGTCCTTTATGTCACCTATGTCTTCATCTCTGTCTATATACGCTCTCAATCGCACGGAACCCGGAATTTGGAATGCCGCTGGTGCCGTCTCTGAGCTTGTATCTATCTCCTCCTCAAATTCGCCATTCTCATCTATTACGATAGCATCCAGTTTCTGGACTACCTCGTCATCTACTGCAATAGTCACTGTGTCACCCGTATTTGAGGTACCCTTAATATTAAACCGCTGCCCTATTACTACCGTACCCGGCACGTCAAATATAACATCTTTGTCTGTTACTGTTATGTCAACGGTATCATACGATCCTGGTTCATCATTATCATCCACTCTAATCGTGAATGCGCCTGTATCGTTGAATTCAACAGCGTAGGTCCTCGTGCCGTCATCGTCTATTCTGTCAGTGAAGTTGCTTTTCGTTACATCCCTTGGGTTGTTATCAATCCCCGCAGGGAAATATGCGTTTTTAGTTAAAGGGTCTACTTTCACCGTGACCTCATGACCGGCTACACCCGTTACTGTGAGTTTCACAACTTCGAGCTCAGGTACTTCTGTCGTATCCGCTTTTATGGCTATCGTCCCTTTTATCATGCTCAGCTCCCTCTTGGGGCTCTGTTCATCCAGACCACATGCTTTTTCCGGTTTGGTTTTCACCTGGAATGTGTAATGACCTACATCCCAGCCCGTGGTGTCTATTAACACATCTTTCAACGTACTTACTAGTATTCCTTTAAATTCTTGACCATCTTTTTGCGCTATCTGTCCTTTAGGGCCTATTACAACGAGATCAACAATGTCCTGAGGAAACAGGTTTATCCCACCAACATCTATGGTAAGATTAGTAGTTCTGGCAATCGACGACACTGTTTTATCCTCTACTTTTAGCTTCAGTGGCATTTCCGGCTCTTCGTATGAAAGCGATCCGTCATTTGTATTTTTGTCACCATTGATATAAAAAGCTCCTGTTGTCGGCCAATTTACGTTATAGATGTAATAGTTTCCATCACTTCCCACAGTAGCTGTGTATGTGTTTGATAAATCGCCTGATTCATACCTCTTTACCTGTGGTGGCGGCGTAGTCGTCCAAGCAGTTCCGCTTGGAAATTGCAAATCTTGTCCTACTAACACAGTGTTTGATACGCCTTTCTCAATAATATTGTATTTTCCACTATCGCTCTTTGCACCAGTACTCCCAATCATCGCGACCATAACAGAAGCCACCACAATCGCTGCCAGTGCAATGCCTATTATCGCTTTTCCTCTCTTTCTTGTTTCCATTTTTTTCGTTCTCACCTCCTAAGTTCTTTCATCAAAAAGGGGATATATAAAACTTTGCCTATTTTACCCTTCTGATTAGCGTCATCCTTCTCCCTCTCCTTCTTCTTCGCTTCTCTTGGCATCTCCCCTTTTTCCCCTCTTCTATCCTATTCCTTACTTGCTATATATAACTTTATGCTTTTCGGTTTTGGTGCGCCCGTATGCAGCATCCCGCACCGACCGTAGATACTAGCATTTGAAATAGATGAGCGTGATTACTTTTATTACTTTCGGTTTATAAGTCCTGCATGTGCACTTATTTTCTTCTCAAGGTAATACTCGCACAAACTCTCTTTTTGAAAGAAAGGACAGGTATAGAATGGATATTATTTCTTTGGTAAAGCTAATAATTTCTTTTTGAGTAATTGTTTAGCTAACCACAAGATTACACAGATTTACACGAGAGAACAATGATTGGAATCGGTTTTTAG
>QBUM01000078.1 GCA_013180585.1 Candidatus Methanophagaceae archaeon GoMg2
GACTACACCTCATGTCAGTCAGTATTATAAACTCTACACCCAAGTACGGAAGTGGCTTACTACTATACGTTTATCATAACATATAAAATGATTATCGGTTTTTTCACGATGTTCCATGTTTGAGGTGTTAGAAAAAGCTTAGCGTAAAACGTTATCGTCACATTCCGCTTTGGATATTACGAAATCTTCTCTTTTCCATACTATTCCACTTTTTCAATCGGCACTTCCCGCATCACTTTTATTTCCTTCTTTTTACTCATATACTCACCCTTTTTATGTATGGCGTTTAATCTAAAAAACGATGACGGAGAATAAAGAGCCGTGGAAAGGCTGGAAACATATCACCAAGCTTGACCCTGACAAACCTATTACAAAATCCGCCTTGAAAACAATCGTAGAAAGTGGGACTGACGCTATAATGATTTCCGGTACGCAAAACATCACGGGTAAGAACGTATCGCAACTAATATCTCTCCTAAAGGAATACGAGATACCGAAAATATTAGAGCCCGCAACTCCAGACGCGGTGATGTCGGGAGATGTGGATTATCTCTTTGTACCGTTAGTCATCAATACCGGCGATTTGAAATGGATTGTAGGTAAGCATGTGGATTGGATATTGAATCATACAATACGGTGGAACGAGGTAATTCCTGAGGCGTACATCGTTTTGAATCCTGATTCCGCGGTAGGCAAACTGACGAAGTCAAAAACTGCGTTAAATATAGAAGAAGTCATTGCTTATGCGCATTATGCCGAAAAGTATCTTCGTATCCCTATCGTGTACATAGAGTACAGTGGAACTTATGGCGATCCCAACTTAGTGAAGCGACTAAGCGAAGTGTTAGACGAAGCGTCCCTGTTCTATGGTGGAGGGATAGACACAAAAGCAAAAGCAGCGGAAATGAAAAGCTATGCAGATGTTATTATAGTTGGGAATATAGTGTACACAAATCTGGATAGTTACCTCGAGACTGTTTGCTAAACACTTTTTCTTTTTTAAAAAAAGAAAACCTGTGCTAAAAGAAAAAACGTGATTGTTTGGCTAACCACAAGATTACACAGATTTTCACGAGAATAGAAGGACATAACCCCCTCCAAAATAGACCACTTGACGAGCCGCTGTAAGTGCTTTTTATCCAATGAAGAACCCTGCAGCAAGCCGCAGGGAATTCTCAAGCCAAATTTTAGTTATATGTGATTAGCAAATGTCGTTTTACGTGGCGAGTGAGTAGGTTATTGTTTTAGCTGATTGAATAGGGATACGGTGTTATTTTTTGGGTGGTTTGTGGATGGGGTTAAAGGACAGTAACCAAATTTTAGTATAGCATAGGCCACATTATTATTTCTGTAAAAGTGAAGATGTAGTTCTTGTGCGGGAAAGTGTATTTCCAATAGAAATGAGGGGGTGTCTGTCTCTTCAATACACACTCCCTGTAACCGCCTCCGGAAGTATCTTCACCAGATAACCGTCATACTTGGATTTCGTAATATTGCAAATGTCTGATAATTTCCTCTTCCCTATCTCTATGTTTTTTAAGTTCTCCTCATCGCCTTCTTCTACCTTCACCCGTAATCCATCAAGCTGTACAATGGTTGAAAATTCCTCGCCCGCTTTCGGCGGTAGAACCAGGTCTAACAACTCTTTTATGAATAAAGGCGAAGTAGCCAATGGGTCCTCATCTATCTCTCTCTTCGTCTCATCAATGGCTACCCTCACTGCTTCTGCCACTGCTTCTAACTGCTCTATCTCGTTCTTACGTCTCATCCTCTCGGTTCTTCTCCCTATATTCCCTACATAATGCTCTATATCGAGATCTGGTGGCCCTCCGGCTATTATATAAGGCACCTCCAGTGTCTCACATAACTTCGCTTTCTCTTCTATGCACTCTTCGAAATTACCGAACACGAACACAGCAGCGTCACATTCCTCTATTATCACTTTCTCCAGGGCAGTCATCTGTGCTATCCTCTTTCCCACACCGCGTGCCAACCCCATCATGTTTGTAATTGCACCATTTCTGCGCAGGAACTCTGCTATGTCACACATAGGATCAACCGCGTGGTGCTTACCGAGAGAAGGCACTACAATCATTATCTCAGCTCCTGCCAGTGGCAACTCCTTTATCTTGCCCCCGACCTCTTTCACTTTATCACGAATTACCCGCTCTTCCTCCACCGGGAAAGCCAGATGCAGCATCGTCTCCACCTGCATTACCATTTCCTGTAATATAAACCCGCCTATATCTTCTACAAGCTCTTTCAACTCGTTGAACTTATATACGCCTCCACTAAACATCATTACTTTATACATATCTACGCTTCCCCCTTGCTTATCTTACGTAATATATCATTCGCTTTCTTCTTCCAGTCCTCCTCTATGGGATTCTCAGAAGCGATAATAGTTATTCTACCCGTGGCTGGAATTGAATATCGTACTCGTGCACCTTCGGGTAATATCCTGTCTATTCCGTCCAATATCCTCGTGGTCAAATCCACTCGTGGGTCATAGACGACCTGACTCCGAAGCTCCTCCATCTCCTGCATTCCCAATTTAATAGTTATCTCTAACCTGCTTAGTTGTTTAACCTTCTCGCCATATCTATCCCAAAGCAAGGCAAGCAATCTTGGTGCATATAGCTCTTTCGTCACCTTTAACATATCCTCTCCTGCTATGATGGTCATATCACCCACCGTCACGGGGTTTGGCACCCTGCCTATCTTAACAGAGATGATAAAAACATGCTCCGCAGCATTGCAATGCAAGTACACACTGTCAATGTTACTTTGTAAACCTATATCCCTATAGATACTCTGACAAATCTTCTCATAACTTGCATCGGCAAATTCACCACCACCTTCTACTTTTACTTCCATCTCCTGCTCCTTGTTCTTTAAGGGTCTTTAAGAAAACATGAAGTAATTAACCCATATATTCCTTTCCTTTTTGCCTTTTTATTCTCTTGCCTGCGATGCACCCACTGCCTTGAGTCCCACCTATTGGATTTCCGGGCGACCCGAATTGGTGCATACATCTACCAAGAACCGCAGCGCCCCTTGCCAGCGCATCGTCTACGAATATCACCTCTTTATCCATCTTCCTGTCAAACATTTTACTCAACTTCTCTAATATTAACTCGGGTTTCTTACCCGTTATACCCGCTCTGCCGGTTATTCCTATTTTCGTATTTGGTAGCAATAAACCTTCCTCTTTTGTTATCCCCACCAACTCCTCTACGACACGTGCCGATACCTCGTCTATCACTGCCATAACATAGCACAAGCTCTCCTCGCGATGAAGCTCTTTGCCAATATCCGCTATCTTGGGCAGGTCAGAAAGGTTGTCCCCTGCATCTACACCGATCAATGTGACACCGTCCTTTCGCGCCGCATCTACATTTACCGGCGACCCACCAAACAGTGTTCCTGTGCGGATTTTCTCTATTCTCAAATGCCTCATTACATCATCTGCATATCCCGTTACCACATCCTTCTTTACTTTTCCCTTTAATTTATATTCCGGGCAATCAAGCACGGAAGGATATTTCTCGCTTACAACATGAGAAATAAAAGCGTCGGGGATTGCACCCGCCAGACCACAGAAACTACCTGAAACACTCGAATATGGCAGTTGGTCATCGGTCACACGACCTGCGAGCGTAGTGCCAAAATCCACTGATA
>QBUM01000077.1 GCA_013180585.1 Candidatus Methanophagaceae archaeon GoMg2
CGAGGTCAAAGATCAAGTCCGCACCGAGCCAGCCTTTGCTTGCCATATCAGCCGCGGGATATTTATAAATAGCGGCTGAATGGTAAGCGTGAGCCGGCGCATTCTCCTTGAGGTAATTTAGTAAGTCAACCTCGGTGTTAAATGATTTGTGCCTTCTCATCACGAGTTTCGCAGGGTAAGACGGGTCAAAGTGTACGAAGCCTAATTCCCGCATCCATAAATCCGACGGTAGTTCTATCTTCGCAGTCCGATAGTATTCCCGGAATTTGCTTCGCACAAATTTCTTCGTCTTCTCGTTCATCTTTTTCCTTCGGGTAAACTAAAATTGGTAACGGAAAGAGAAAAATGTTGATAGATAAAGTACGAGTAAATTATAGTCATTCCCGTAATTGGAAAGGCTCATACATAGGTAATGTTGATTTGGCTCAATACATCGTACAGTGTCATAAGGTTTTACAGATATCTGTCTACGGTCTTTGACCTCATCATTTAGCTCGTATTCGTTGTATATACAGTATAACTTTTATCTATTTAGACGCAGATTTACACGGATTTACACGGATTTGATTTCTTCTGCGTTAATCTGCGTTAATCTGTGTCAATAATTAATTTTAGTTGAATATTATGCTTTTTTATATATCAATACAGCAGTATCCTGATACTTAGCTTTGTAGTTGACGCATATCTTTTGCTTTTTTAAGCGAATAGTGATTTGGCTTGCTCGTGATAGAGGTCATGGGGATTGAATAATGCCAGCACATAAGCAGTATCGAGAAAAAACCGATTCATAGTATTATCTTCGCCCCTTTCCACGCTTGGGTGTGCCATATAAATAATGGTCATGCTCTTCGGACCAATCTCTTGGCCCTTCAACCGTTCCAGAGAACTCGCTAAGTACATCCCACAGGCTCTGCTCACCTATTGCCTCTTCACGCTCGATGGTTACAAGATAACGAACGTTTGGCTCCAAATTAAAAGCCTCCTCTGGTCTCAGTACTTTACCGTCGGAAACGGCATGCAATGTCTTTGCCTTGGTCATTTTAGTACTCCACTTTTGATATACTACCTTTTTATTTATATAATTATATGAGTAATGAGACTATTTCCTTCGCATTTGTTTTGTGCGCTATAAAGGGCGTATTTGCCACGATTTCTTTAGCTAAGGGAAGATAAGGCATTAATTTAATAGTATCGGACTTTTTCCATTCTTAAGTCCTTCTTCTGTGAAGCAAATGTTATCATGCAACCTGTCAGTCCTTTTATCTATCCAAATATACTGCGATTTGCCATAACGTCGCTGAAACTCTGCTCGCACATCCATAGGTTCAAGTGTATGGGGTCCAATAACGCCTCTTACCCGCTCTTTAAAATCTTCATCTGAGAAAATGCGATTATAGACATCAATAAACCTAACGCAGGGCATCCCTTCTCCAATATCGCAATTCGAGTTTACGTATTCAAATGCCGTTTGAAAAATGATTTCAGAAATTGGTTTATCAATATCCTTGACAAAAACACGAAGCAAAACTTCTTTTTTATCCTGCTTGTCAACGTTGTTTCTTCGGGCTTCAAGTAACTCTTTGACCACACCACCATTCTCGTTGAATTTTACACTGAGAACGCCAATTCCAAGCCGTTCGCATTTACTTATCTGGTCTTCTAAATCTTCGTTTTCAAAACTTCCCGTTGAACCAAAGATATAAACATAATCAGCATATTTCAAGAGTTCTATGGCTTCACCAATGACTTTGCCGAAACTACGGCGTTTTAGTTCCTTTTTATTTTTATTGCTTATTTTTGGTTTGGGTCCAGAGTATATTTACACCAACTATAATCTCTTTTGGGAATGAACCGCCATCTTCCTTCATGAGGATTATCTCATCATCTTCAGGAACGCTAATTTCCCCAGGCTTTAGATATCCATCAACATCATATTCTATGATGCCAAATTTAGTCAATGATTGACAATCTATTTTTACAATCACGCCATTTCGTTTAGCGTAGAACTTTGCTCTTTCAAAGTGAGGTGTAGTTGAAACTCCAGATGTTGGGATTCCGCTCTGCCATTGATGATGTCTGATTGCATTTGTTACACTTTCAAATTCTATCGGAAAATTCATATCCATTGTTCCGAAGATAGGATCGCTTCTAAACGGTCCTTGTGATTTGGGAATTAATATATTGCCTGCATCAATTTCTTCTTTTCTTAATGCTCTATAAAGGTATTTCATTTGTATTCAGCCGGGTGCGGTATCCCGCACTACAAATTTCACTTCATAGTACATCAACTGGATATTGTCGTTAACAGAAACCGCATAATCAAGCCATTCGTCGAATTCGTTCACAATTATAATCCCTCTGACGTTCTCACAGTTCTTTGCTAAATTACGGTTAATCCAGCCCATATAGCGTTGAATCTGACCTACAACTTTGTCGCTCTCTTTTCCTTTCTTTGTTTCAACTACGACAAAATCTCTATTCCTATCAATGCACATAAGGTCTATGCGTCCAGCACTCTTTGTATCGTATTCCTTTTCCTGCAGTTCAAGGCCCTGTTCTATCTGGGATGGATCGCTTGCCAGATAGTTTATCAGGTCTTTCTCCAAACTCACTGAATATGATGGAATCTCTATATTCTCTTCCTCTTCTTCGTCAAACTCTCCTGCTAAGGCGTAATAACCTTTTTCCAGTCCTTCGGTAGATAAAATACCTTCTTTTTTGAGTTTGTTTAGATACGAAGTAATTCCTGTGGCTGTTCTGTATCCTTTCTTGACATGTTCGGGTTGGCTGCGCCTTACATATTCGATAATTCCGTCTCTATGGGCGGTGTGGTCTTTCTTTTCGGTTTTCAGATAAAACACAATCAAATCTCGCACACGCATCTTCTCTAAATCAACCATCTAACATCTTCCTCCTTTTTGCAAGCATCTCATTTCAAATAAACTCACCCTCAGCATTAAACATATCAGCCTCCCATAATCCATAATAATTACTGAATTCATCCATTATGCTTTTTCCGATTTCTAAATAATCCTCTGTTAATCTCCACGAGTCCCACTCTCTTTCGATGTATAGTATCTGACATAATTATTTAGACCATTAGCCTAAATAAATGACATGGACTCATCCAACCCGCTTATCCAGCATATTTCGCTGGAAAAATTAAAACGTCTTATTCGAGAGGAGAAGAACAAGCATGTCTTCCAGCGTCTGTTGTTTATTCATCAGTTGTACTTGGAGGATGGTGTTGAAAAAGCTTGCAAGAGAATGTGTATATCAAAGCAGACAGGGTATAACTGGTTAAACCAATGGAACGAACAAGGGTATGAAGGCATCAACCCAAATTTTGGCGGTGGCAGACCCCCAAAGCTAACCAAAAAACAGAAGGAACAATTGAAAGAGAAGCTTAAAAGCAAGGGTACGTGGTTGACTCCAGAAGTGCGGGCACTCATCAGGAACGATTTTAATGTCGTCTATAGCAACAGGCAGGTCTCCCGGATACTGCGGGAGTTTAAAATGCATTATGCCAAACCATATGCGCACGATTACCGTCGACCGGAAAATGCAGAGGAATTATTTACAGAATCTCTGGATGTGGCTGTGGGCAAGGTCCAAGGGGAGTGTATCATTGGGTTTCTGGACCAGGCGGCACCACAGACGAGGGATAATAAGCAAAG
>QBUM01000076.1 GCA_013180585.1 Candidatus Methanophagaceae archaeon GoMg2
CCCCGAGTCGAGCCCTGTAATGTTGAAACTGAAGAGCCCATGTGGAAAATCAACATTTGGATTTTTCGCTGGCAAATCCGTTTCCTTTAGAGCGGTGAGGTTTACAATTGTGCCTGAATCTGTTATAAATGACACATTACCGGTACCCATTGCAGATGGAACTATCGGATCTATGGGCGCTGGCTCATCAACGTGAATCGTGAGCCAGGTGATCATCGCTACGTTTACATTTGCATCGTGCACCTCACCCTCTGATATGGTGTCTGTAAAGCTATCATCAGAGACGATATCGTCTCCAACTCCGCCAGTAACGTTGAGTGTATATTCGCCTGTTCCTGTTCCGATTAGAACGATCCGGTAGTTGCCTGTGATTAGCTCAGGTATCGTGATGTTCTGTGGGTCTGCTGAATAGGTTGCGTTTGGTATCTCTATTTCGATTTCACCGGTGTCGTAATTCATGCCAACGTGCCTACCCAATGAATCGTAGACGTGTAGGTCTGCGTTTGAGTGTAGGATGAAGGTTAGCCACGAGAGTCGCTGGATATTTCTCGGAATTGTTCTTGTTTGCAATGCAAGTATCGCCTGCTCGGTTGCAAATAAATCCCCTTCGTCTGAACTCCAGTGCCCATCATCGTGTTGCGTATTCACAATGAAACTTGTAATATCTTGACTGGCTGTTTCTTGCCAGCTACCTGCTGGAATGCCAGTCATTACCAATGTCTTTGCAAATGATAGTAGATAGTAGTACAGATATGTATCACCATAACAAGGATTTCCTACGGTATCAATTGGAGCGTAGTTATTTCTGAGCCAGTTCAATCCAGCTTGAACCCTCTGATCGGCTGTACCAACGTCACAAAGCCTGAGACTCCAAACACCTGCGGCACTCATTGCTCCGTAAGACTGACTTGTATCTCCTCCACAACCCCAGCAGCAAGAGATGGTTGGGGGCTGATAAGTGAAACCACCATCGTCTGTTACAGCATACGGATTGGTTGCATGCAAATTTTGACATCGCGTAACATATAGCTCTCCTTCGCTCCATGTATCACTCATTTTTGGCAAGTTGGCAGCATCTAATCCCATCAAAGACCATTGTGTGTTAGACAGATCGGCCCAACTGGGATCGAGCCACCCATAACCCCAGCCACCATACGGCCAATCCGAATTAGTTAGTCCTTCTCCTTCATCAATTTGAATATCTATTAAAAAATCTCTTGCCGCTGCAATTTCATCGTCATAATCACTGTTGTGCGTTGCTACTAATGGTAGAATGGCAAGTGCTGTCTCGTAGTTTGAATAAGAGTCATAAATAGAGCCGTCAGCGTGTCGGTTCAAGAGAATGTAATTTATAGCTTTTGATACAGTGGGGTCTGATTCATCAACGCCATGATTCAAGAAGGCTAATGCGGCAAGGGATGTGTAGCCAACGTTAGCTCCACGATCACCGGTCCATGAGCCGTCTGGGTTTTGGTGGTCGCGGAGCCATTGGAGACCTTTTTCTATCGGTGAGACTCCATGATAAATTCTTAAACTGTTTATTGTATATTCGCCTAATTCTGGCGCCCCATTGTCAGTTTCACTCCCTTCTGTCCACCTATGTTCTGTCTTTACCTCATCGTATGGATCATAAAATAAATATTCATCCCCAATCTTACCATAAAATACAATGAAATGTTGACCATATTTACAACTTACATCAACTATAACAGGATAGTTATTTCCCAGCTCTCGGTCAATTTCTTTCCAATCGACGCTTTTCCAACCAATCCATTCTAATTCATTCTTCTCGCTATGGCAAGTCTCATTAACAGCATCCCATTTCAATATTGCATGTCCGTTTACCTCCTCAAAATGCTCCGGGAAATTCAAATTTTTGGGATTAGCAATCGCGTTATCAATTATAGCACCATAATACGCCATTACCATTGCAACAGAAGTAAGTGCACATCCCTCCTTTTTAATAGTTGGACCCCATTGCCCTAAGAGATCACCACCCCAGCGATCGTCCCTTTGACTATAAAATGGAACAGAAAGCCCGATTGATGTGAATTTCTTTTTTATTATATCCCATATGTCTGCATTATTTCCTTCATAGCCCAATGCCCAAAAGCCTGTACCTCCAATGTTTGCAGAGTTAGCATAATCAAATTTTAAGCCAAGAGATTCTTCATCCTCGTACCAGCATTGGTGCCATGTGCCATCAGGCTGGTATCTATACCAAGGCGTGTGTGAGTTAGAATCCCAAAGTCTTCCGTAGGTCTGAGCATTGTCAATTGCGTTATTCATTCGGACTGCTGTACCACTTCCTGTAGTACTCGCCCCTGGTTCACTTGATGAACAAGGCCAATCGTAGCCGTAAAATGGTACCCCTATTATTATTTTATTTGAAGGATAATAATTTTTAAGTGTGTTTACAGAATTTACAACATCATTGTATGGAGAAACAGCTCCAGTTGTGGGGGCACTCTGCCAGTGATAATCATAACCCATGAGGAACACCGCATCTACATATTGCGCTAAGGCAGCATTGCGGTATACTGTTTCAACACTGCCCATAACACAGAAAGAAATGTGGTAGTTGGGGTTTGCATTTTTCAGTGTATCGTGTAAAACCTGCATAAACTGTTCAATTAACACTATATTCGATTCACCTGTAAAGGAATTAGTGATACCCACATTTTCAAAATCTATTGATACCCCATCAGCACCATAATCTTGTAACTTTTGGGATATATTATTCACCAAATCATCTCTGTGATAAGCCAGTATTTCATCTTGTATACGCTGATCATCAGAATTAAACCCATGCCGTACGACCGTTAAAGTAACTTTCACATCATGAGAATGCGCAGTATCTCTAACATTGTAATAATCTGCTCCTATATGGCTGGTATCCAATGTTCCATCCGAATTTGTATTCATGCAGAAAATAAGATACATGAGTTAAACCACTCCAGTCTGGCTGGTATGATTGAGAATCTATCCAGTAAGGCCAGAAGCCGTATACAACTTTAGAAAGGGAGTTTGAGGCGGTTGCTTGGCTTTTAAACTCCTTTGCCGCCGAAGCTTCTTGGATATCTTTGCTTTCCGCTATACTATTTGATGCATCTTCAGCCACAATAACAGGCACCACACACATTAAAATCCCAAACACAACCAAACAACTCAATACCTTTTTAGCTATCGTCTTCATCTTCTTACCCTACCCTCCGTGTTTTTACCTGCGTTTGAAGAGGCTTTTAAGATTGAGATATTATTTCCGTTTTTTTGATCCCACTGTAGTTGCCTTTTCCACATGCTTATGACAGATGTTTTGTACATGTGGCTATAATAGTTTTTCGCGTGTATATAAACATTTCGGGTGCTTTTCCTGTAGAGCACAAAAATCATTTCGCCGGACCCTTTCTGCAGGTAACATGGTAAAACTTACAAAGGCAGATATAAGGGGGATACTAAAGCATGTGAGTTCCGGGGATTTCTCAGTAAAGAAGGATTCCGAGATTCACGGAATAATGGAGCGTAGAGTTCAGCAACAGACCAAAATTTATTGTGATATAGAGGAAGTTCCGACGTTGAATCCAAATAGAGAACTGAAAACGCATCTCAGCGCTGAACAAAAGGCTATAATTGATGAGTTTTGGGAAGAAACAGGACTTGGTGTCAGG
>QBUM01000075.1 GCA_013180585.1 Candidatus Methanophagaceae archaeon GoMg2
TTTACTTCGATGAGCGGCAAGAGTACCTGAAGGATGTTTATCCTGATGCAGAGTACATCCCTTTTCCTTGTTTCCCGATAAGACGCGGTGACAAGATTGAGAGCAGAAAGAAGCTTGGATTGCCTCTGGATAAGAAGATAATCTTTACCTTCTGTCAGAGGGGCTATTATCCATACCTGCGATATTTGTGTGAAGAACTACTGACAAATGTGATTTTATTATTTGTAATCCCTCCAGACTTTGAGATGCTTGAGAAGGAGTCGGCACCGCCATGGATGATTGTACGTGAGGAAGGGACTTTATCTGATGAGCGATTTGACGACTATCTATTTGCTTCGGATGCCGTCATCTTCCATAAATACCAGAATAGGTATCTCAGGCTTGTCTCCGCTACTATCTTCCAGGCGATGGGCGCTGGTTGCCCTATATTCATTCCACAGCAATCCGAGTACTTTCAGCCTTTGAAGGATGAAGTGGTTTATTATACTGATACAGATGACTTAACTCGTAAATTGATTGCCTTTTGTGTAGATGAAAGAATAGCGAAGAATATTATAGAAGCGGAAGAGGTGTACACACGTATAAGGTCTACGGAGAAGATAGCAGAGATATATATAGACGTTTTTACCAAGGTATTGAAAGAGAGGGGGTTATAATTGCATGAAGTTAAGGCGTTATGAAGGCAACCCGATACTGAAACCAAAGCCTGAGAATGCCTGGGAATCCGAAAACATTTTTAATCCCGCGGTTATTTACGATGAGGGTTTATTTAACCTACTCTACCGTGCTATGGGGCGAGATGATATCTCAAGAATTGGCTATGCGGTAAGTATAGATGGCTTCAACTTCTTTCGCTTTGACAAACCTGTTTTCACGCCGAAACTGATATTGGAACCACGTGGGTGTGAGGACCCGCGGGTGGTAAAGCTCGGGAACAGTTATTATATGACTTATACTGCTTATTCTGTGAATGGGATGCGGGTTGGTTTAGCCACCACAAATAACTTTATACAATGGGAAAGATATGAGGTGGAATGGGCGGAGAGGAATGATAAAAATGCCGTCCTTTTCCCTGAGATGATTGATGGCAAATTTATGATTCTCCATAGACCAATGCACAAAGAGCCCATGGGCATCTGGATTAGTTACACAGATAACTTTGCTGATTGGTATGGGCAGCAAGAAGTTATGGCACCGTCAGAAGGAGGAAATTGGGATAGTGCGAAGATTGGCGCGGGTGCTCCGCCAATAAAGACTGAGAAGGGGTGGTTGCTGATATATCATGGTGTTGACGAGGATAATGTATATAGATTGGGCGCGGCGATGCTCAGTTTGGATGACCCGTCAAAATTATTATACCGGCATTCAAAGCCGATTCTCGAGCCCGAGCGGGACTACGAAATACGTGGGGCGGTTCCTAATGTTGTATTTACTTGCGGCGCATGTGAGGTGAGGGATAAATACTATATATATTACGGTGGGGCAGATAGAGTAATTTGCGTTGCTACGGTGGACAAGGAAGAGATGTTAGGGCTTTTTTGATTGCCATGACTGATGATTATTATATCCGTGATTATGCTGCTAAGATGCTGAGCTAAGGAACTAATTTGAGCATGTACTTAAAGAATTTTTTAGCAATTTTTACCGAAAGAAAGAAGTAAGGGTGCATATATATTATTGTATGAGTTTAGTGCGATGAAGTATATAGTTGTGACAGGGGGTGTGATGAGTGGGCTTGGAAAGGGCATCACAATGGCGTCCATCGGTAGGATATTGAAGAACCGGGGATACGAAATCGTGCCGATAAAAATTGACCCGTACATAAACATAGATGCAGGGACAATGAACCCGTTTCAGCATGGCGAGGTGTACGTTTTGGGCGATGGTGCCGAGGTAGACCTTGATTTGGGTAATTACGAGCGGTTTATGGATGTGGAGCTGGGACGAGAGCATAATATAACCAC
Organism: Candidatus Methanophagaceae archaeon GoMg2; assembly: GCA_013180585.1. Taxonomy (GTDB): domain Archaea; phylum Halobacteriota; class Syntropharchaeia; order Alkanophagales; family Methanospirareceae; genus QENJ01. The sequence continues at coordinate 1,965 of QBUM01000075.1, forward strand.
AGGTCTCGTTTATTCCGCAGTGATAGAGCGAGAAAGGAAAGGGGAATATCTGGGGCAGACGGTGCAAATAATCCCACATGTGACGAACGAGATAAAAGCACGCATAAGAAGCGTTGTGGAGAAGAGTGATGCGGATATGTGCCTCATAGAGGTAGGCGGTACGGTTGGCGACATAGAGAGTATGCCTTTTTTGGAAGCGGTCCGGCAGATGCACGGCGAGGAGAACGAAAACGATTTCCTCTTTGTCCACGTTACTTTAGTGCCTTTTACTACTCTGGGGGAGCCGAAAACGAAGCCCACACAACACTCTGTAAAGGCACTCCTGGAATTAGGACTGCATCCCGATATAATCGTATGCAGAAGTAAAAAGGCGCTAAAAGAGGATGCGAAAAAGAAGATAGCGATGTTCTGTAATGTACGGCAAGAAGCGGTGATTAGCGCACAAGATACTGATGATATATACGAGGTGCCGCTAATGCTTGAACAAGAAGGTACTGCCACGTACATAATGAAAAAACTGCAGTTAGAGCAGCTAAAAGAGGACAACGATTGGACAAAGATGGTGGAGCGGCGAAGAGCTCTGTCCGCAGGGAATAAGAGTATAATAGTAGCAATAGTGGGCAAATATGCAGAGCTGGAAGATTCGTATTTGAGCATAAAAGAAGCGATAAAACACGCTGCTACGGAGATAGGATGTAAAGTAGAGCTGAAATGGATAGAAGCGGAGGATTTGGAGGTGGGGGGCGCGTTAAACACGTTTTTTGATGAGGTTCATGGAATACTCGTTCCCGGTGGATTTGGTGTTCGTGGTGCGGAAGGGAAGATAAAGGCGATAGAATATGCGAGGACGAATAATATACCTTTTCTCGGGTTGTGCTTTGGATTCCAGTTAGCGGTGATAGAAGTAGCGAGGGACGTTGCAAAACTGAAAGATGCAAATAGTTCTGAACTTGGTGAAACTCCACATCCAGTAATAGCTCTGCTGGAAGAGCAAAAAGGAGTGAAGAATAAAGGCGGTACGATGAGGCTGGGCAACTATGAGGTGTTCATAAGAGGAGATACTTTAGCAGAGAAGATATACGGCAAAAAGAAGGTGCTTGAACGACACAGACATAGGTATGAAGTGAACCCGGAGTATATAGAAAGAATAGAGCATGAAAGGGTATTTTTCTCGGGTACAGACAGAAGTGGATTGAGGATGGAGATACTGGAGATTTCGGAGCATCCGTTCTTTATTGCCACGCAGTTTCATCCGGAATTCATGTCGAGACCAAACAAGCCGTCGCCACCGTTTATTGCGTTTCTGAAAGCGTGTGTGCGCGAATATGAACATTAAATGTAAGAAATCTTACCATCCTTTATTTAAATACGATTTTAACTTTTTATTGGCACACTCTTTTGGCTTGCCGAGGTGTTTTTCTCGTTATGATTTTAAATGAATAGGTGTGAATAGTTAATGAAGTAGATTTAAACAGGGTAAACGAAATTAGGGAGACCGAACTTGCCGATAGATATAGAAAAAATCGTACAGATACTTAAAGAGCAGTACAAAAACAAGACCTCGGCATTGATGGATGTCGCGTCAACGAGAAGAGACCCGTTTCTAACTTTGGTATCATGTCTTTTAAGTCTAAGAA
>QBUM01000074.1 GCA_013180585.1 Candidatus Methanophagaceae archaeon GoMg2
TACACACTTCGTTGCCAACAATATCATCGCCACTATATCATTCTCGTTCCATCTTGAGGAATCAATCACCATATCGTAAATAGAAAGGTCGTCAAGATTTATACTGTAATATTTCTCGTATCGCTTATATTCAGACCGTTCTCTACTTTTCATTGCGTGAAGAGCCTCATCGTAGCCTATTTTCTCACGCGCTGCAATTCGCCTAGCTCTTGTTTCCAAAGGCGCTTTCAGCCATATCTTCAAATCCGAATCGGGGACAAAGAATCCGGACAATCTGCCTTCTACAATGACATTCCCCATTTTCATGGCGTCTTCTCGCTGCCGCTCGTCTATTGCCCTATCGAAATCGTCGTCATTCTCTGCTATCTCGCTGAACTGCTCCAACGGCAATTTCTTTTCCGCTGCCATTTGACGAAACACGACTCCCGCAGATAATAGGCCCATTGACAACTCCTTCGACAGTAATTCTGCAACCGTTGTTGTTCCACTGCCCGGCAGACCGCTTATTGTTAGCCGCATAAATCAATAAATATTTTTTAATCAAGGAAATAGTTTTCTTGTAGTTTTAATGTTCTAAGAAAGGTATTGTAGTTTAAAAACAGATTTTGGCTTTACCCTTTTATAACCCCTATAGCTCGGAACGCCGCTACTTTTCGCGCTATACCTGACACTTCACAACTCCGAACCACCACCTCCGGGTCTTTATAGGCTGCAGAAACTTCCTCTGCCAGTTCGCCATACTTATCAAACTGAATACCCTTCTTCCTCCGCACATCCCGCTTGCTCCGCTCTCGTGCTTTCACCAATATACCTCGCTTAGCAAGCTCCTCTCTTACTTCACTACCTCTATATTTCCGCATTGCCGCTGTCCTGCTCATCTCTCTGCCAGAGCCATGAGCGCAGCTACCAAAAGTCTCATCCTTCGCAATTTCGGTACCTACAGCTAAAAAACTGCGTGTGCCCATCGAGCCGGGAATCAATACAGGCTGACCAATACTTCTATAAATTGGAGGCAACCGTTCATCGCCTGCCGGGAACGCGCGCGTTGCCCCTTTTCTGTGTACACACAATTTCTTCTTCTTGCCGTCTACTACATGCTCCTCATCCTTCGCTATGTTATGTGCGATGTCATACACCAGCTTTATATCCATATCTTCCGCGCTTCTTTTGAACACATCCGCAAACACGGTCCTTATCCAGTGTGTTGCAAGCTGCCGATTCGCAAAGGCGTAATTCGCACACGCGCACATCGCTTCAAAATAGTCCATGCCCATATCGCTGCTCAAATACGCGCAAGCTAATTCACGCTCTAAACCGAGTATCCTTGCTAACGTTTCATCCTTTTTCATCTCACGTTCAAAAGTACGCAGATAGTAAGCACAAACGCCATGCGAGAATCCTCTACCACCGGTATGGACTAAAACAGTCACTTGACCTGTTTCTTCTATTCCAAACGCCTTCGCAAGCTGTTCATCAAAAATCTCATCTACTACTTCTACTTCTAAAAAATGATTGCCAGAGCCGAGCGTCCCAAGCTGTGGAGCGCCTCGTTTCTTTGACTTCTCGTCTATCTTATCCGTATTTGCAGCTTTTAATCTACCTTCCTCTTCCGTACGCTCTATATCTTCCTCCCAGCCATAGTCGTTCTCAACGCACCATTCTGTGCCACCCCTGAGCACCTCGTCTAACTGGCTATTGGACAGCATCACTTTACCCGAGAGCCCAAGCCCTGCCGGGATATACTCAAATAAACTGTCCAATAGGTCTGACAGGTGAGGTCTGACATCCTCTTCCTTTAGATTGGTGCGAATAAGCCTTACACCACAGTTTATGTCGTAGCCGACACCGCCTGGAGATATGACGCCTTCCTCGAAGTCCGTAGCGGCAACACCGCCAATAGGAAAGCCATAGCCCTGATGACCGTCGGGCATAACCAAAGAGTATTTCTCTATTCCTGGAAGCGAAGCGACATTGATTGTCTGCTGCAGTGTCAAATCACCCTTTATCTTCGCTAACAGTCCTTCCGCAGCGTATATCCTCGCTGGCACTCTCATGTAGTCCTTATACGACTGCGGCACTTCCCATACATCTTCCCTTATCTTTTTTAGCGGAACGTCCATCGTTGTGTTACTCGCTTTTTTAATTCCTTTGTTATAAATAAGAAAATGGGAAGATAAAGATTTTTGCGTGGTACTTGGATATCAAGTTGCCGTATCGGTCAACAACTTCACTACGTCATCAGGATTATGCACCCATCGTCTGTGTACCTGCGCCTAAAGCCTCTCGCAACTGCTGCTGTAACTGCTGATATTTCTTCTGCACTCTCTCTTCCTGCCTCTCCAATGTCTTTAATCTCAAATCGTAAGTCTCCTTCTTCTCTGACAGGTCCGCCTTCACTTCTTCTCTACCCACCTTTATCATCAACTCGCCTACATTCTGATAGACAACGGAGTTCTCATCAAGCTTCTCTAACTCCTTTAATGCACTCTCTGAGTCTTTCAGCAGAGCTTCTACCTGCATCTTCTGCCTCGCCACAGCTTCTATCTGCGCTTTTAACTGCTGGAGCTGCGCAAGTTGACTTTGCAACATCGGCGGTATTTCGCCACTTCCACTCATATTATTTTATCACCTTGTTTTATGATTGATGCGTATTTCTGTTAACCTATTCTTTTGACTCTTTATAAATATAAGTACATGCGAGGAGAAAAGGTAGGGATCTTGGTCATCTCTTATGGGTCGCGGGCGGCTGCGATGATAGATGCACTGAGCCGAAGTGAAGAATATGCGGTGCGTTTTTACATTGCGGACAAGCAGAGGAATCCGTTTAACGTGAAACATGCAGCGAAGCACGTAGTCATTCCCGATTTGGATATTGTAAAGATATGCGACTTTGTCGAAGCGAATAAGGACGAGATAGATTTTGGGATATGCGGTCCCGAGCAGCCGATAATAGATGGCGTTAGAGACGTGATTGAGAGTAGAACAGGAGTGGCAATGATATGCCCCACAAAAAGATATGCGATAGAAGGGAGCAAAGTTTCGCAGCGAGTTCTGCTTGATGAATGCTGCGCGGATGCGAATCCGATTTTTAAAGTGTTCCCGAGGGCGGATTATGCGAGTGTGAGCGAAGTGAGAAGTGCGGTATGGCAGTTCTTAGATGAAATCGGGGATGCGGTGGCGGTGAAACCTGATACGCCTGCGGCGGGTAAGGGTGTAGGCGTCTGGGGTGACCACTTCACGAGTAGAAAGCAGTTATTTGAGCATTTTTTGTCCGTTTTTGAAAGTAGCGATGTGTTAATAGAGGAGAAGGTAGAGGGTGAGGAATCGAGTTTCCAGGCGTTCTGCGATGGTAAAAGGCTCGTACCGCTTCCGGACACGCGGGACTACAAACGCGCTTTCGATTCCGATTTAGGACAAAACACGGGAGGCATGGGCTCTTACAAAGCTAAAGAAGATTGGCTGCCGTTTATAGATAAAAAAGATAGAGAAGAGGAGGAGAAGTTGGC
>QBUM01000073.1 GCA_013180585.1 Candidatus Methanophagaceae archaeon GoMg2
CGTGTTAGTACCGCCAACTTTGGTTTTGGGCTGTCTTTAAGTTTACGGAAATGGCTTAAAGATATATTGAGTAATCCCAATATGGGAAAACCACTTAGATATACTTTAAAAGGGTTTAGAGCAATACGAATTGGGAAATATAGATTGATTTATGCTATTGAAGGGGATGCTGTGAAGGTATATGCAATCGAACATAGAAAGAAGGTTTATGAATAGCAATGGGGATGGGTGTGTGGATGATTGAGGTGTATTCCGCACACATAACAGAAGTAGCGAACTCAAAAGAAAATTTGCTCAGAGGCCTTGAGTTCCACGACTGGAATAATCAAGTTAAAACTGATTCTCCCGTATTTGTGAAGCATAATTTTACGGTTTCGTATACAAAGAAAGAGTTATACTACTGGCCTGGAACTACTAAAGAATCTATTGGCGATTAATAAAGACAGAACAGATAATGTAATTGTGAGAGAATAACATGAGCGTACCGAGCAAAAACCAGAAGAGCAAAATAATAATCCCAGGCGGGGCAGGTTTTGTGGGCCGGAATCTGGTACGAGTACTCAACTCCAAAAAATATGATATGAACGAAGTGACGGTTCTGGATAACGACAAAAATAATTTGGAATTTGTGAAGAGTTACGGTGTGCAGACTCAATGTGTGGATTTAGCCGAAAAAGGGGTTGGTATGACGAATTTACGAGTAAAGAAATAGTTATTAATCTGGCAGCACAAATCTCTTCGCCTTTGGATGAACCGTTTTACAGGAATAACGTATTAGCCACGATAAATGTGCTTGAAGCTGCTAATAACGCAGACGTGAAAAGAATCATACATTTCAGCTCGGCGGCTTTCCTTTCTGTAAGGAAAGATGAATATGCACGGACTAAAATAGAAGGCGAAGAGCTGGTTTAAAAAAGCGGGCTTGAATACTGTATATTACAGCCATCTATTATGTACGGTCCCACGGATACCAAAAATATCGGGTTTCTTATTGATTTTGCACGTAAAGTGCCGTGTTTTCCGATTCCGGGTCACAGTAAATGGCCCCGGCAGCCGATATATATTGATGACGTCTGCGGTTTAGTTATTACAATGATGAAACAATTCCCGCAGAATAAAATTTTCTGTATTAATGGGAAGGACGTTATCTATTTCAAGGATATGATAAAGATCGTTTTGAAACAGTTGGGTGGGTTCAAGTTCAGAGTATTTCTGCCGATAGGGTTATTCAAATTTCTTATGATAAGTTATCAGAAATTGAGCGGTAAAGATCACAGCGGACCAAGTGGAATCTCTAACTGCGGGTGAGGTTTTCCTGATTATGCGTGGTAGGATGAATTTGGTATTGATGTGACCCGCTTTGAGGAAGGAGTTAAGAAGATGCAGGAGTGCGATTAAACGCAAATCGCAACATTTATATGGGTATAGTGAAATTAATAACGTAGAGGATGGCGGGAATGAAAGTATTCCCGATAGAGGGGAAGAGCAAATAGGTAGATGTATATATTGTGTAAATTTTAAAGAAGAGGAGGTATGAGAAATGGGAGATGTAGTGTTGAGAGAATTAGAGACATTGGCTAAAGAAAGAAAAGAAGATGTAACCACAATCATAGCGAATGCTGTGAAGATAGGCATCGAAAAAATTAGGCAGGAGACAATTTTAGAGCGATATTTAAATAATTTGATGACAAGAGCGGAGGCGGTTAAATCCGTAGGGCTAGATATTGTAAGACTTGCAGAAAGGCAAAGAGAAGCGGTTTTAGCGGATGTTGAGTGGGGATTGCATGGATAAAGCAGTATCCAATACAGGACCACTAAACAAACTTTAGAAAAGTTTGATCAAAATGCTTCGCAATGGCAGAAATTGGAGAGTTTGAATTGTTGAAGATAGTATCAAAGATTTATATCCCAAAGAAGGTCTATGAAGAGGTCTGCACCGAAGGCATGGCAGGGGAAAGAGAAGTAAGAAATGCTGAAAATATTGAAGTTTTGGGTGTATCACGAGAAGAGATAGAGAAAGTACGTAATAAAATCGATTTGAAGTTGGATGCAGGTGAATTGCAAGCATTAGCGCTATGTAATAGAGTTGAAGTAGAGCTATTTCTTACCGATGATTTGGATGCAAGAGATGTTGGAAAGCAGTTAGGATTTGAGGTTCATGGATCGGTCGGAGTAATAGCAAGAGCTTACAGAGAAGGTTTAATTGATTTGGGAATGGCAAAAAAGGCTTTCGAAGACCTTTATAGCGTCAGTAAGTTATTTGTAACGAGGAGTATTATAGAAGAAGCGATTATGGACTTGGAGATGTTTCAGTTATAGGAATAGCCAAATGAGTAGCCAAGCTAAGATCTCAGTTGTAATCCCGGTAAAGAACGAAGCAGGTAAAATCGAGCGGTGTCTTGAGGCGGTATTCAATCAATCACACAAACCACATGAGATGATCGTGGTGGATGGGCATTCAACGGATAAGACGGTGGAGAATGCGAGGAAGTTTTCTGTGAAAATTTTATATGCGGATTATCATACACGAGCTGGCGCGTGCAAAATAGGTGTGGAGAGTGCAAAAGGTGATTTTGTGGCGTTTACGGATGCCGATTGCATCCCCGAGAAAAGTTGGTTGGAGAACCAAATCGAAGTATTTAATGAAAGGTATATTGGAGTGGGAGGATTCAAGTGTGTATGATTATTATCTTGCTGTATTTAATTTCTTTTCTTTTAATATGGCAGTTCGTTGGCTATCTTTCGTTGATGGCTATTGTTGCACTGAAATCAAAACAAAAAATAAAGATTATGCGTTCCAACCGTTTGTTTCTATTATCGTGCCGAGATATAATGAAGGGAAAGTAATAGAGAAGAGAATAATAAGGGATAGCCATTTATGAGATATAGAAGCCAAAAAGGAGCGCAAATCATGGAAAAGTTAAGAATAATAATCCCCGGCGGGGCAGGTTTTGTGGGCTGGAATCTGGTACGGGTACTCAATTCCAAAAAATATGATATGAACGAAGTGACGGTGTTAGATAGCGACAAAAGTAATTTGGAATTTGTGACGCGATATGGTGTGCAGACTCAATGCGTGGATTTAGCAGAAAATGGGGGGGGTATGACGAATTAAGCGACAAAAAAATAGTTATTAATCCGGCAGCACAAATTTCTTAGGCGGTGTTATCATAACTTGATCGGTAAAGTTTACAGCGGACCAAGTGGAATCTCTAACTGCGGGTGAGGTTTTCCGGATTATGCGTGGTTGGATGAGTTTGGTATTGATGTGACCCGCTTTGAGGAAGGAGTTAAGAAGATGCAGGAGTGCGATTAAACGGAAATAACAACATTTATATGGGTATAGTGCAATTAATAACGTAGTGGATAGCGGGAATGAAAGTAGTCCTGATAGAGGGGAAGAGCAGATAGGTGGATGTAATAGCATATATTTAAGGAGGGCTCAGATGGCAACTCAAATTAGAGAGGAAGGAAGGATTGAA
>QBUM01000234.1 GCA_013180585.1 Candidatus Methanophagaceae archaeon GoMg2
TTGTTTGTTGGCTTCTGTGTTTTTCTTGTGTTAAAATGCAATGATTTATTTGTGGGACAGCCTCTTAAAATGCAATGATTTATTTGTGGGACAGCCTCTTATGTTTATAAAACCCCCCTCAGCTCACCAATATTCTTAACCAAAAACGTAGGGTCACATTCGTTTCGCTCTTCGTTCCAGATAAACACCGAATCTATACCCGCCCGCTTTGCTGCTAATATCCCAACAGGGCTGTCATCCACCAGTATCGCATCCTCTCTGCGCATATCTAATTCGCGTAGAACCTTATTAACGTAATAAGGGTTCGGCTTCCGGTTGGCTAAACTTTCTAAACTGCTCTTTCTGCCATACCATATCTTGAAATAAGGTCTCAACTTGAAATGCTCCAGCGCAAAATCCACACACGCTTGTTGTGAATCGCTAACCACCGCGAGATAATACCTACTGCTGAGATATTTTATCACCTCCTCCGTGTCTTTACAAAGATTTATTTCGCCTTGTCGAATCGCTTCTATCTTTGCTTCTATAACGTCCTTCTCCCTTCGTGTCCAGAACTCATCACAATCCAATCCGAACCTGTCACAAAATTTCCACACCCCTTCTTCACCTTCGGAATGCAGAAGGGTGAGGAAGTACTTATCTATCTCTTCAACAGTGAGTGTTATTTCGTAATGGTTCAACGTCCTTTTAAAAGCACCATACGCCCATTCATGCGCTATTGCTCCTTTCCCTCGTGAATCCAGAAACGTTCCGTCCATATCAAGGATAACGACCTTATGTTTGTTTCCCGTATCCATATATCAAGATGTATAATGAATTTGAAAGTTATAAATACTCACACTTACGATTTTATTCTAAAAGTAAATCAGAATGAAGGCGGGTGGTGAGGAAAGAATGAGTGTTGCAACAAAGGAACTGCATTTTGATACACAAGGCGAAGTGGAAATAATAGATATAACCGAAAAGGTAAACAGCAAGTTACGAGAATCGAGCATCGAAGACGGTATTGTAACCATCTTCGTGCCTGGTGCGACAGGTGCGGTCACGACCATAGAATACGAGCCAGGACTGCTACAGGATTTGCCCAGCGCGTTAGAGCGATTGTTTCCTAAGGGAATTGGGTACGAACATGAGTACAGATGGCACGATGGTAACGGACATTCGCATGTAAGAGCATCTATTCTGGGGCCTTCGCTGACCGTACCGTTCCATGATCAAAGACTAATGCTGGGCACATGGCAGCAAGTGGTGTTTATCGAGTTGGACAACAAGAGAAGGTCAAGACGAATAATCCTACAGATAATGGGATAGTTATATCAGTCCCTTTTCCACCAATGCGCTCATAGTTCTCGCGCAAACAGTAGTAGCATGAGATACCGTCCTTCCAAAGGTTGCATGCGCCTCATTGTAATCCGCTTCCTCTATCTCCCGCTTTATCTGGTTCAACTTTTCTTCGACCAATGCGAATTCATTGTCGCCCGTTGCCTTCAACGCCATTCCTGTCTCGATAGACAACGCATCAAAAAAGGCACCCAGCGCTATCTTCGCGCCCTCCAATTCACTACCGTCCAACGTCTCTATCACCGTCAACATCTTGGAACCAATAATCAGCTCAGATTTTATCCGCTCTGCGAATTGATAACCAATTACATCATTTTTTGCCATAACTGTTGTATTCTCCTCAATCCTATTAAAAAACTTCTTGTTATTCAACGATAATTGGATACACATGCCAACAACAATGGTAGTAGGGGGATTTTTTGGTGACGAGGGAAAAGGCAAGATTATTGCATATCTCGCAAAGCATGACGATCCAGAAGTGGTTGCGCGGGGCGGTGTAGGACCCAACGCAGGGCATACAGTTGTAGTTGAAGATAAGAAATATGCGTTGCGGATGGTGCCTTCTGGATTTGTGTGTGAGTCTGCGCGGCTTCTGGTTGGTGCGGGGGTATTGGTAAATCCGGATGTGCTCAAACAGGAAGTGGAGTCCTTTGGACTTAAGGGCAGGGTTGGTGTGGACAAGAGATGTGGAATAATAGAAGAGGCGCATATAGAAGAGGACAAGAAGAATACCTATTTAAAAGGGAAAATAGGCTCCACCGGCTCGGGATGCGGTCCCGCGAATGCCGCACGTGCAATGAGAACGGCAAGGCAGGCAAAGGATGTGGAAGAGTTACAGGAGTTCCTTTGTGACGTGCCACAGGAAATAAACGATGCACTAAACCGAGGGAAAGGTGTGTTGATAGAAGGAACGCAAGGATTTGGCATTTCTTTGCTTTACGGTACTTATCCGTTCGTCACATCTAAAGATACAACAGCATCGCAGATGGCCGCGGATGTTGGTATAGGCCCTACGCGAGTAGATGATGTTGCCGTCGTATTCAAATCATTTCCCACACGGGTGGGTGAAGGTCCTTTTGAAACACAAATGACAGAGGCAAAAGCGGCTGAATTGAACATCGAAGAGTTTGGCACTGTCACAAAGCGCAAGAGGCGGATAGGTCAGTGGGATGGTAAGATGGCTGCTTACTCCGCGATGATAAACGGTGCGACGATGATAGCATTGAGCGGTGTGGACCGATTAGATCCGTCATGTCGAGGTGCAAGTGAGTACGAAGAGTTGAGTAAAGAGGTGAAGGAGTTCGTGGCTACGGTCGAGCATGACACTGGAGTTCCCGTGAAGTTAATCTCTACGGGGCCAGAGTTGTCGGAGATTGTGGATTTGAGGGGTAAATAAAAGGTACTTGTTTACCGCGGAATCCACAGAGGTCTGAGATACCATTTATTTCAGCTCGGGGTGCTAAATCTTGCCCCGCTACAATCACAGGTAGATATGAGAGAGCAAATCTTGGGATAGTTGCCAGAAGGGGGGATATATGATTATAACGGCAAGTCGGTGTATGCCTATTATGGTGCGAAGACAGGGGATGCCCCGTCCGATCGGGATGTGCGCGGGGAAGGTAAAAGGGATGCAATCCCCCGCTATGGCTACGGGGGCGAGTGGATGAGGATAGCGTATAAAACGCGATCAAAGGCGGGGGAATACAAAACCACGAGTTTTAGTCCTTAAGGTATCGGATGAGCGGCATCAGAAGCAAATGCAGGACGCCAAATTAACATGTCTTCTTAAATCCTCAGCTATATTATCGTTTTCCAGTCAAAATCAAGGTAATCTTGTGGTAATTTAACTAATAAGACTTTTTCAGTCGTTTATATGGTAATTAACCTAAACAATCAGTTGTTGAGGCAAAATGGATGTATAATATTGCGAATTCAGAAACCACAAAAAACGAAACTATTAAATATTAATAAACTTATATATTCCCTACACCTAACTATTACACATACCTTTTGCAACGGAATGTAACATAGGTGAAAGGTGGGCGTGTAGGGAAGGTAAAGTGCCGATGGGGATAAAAGCAAGGAGTCGTTGGGAAATCATTTTAGATACTCTGAGAGGGATAACTGAGGAGGGGGGAGTAGCTAAAAAAACACGCATCATGCAAAAGGCGTATCTGGATTGGCGAAACTTCAAGAAATATTTTGACTTTCTTCTGGAGCATGGATTTATAGAAGAAACGGAGAAAACCGTTGGCAGAACGAGTTCTGAATACCAACTTACAGAGAAAGGCAAGGAAATTATGCTGAAATTAACAGAAATAGAGCGGATGCTGCAATGAGCAACACCCAAAAATCAGTCCTGAGGTAGTTCTAAAAATTGTGCCCCCAAAGGATTTAATCTCACTTTGCTTCCCTCATCCTTGCGACTGACAAAGCCAAACTCTGTAAACAAGCTGAGGACCGGGGCGAACTCATCCATTGGGATTGAAAAATCCGCTTCAATCTCTTTTAATGAATGCCACTGCGAGTCTTCCAGCAATTCTAAGAACCTATCAAAGGCATTCCATTTTGGCTTTAGCCCTTTTAACGATCCACTCCACACAAGAAGGTTCTTTTCCTGTGTTCCAATTTTTGTATATTCCGCCATCTTGTCTCCCTCTACCCGCTTCACTTAACTTGTATAGATATACAGGAAATATCGCATATATATAGACAACTACAATGCAATAAATCTATCCAAAATTGGTGGCTGGAAATCAGTGCTGTGCAGTGGAAACTTACTTCTTTACTAACCTCGACACAACATTCAGTACCAGCCCCATAAACACTCCTAATGTGCCTATAACGACGAAGAACCCAGCAAGCATCGTGAACGGTATGGAGAAATAACCTGAATCGTTGTATAGTTGCAGGAGTTTCAACCCGAAGAAGAACCCCATAAAAATCATCACTAATCCTGGAATACCCACAAAGACTAAAGGTCTTTCCTCTGCTATTAACCGAATAATAGAGCCAAGCACACCAAATCCGTGTGATATGGGATTCTTTGTTGAAGTCTTACCGTTTCCATAGCTGCATGTAACCGGGACTTCTTTAATATTTAGGTTTAGCTCTTCTGCTGCCAGTAACATTTCAGATTCTATTGAGAAGCCATTTCCACGTAGATTCTTTGATTCTAACGCATCAACAGCCCTGCGATTCAGTGCTCGGAACCCCGATTGTGAGTCCGTAGCTGCCCCGTTGATGCCGGTTGTATAATCAAGCACCTGCCTTCCAACTCTTCTGTGAAAAGGCATTTGCTCTGGACTCCTGTATCCAATAACGATATCTGCATTATCACGTTGAAATGCTTTTAAAAGCAATGGGATTTGATTTGGGTCGTGTTGAGCGTCACCATCGAGTAGCACAAGTGTATCAAAACCATTTCCCGCAACATATTCCAGGGCAGTCTTTATCGCCGCGCCTTTACCTTTGTTTTTCTCATGGGAAATAATGTTTGCTCCCGCAGCACGTGCGATCTGCGCGGTCGCATCCGTTGAGCCATCATCTACTACCAGAACCTTCTCAACCTGCTCTCTCGCTTTTAGAACCACGCTTCCAATTGCAACCTCTTCATTGTAGCATGGAATGACCGCGACTGTTTTCATTTTTTTCGCCCTTTCTCCTTCGCTGATAGTGGACATGAAATATGTTTTATAACATAGAGATGAAGCAGTCTCTATAAAAACCTTTCGGTCGGGCCAAAGTATGGTACAACTTAACACTCTAAATTCAGGGACCTATTCCCCTATGATTACTTCTGCTGGTATGATGCTAAATTTTGTGCCTGCGAACACGCCTTTGTTAGCAAATACGGTAGCGTATCGTGTTCGTATACGCAAGCATTTATCGCTAGGTTTCTCGCATCCGTGTGCGCCTTCTGGAGTAACGGTTTTATCGTCAATGGTGTTGGATACGCGATATTAACCGCCAAAGCTAATGATTTATCACCCGCTTCTCGTAACAGATCCGCGATGGTGTAACGAGTCGGATAGTCGTACTTTATGCGCGTGACAAGCGAGAAAGCCGCTTTCGCTCCCTCTTTAAAGTCCTCAAAGTACTGTAAGGGATCTACATGAAGAACGTCAGGCGTGAACAGCACTTGAGCTTCGCGGTCGTATATCACGGACAAATCCAGTCCCTCCTTCATCGGGTATATCTCCAGCTTGGCTAACATATCTGCATATGCAGGAGCGACTTTTTCACCCTCTTTCACCGCTACCGTTCTCTTCTTTATCTCTATTTTCCCCCCTGTTATCCCCGCGGGAATACCTAAATTCTGTAATTCCCCTACTATCGGTCCGGGTTTAAGCGAGGTAGGTCCTTCATCGAGTACTATATCGTGAGGCGCGATAGCACCTGCCTTTATCGGCGCAGGTATCTTCCCCTCCTCCGTTTTTTTATACAATTCAAACGCATCCAAATTGGTAAAAATCAGCGCCATCTGGTCTTCTACAAAATTAACCATCTCCCCCAGCCCGCTTTCCTTCAACGAGAGGGATATTAACCTATTTTTCGATACACGCATCTGCGTGTTCTCATGCAATCCTTTTCTTAACTGCTGAAGTTGGTTAGCACCTATCCCTCTTATTTTCGCTATACCTACTGTATTATAGGAACCAACCAAGTCTTTCAGGTATTCGACCTGCTCCTTCTTCCATTCCTTAGCTCTCGTCACCCTTTTTTTCATCTTATTCACACCACTTTCACTGCGGGACCCATGGTCGCTTTCATGTAAATAGAACCGATATTTTGCAATCCCCTTTCCAGATGAGATTCAACCGCTTTTATCACCGCTACGGCGTTCTCTGCTATATCTTTTGCAGACATGTCCTTACGGCCTATATTCACCCAAAAAGTCGTGGTCTTCGACTTCACCTTCACGACTCTCTGCAATCTCGATAATATCTGTACAGGGTCAGCACCCGGTGGAATGGGTATGGGCATCTTACCTCTTGGACCCAGAACGGTACCCAAACTTTTACCTATCAGCGCCATAAAAGTTACGTCAGCGGCAAAAAGGTCATACTTGTTTACCAGCGCCCTCGCCTTCTGCTTATCCATCTTCTTCAGTTCTTCCGGGTCTAACACATCCGCACCTGCTTCCTTCGCTTTTAATGCTACCTCTCCAGATGCAAATACGCCTATCTTCGGCTCACGAAAAGTCTTTGGTAAATAAATATCCAAATTTATCCTGTTCTTCGGTTGTTTCAAGTCAACGTTCATCAAATTTATGCAGAGGTCTACGCCTTCCACAAATTTCCTCTCGGGTGAATCCAATACCTTTTCTACCGCATCCACCACCTCTTCCGCTTCCATCTTATGCTATCACCTCATCATAATTACCAGCTTCGATCTCACGCTGCATCTCCTTCGCATCCTTGCCCTCTATCCTCACGCGCATCGAACAGCAAGAGCCTATCACCTCTTTTACTGCGCTCTTTAACGAATTGGCTAACATCTCCTCTTTCTTCTTCCGCGCTATCTCTTTTATCTGCTCTATCGAGATATCGCCGGTATAATCAGTTGTGGAGTCAGTTTGTGCCTTTTCGATACCTAATTCCTTCTTTATCAATGCCGCGGTCGGCGGTGAGCCCACTGTTATGTCAACCTTACCATCACCACCAACGGTTATCTTCACCGGGATTTCCATTCCCACATAACCCTTCGTTAGCTCGTTTATACTGCCTACTACCTCTTTTATGTTTACCCCGAGCGGTCCCAGAGCCGGACCCAGAGGTGGTCCCGGGCTCGCTTTTCCTCCTTCTACCAATACCTCTACGACACTCATCTCTATTTTTCTTCTCCGTTACACACGTAAATGACTCATGTTGATTATCTTTTAAAGTCTATTAGCTTATGTTATTTTTATTTCTTTTATTTCTGTTACATTAACGTAATCCGATAAAAATGGGAACGAGTATTGCTGAGATATTAGAGCCGGAAGAAACGAGTTTAGAGGCGTTTTCAGGCAAAATAGTTGCAGTTGATGCTTATAACACCCTTTACCAATTCTTAAGCATCATCCGCCAGCCGGATGGAACACCCCTGAAAGATTCTTTGGGTAGAACGACTTCTCACCTCTCTGGATTGATATACCGCACAACAAATTTGATGGAGAAGGGGATAAAGCTCGTATTCGTTTTTGATTGCAAACCATCTAAGTTAAAAGCAGAAGTTATCAAAGTTAGGTCGGAACGGCGAGAGGTGGCGCGAAGGAAATGGGAAGAAGCGGAGGTGCCGGAAGAAGCGCTCAAGTATGCAAAAGCATCGGCAAAAGTTGACGCGGCGATAGTAGAGGAATCGAAGACGCTTTTAACGTATATGGGCATCCCACACGTGCAAGCACTATCCGAAGGTGAAGCACAGGCGGCATATATAGTAATAAAAGGGGATGCCGAGCTTGTTTCCTCGCAGGACTACGATTCACTGCTTTTTGGGGCTCCTCTTGTGATACGAAATCTCAGTGCACCAAGAAAGAAGGCGCGGATTGAAGTCCTCAACTTAAAACAATTCGAAGAGAAGCAAGGGATCAGCCGTGAAGAGCTTGTAGACCTCGCTATTTTGGTGGGTACGGATTTCAACGAAGGAATAAAGGGAATAGGAGCTAAGACTGCGTTAAAGCTCATTAAGAAATATCATAGCATAGAAAAATTGATAGCCGAATCAAAGATAGATAAAGCGGCAGGAATAGAGAATTACGAACTCGTTCGTGATATATTCTTACATCCTGCGGTGACAGAATCTTATGAGATAAAATGGGGTGCGCCAGATCCAGTGAAAGTAAAAGAGTTTCTCTGTGTGGAGCATGATTTCGCGGAAGAGCGGGTGAGCAAAGCTTTGGAACGGATTTCAATGCCAAAGGTAAAACAAGGTAGTATAGGGCAGTGGCTGTGAGGATACCGCATTCTTTTTGTTAATCAGCCCCGTCCGCGCCACCCTGCAATAAATTGCGTGGCATCCTTAGCGGTTGGACTTACCTTTTCTTTCATGCATCTTTTACTTTTTATTTCAATTTGCATATAACGTTTCGCGTGTTTGCGAAGTGCCAAAGGCATTTGGGTGAGCAAAGCGAACCGCAAACATGCTGTCAGGCGCTGTTGAATGCTCTATTTTTTCAACCTGAAAAACATGTTCGCTACACTAAAACTTCTTCTAATGGTCTTCTTGGTGTGTGCTCCTGCTCTGGTTCTGCGTATCCTAACCGGAATGTTTGCTGTGGGAACACATTCTCTTCAGGCGAGAGCTTCGCTACCTCAGCCTTCACTTCAGGAACCTCCAAGAGCTCCCTTAACTCGGCCTTTATTTCAGGGACCTCAAGTATTTGGCTCATGGGGTGTATGGCCATCCCAAGACTGGTAGCGGTTAGGACAATTCTGTCGAAGATTTGGCCAGCCATTACCTGGGATTTCCGGTCGTCAGCCGCTGAGGCTAGGGCGACCAGCGCAGGAGCACTCAGGAGCATCTCAGAGTCCTTCTTCGTTTGTCCCTTACTGATGTTGAGGTAGGTTAAAGCCAACTGGCTTATCTTGGCCATCAACCATGGGGTACCAAAGGCGCCTTGCCCAAACCAGAAACCCAGTTCTTTTGTATAGGCTCGATCTGTTAACTGGATGGCATCCGCACGGATGATGAGCTCGTCGATTCGACCTCTAAGTTCTTCTTCGGTATATAGAATATAAGGCCCCTCGCTAGTTGAGAATATCCAGAACCCCTCCTCGCAAATGCAGGCATGTAACTGAGCCATCTCAGCATTAGGTATCTTTCGTGTCTCGTATAAGTTGTGGTTGGTATATCTTTGGGGAATCTGCTCAAAGAGTACTGGATCCCTTTGTTTCTCGATTTTTTCTTGGGGTGTAAGTTTCACCAACGCTACAAGGCTATCTTCACCTTCCCGGAAGTATTCCTCCTGATGAGCGTATCCGAAATGCTCAGCGGCAATAAGAAGATTCTCCAGAGCACAACCAACGCTGATATATAACTCACGCTGGTCAGCGTCAGCGACCTTAAGCCATCTGTCCTTATCAGTAAAAATATCAATTTCGCAGTCACGAATGTTGAACTTCCATGGCTGACTATTATGGCTGGAAGGTGCTAAGATTGCATATCTTAGTAAGAATTTCAGTTTCTCTGTTGAACTCCCTTCACGAGGGAAATCTCGCTCACTGACTTGCCAAGGTGTGACCTTGGGATCATATTTCTCCATCTTTTCAACCTACTTTCATTTTTGCATTCAATTGCGCACAACTATCCGAACGTAATTTGTATATACCTTCCTCTGGGTGAACTGTTTTGACTGTGATTCCTTCCACATTTTTTTCATCGTTATCATTTCTACTAAATTCACCGTTACATGATTTTACTATAAATCACTTGGAGCACATTTAAAGGTTTTTGGCCGGCATCCATCCCTGTTACAAGTAGCGGGGTCTTCTGCCGCGGAGACTATAAACATTCTGATTAATCTCATTATCAACCTTCGAGTGTGCTCTGTGCGCCCCCCACCTGCTCAAACACGCAATCGAACACTTCCCACTAACGCCCGTTCGTGTGCTTAATTGTCGTGGTTGAGGACGTATGCTCTCAGGTTGTAGGAGGTTTTCCACTGCCTTTATAAGAGGTGCATACCTTATCATCTACTATGCCGCAGGACATGGATAGATTCAACGCTATTGTCATCGCACTATTGGTGATCTTCATCCTATCCCTATCCAGGATAGTCCGGCTAATCACCGATTACTGGTGGTTTGATGCTCTTGGTGCATCCCAGATCTTCATGATCAGCTTAAAGGCAAAGATACTCCTATTTATACTCTCTGCATCGGTTTTTCTCGCGTTTGCCCTGATCAATCTTCAGATCTCTTCGAGGTTGAACGAGTCAAAGATTTCTTTCAAGCTGAAGTTCATGGCTGTTCTGGCCATATCCTTCTTTGTGGGGCTTGCAAGCTCTGCCAAATGGTTCGTAGTGCTACAGTACCTGAATCAGGTGCCCTTTAACCTGCAGGACCCGATCTTTGCAAAGGACGTATCCTTTTACGTCTTCTCTCTGCCATTTATGCTTGCTGTCCGGAACTTCCTGCTGGTCTGTGTAATGATCACGATCATCATGGTGCTTGCGGATTACCTGCAGTCCTTCATAGTCCGCTTCTTCAAACAGCCAGAGATCATCGCAGCGGACGGTACAACTTATGGTGTTGACTTCAAATCAGCAATCTCAGGCATGGGGCAGAAGGCACTGGTGCATCTAACAGTCCTTGGATCGTTCTTATTCGTTCTTCTCGCTGCAGGTCACTACCTTGCCAGATTCTCGATCATGTACTCTGAAAAAGGGATTGTGGTAGGGGCTGGCTACTCTGATGTCGTCGCATACCTGCCAGTAATCAAGATACTGATGATCATGGCGATAATCATTGCAGTACTGTGTTACGTCTGGATATTCGCAATCTCAAAGCAGCAAAGTCAGGGAAAAAGGAATATACTGGTGTCCGTAATCGTGCTTTATCTGCTGGTGTCCATAATTGCTCCGATCGCAATCCCTGGATTTGTGCAGGCTTTCAAAGTTTCGCCAAACGAGGAGAAGCTGGAACAGCCATACCTCGAGAATAACATCAGGTTCACAAAGATCGCTTACGGACTTTCTGATGTGGAGGAGAAAGACTTCGCTGTCGAGATGATGACCCCTGAAATCTTATCGAACGCGACGGATACGCTGGATAATGTCAGGATTCTGGACTCGAGACCGCTCACACAGACGTACAAGCAAACACAGGAGATGAGGCTGTACTATGACCTTTCAGGGATTGACATAGACCGGTACGAGATTAACGGAAGCTACACCGAGGTGATGATTGCCCCAAGAGAGATGAATCAGGAACGGCTTCAGGCAAAGACGTGGGTGAATCTCCATCTGGTATATACGCACGGTTTCGGTGTCGTGATGAGCCCTGTAAACAGCGTCACAAAAGAGGGCATGCCAAACTATCTCATAAAGGATATTCCTCCGGTATATACGGTTCAGGATGAAGAACTGCAGGTCGAGGTTCCACAGGTCTACTACGGCGAGATGGACAATGATTTCGTGCTGGTAAACACCAGAACATCGGAGTTTGATTATCCCATGGGCGATACCAATGAGTACATCTACTACGATGGGCGCGGAGGGGTGAAGCTAGACTCATCTACAAAGGAACTGCTGATGGCGATGCGCTTTGCTGACATCAAGATCATGCTATCCGGAGAGATCACTCCTGAGAGCAGGATCCTGTTTGATAGGCGCATCAAGGAGCGGATCTCAAAGATCACTCCATTCCTCACACTTGACGAAGACCCGTATCTCGTCATCAGCGATGACAGACTCTTCTGGATGCTGGATGCATACACCGTAACAGGCAACTTCCCCTACTCAGAGAAACACGGCTCCGTCAATTACGTGCGAAACTCCGTAAAGATCGTGGTTGATGCGTATAACGGGGACGTGACGTACTATATCGTTGACACCACAGACCCGATAATCGCAACTTATGCAAAAGTTTTCCCTGGGTACTTCAAGTCCTTTGACCTGATGCCTGACGGGCTTAAGAAACATGTCAGATACCCTGAAGATCTCTTCAATGTCCAGTCCGCAATTTACAACACATATCACATGGACAACGTGAAGGTTTTCTACAACAAGGAGGATGCGTGGCAGGTCCCGAACGAAGTGTACGGGACAGGTCAGCAAGTTCCGGTTGATCCCTATTACATCATAATAAAGCTTCCAGGAGAGGCGAAGGAAGAATTCGTCTTGATGAGGTCAGTAACACCAATAAGGAAGGACAACATGGTTGCATGGCTCGCTGCTCGTTCGGATGGGGATCATTACGGGGAGCTACTGCTCTACAAATTCCCCAAAGAGAAATTGGTATATGGTCCCCTGCAGATCGAGGCGAAGTTCGATCAGGATGCAGTGATCTCACAACAATTAACACTATGGTCACAACAGGGATCCAGGGTGACGAGAGGTAACCTGCTGGTGATACCGCTTGAGGATTCGATCCTGTACATAGAACCACTCTACATACAGGCAGAGACCGGGCAGCTACCAGAACTCAAACGAGTGCTGGTCTCAGACGGCGAGAGGGTGGTGATGGAGGAAGACCTTGACAAGGCACTCGTTGCACTATTCGGTAAAACCAGACCGGGTACGGTGGAGGAGGGTGTATACGAAGGGGAGAAGTCAACTGAGGTGCTGATAACAGAAGCGCAGATGTATTATGATGCTATTCTCGATTCCATGGGCAAGAACTGGACCGCATTCGGGGAGAACTTTGATAAGCTGGGCGAGGTTCTCGGAGAGCTGGGATCGGATTGATCTTCTGGGATTTGCGCTAACAGCTCCTGTGGTTTGAATCGAATTCCCAGCGACCACCCCTACTTCTTATCGCTGACATCGTGATAGATTCATGAAGCCCCAACCATTCCACACCCGCAATAAATTGCAGGACATCCACGTTTGCCATAGGCTGGACTTTAACATTTTAAATCCCTTCTTTCAATAAAATGGGAATTGAAGCATAAGGGCTATTCCCATTACTAATTGCGGAAGGATGTATATGTAAACGAGCCGTTTTACAGGATGTAATCCATTTGAATATTTTACTATTATTGGAACGGAAAGCCATCCGAGAATGCAAAAAACAGGATAGATATAGCCTGTTTTTATATATGCATAGCTAAAATTATAAGGAAGATTCATATCGTATATGGGCGGGAGTATTTTAACAAGTAACGTCCAAAGCCCACCAAACAAAAAATACCAACCAAGCAAGAAATTAGAAAATAATATCCAAGTTAGTATTTCAGTTAATTGGAAAAGTCCTATCTCCCTAAATCCCATTAAGGAAAAGAATAATAATATCTCTGATAGGGGGACCATTAAGATAATACCTAAAGCGATTTTATCAAATTTTTCCATTTTCCATTCCTATTTCTCTATTCATCACATAAGTCACGAACCCCGTTTTGAAAAAAGGGGCATCAAGGCTGATGCTTGTTGGGATTTGCGTGTGCGTACAACATATCTGCTGTTGTACGATGGTGCCGCGTTTTCATTCACAATTTCACATCTATTAAAACATGTCTGCATTTAAGAGCCAACCCCTCCGATGGTGGAGTGCTTTTATTCGCCTTTGTAATCCTCAAAGGTATTCACAAGCTGTTCAAAAGATGGGGGACTGTATTTGTAGAATCTTTCCTCATCAACAAAAACGAAATCGAACACAGCATCTTTTTGTGATTGGTTAATATCTTTGCACCACTGTTTTAAACGGTTCATCTTTAATGGGACATCCAGATCTTCCTGTCCCTTAGTTTCTATAATGAAAATCTCTTTATCAGATTTTTTAACGATAAAATCAGGATAGTAATTTGAGATATCACCATCGGCATTCACGTAGTCGATACGGAAATTCACAGCCATATAATTTTTAACGTATGAAATAATATCATCACAACCTTCAAGAAAAGAGGCAAACTCCAGCTCAAGTTGACTGTCGCCGATTATTTTATTGAATACACTTTTTTTAGGAATTATATATCCTTGTTCTCTTGCAACAAAAGGCCTCGTCTTTCGCAATTTGATATAGTCCTTTATTTCCGCGTCACCTTTATCCTGCACCGTCAGTTCGTTTATCTTTTTCTTGAACGTTTCTAAAACGGTCCTTGTTGCTTCCAGTTCAGAGAGATTTCTTAATGTGTTCAAATCATCAATCACAATTTCCCGATCAAACAGGAACTTTTGAATGAATTCCTTGACCTTGCCGTATAAAACGTCATAACCACTGACCAGTCTAAGGTCTTTCATAACGATCTGAGTGAAGTATCCAATAACACTCCGGTAGTCTGTAACAGCGCCTGAATCGAGTATTGTCCTGTGCGTAACTTTGCCTGTGGTTACATCTTTGAAAACGATCTCGCGCTGTTCTTCTTCGGAAAACTGTTTGTATTTAACTTTCTTGTTCCCAAATGCGCCCGGATTCAGGTCTTCAAGATTCTTATAATTCCTGAATGTACGTGGAGTCAGCACAGGCAGCCGGATATCCAGCTCTTCGAGATTTTTTTTCGTGTTTTCATTGTCCACTTCAACGATAAGTGGTGTTTTTGGCTTTGCACCTTCGCCCATTGGCTTGCGCTCAAGCTCAACGCCTTCGTTCTGTATGGATTCAACAAAATCCATAAAGGCATCTGTCCCTACCACGCTAACATATTCCTCAGTGCCAGACCCAGGATACATGCAACGAATTCCCCTACCCAAAGTCTGTTCAGGCAAAATATTGCTCTTTGATGAATACGCCCTCAAACCCACAATAGTGGTTACATTCCTGACGTCCCATCCTTCCTTCAGCATCATAACAGATACAATAGCCTTGTAAGGGCTGTCCCAACCGTCGATTTCATTGGCTTGCTTTCTCAGTTTTTCAAGCTCTTCTTTTTTCTTGCCCGTGCCTGCCTCAGAAATCGCACCATTGTTCTTGGTGTGGATCACCAGAACTGAATCTTTAAGTTCCGGGAAATTACCAGCAAGATACTCCGCCACTTCATCACAGTTTTTTGTGTCATCAGTCATGACAAACAGAATCGCCTTTTTTTCCAATTTTCCATGTTCCGTATATGCTTTACGCCACTCTTCAACTCCCAGATTGAGATAGTCCGCATACCTTTCCGCAAAAATGGCACTTTGACGCTCGCCCAGTTTTGCCCGGCTGGCAGAATCCGGCAATACCGGATGTTTTACCACATTTTGAGTTATGGCTTCCACTAGCGGATAGTCAGAAACGGTCTGCACAAAGATGGCACCGTTGTTGTGCTTAGGGGTTGCCGTTAAATCCACCTGCAGGGACAGAAAATGGTCTTTCTGCTTGAGTCGATTGTGAATGTCTTCAATGGATTTGAACCACTCCAGACTTTTCTCATGGATATGGTGGGCTTCATCATTGATCACCACCAGTTCGTCAATCTCCCGGACAATACCTCCCAAATCCACTGTGGAGTCTGTAGTCTTGCCCGTGGGACGCTTGCCGAGGAAGTAATCCATTAGGTCATCATCGTCAAAGCTCGGGTCTACATCGTGACTTGCATACACACGGTGAATATTGGTCAGAAAGATATTCCCGGTCTTGCGGGTGATGTTGACCTCATCCTGAATGTGCAGGGTCAACTGAAAATCATCCTGCCAGTTCTGCCCTTCATAGCCATTGTCTGGCAGCACAGGATCTTTAGAAAAGATGCGTAAACCGTTAAAGTCCGTTCGGAGTCGATCCAGCACAATAATATTTGGGGCGATTATCAAAAAATTACGAGCCAACTCCGAATATGGCTCATAGAGTTTATGGAAATAACACCAGGTCAGGATCAGGCTAATCACCTTGGTCTTACCGCTGCCTGTTGCCATTTTTATTACAAATCGCCGCCAGTCTTCATCAAACATACCGGCGGATACAGCTTCCGACGAATCGTAGCGTAGCAGGTCGTATTTATCCTTTATGCGAACCACGTAATAGAGATAAATAACCGTCTCCACCGCTTCACGCTGGGCGAAATAATACAGAAACGGGGCGGTCGTTCCATCCGCTTTGGGCATCAGATGTTCTGTCTTGAACCACCAGTTAAGCAGTGCTTTGCTTGTATCACTTGCTCCCTCATAGCTACTGTCTCGCCAGTCTTTGACTTTTTCCCGCAGCGCATCCACCAGAGGCGGCAGCAGTTTGTCATAGCTTGATTCCCTGAGCGCCTCATCAGCAGGAAACCAGCGGATTTCCGGGTTCAATATGCTGTACGGCGATTTTGGAAAGTCAGGATGTATCGCCATTTTTCAACTCCTTTATCATTTCCCGTACGCAATTACGCAAAGGCTGGAGATCATTCATGCAAATATAGAAAAACTCCTCGGCATCGATATTGAAGTACTGGTGCGAGAGGATGTCACGCACACCTTTGATGCCCTGCCAGTGAATGGTAGGATAGTGTGCAAGCAATTTCCCTTCGGTCTCTTTGTCGATCTTTTTGAAGTTCTCCCCAATGGCTATCAGCATCATCGCGATTCCATCCAGCATGTCCAGCCCGAAATCACTATCCAGGAAATCGTCGGGCGAATCGATGTTCGCAAATCGCCGTTCGATTTTCGCTAACGCATCATCAATCTGTACCAGCTTTTCCAGAAGCAACGCTACATCATACATAGTATGCCTCCATGTCGATGCGGCTTTTCAGATAGTGATTCATACGCCGCCAGTAACGCACCAGATCGACCTTTGACCCAAGAACCGTCTCCAGTTCCTCTTTGAGGCTTGCTCTTCCAAACAGATTAGGTGCCATCTCAACAACCACGTCCACATCGCTGTTGTCAACGGCTTCATCTCTTGCTACAGAGCCAAAAATACCCAAGCGTGTGACACCGTATCGTTCCTCAAACTCCTGCTTATGCTCCCGCAAAACTTTCAGCGCAACCTCCCGTCTCATACGCTCACCTCAACAATCTTCATCGTGTCGTTGCCGAAGATGTCCACCACCTTCGCTGCTACCCTGTACCTTCCAGGTTCACATTCATGGAACGGCGTTTTCAGTTTCAGATTACGGTCTTTTTTTGTACGGAAGCTCTGCCATTCGTTTTCAAAGACAAAATCACCGGTCTCGCGTTCTTCCCACATCTGGAATTTTTTCTGAGGAAGCTTCATGCCGGGTAATGCCGCTTGTGCATCTGGATTTATCGGAACTCTAACAATCTCCCGCTTGCTTTCAAAGTCAAAGTCCACACTCCAGTAATCTATCCAGTCGGTCCAGCGCTTTGTTAATACTTCACGAGTCACAATACCGTTTTTATCCTTGCTCACCTTAACAATCTGCCCCTGCTCCACCACGATCTTATTTTTGCCATCTTTCAGGCTTTCGGCTGCATGGCTGATTGTGTCCTGCGAATAGAACACGGAAAAGTCAGTCAACTCCACAGCAATCGCGTTTTTCTTTACGTGCGGCTTAACCTCGATGTAGGAGACATCATGGAACACCACCTGGTTCTTTTCCACTGCCCGCTTGTCAAAGACTTCGGCGGGGATATATTTCATAGCAAGGTCAATGCCTTTGGTTTTTGCTTCGTCAAGAATGTTTGGGAAAAGCCCCATCTCAAATTCAAAGCCGAGAATGTCAGCGCGGGAGATGCGCTTCTCGCGGCATTCCAGAATGACCTCTTCTACAAACAGCCGCGTCACCGGCAGGTTTACCGGACCAACCACAACCATACGCCCCGCCTTTTTGGCGTGGAAAGTTTTGAAGTTTTCCACGGCTTGCGCCCGGTAGGCGTGAAGGATAAGTTCGATAAAATGCTTTTCCTTGGCTTCAAGCTGTTTCTGTTTTTCTTCTTCACGCAGGTTGGGGTTGATGCCGATATAATGCTGGCGCTCGTATTTTCCGAGGTTGAGGATCTCAAATGCACGCCAGTCCTTTTTATCTTGCTTTAACTGCCGCTGTACGCCGATCATCCGCTTGCGTGTGGTGTGGATGGCAAATTTGCCGAGGTCGGAGACTATCCACTTTCTGCCCAGCTTTTCAGCTACGGCGGCAGTGGTGCCAGAGCCTGCAAAGAAGTCGGCTACGAGGTCGCCTTCGTTGGAAGATGCTTTGATGATTCGTTCTAAAAGGGCTTCAGGTTTTTGGGTAGCATATTTTGTATCTTCTACTGCTTGAGAATTTACGGGAGAGATATCTATCCAAATGTTGTCTACGATAACCCCTTTGCCTTCGTGGAGATAATTTTTCACTCTTGGTTTTGCGTTTGGATTTGTAGGATATTTAATCCGTCCCTCAGCTTCAAGTCGTTTTAACCTTTCTTCTGAATATGTACCTATATTATCCCAGAAATATTTTCCATGTTCATCTTCATGGACAAATCGTTTTGTATATTCTTCAGAATAGTCAGTGTATTGTTGCTCGATACGGTGACCACCTTTCTTATATACCAGTATAATATCATCGACAGCTAGCCACTTGTAAGACTTTGCTTTTCTACCACTAGAAATCCTCTTCCAAATAATATTGCACATAAATTGACTTTTACCAAAAATCTCATCTGCCATCACTTTTACATAATGGATTGTTCTCCAATCTAAGTGCAAATACAAGGCACCATTTTCAACTAATAAATCATACATTAAAGAAAGCCGCTCGTAAATCATGGCGATATATGAATCCGCGCCCCTGCCCCATGTGTCGCGATATGCCAGTTCCTCCAGAATGCCCGGCTTTTTGGTAAAGGTGTCGCTGCCGATCTCGATATCCATTGAGAAATCCGCGCCCACATCAAACGGCGGGTCGATGTAAATCAGCTTGATGCCGCCCTGTTCTTCGATCTCTTCACGAAGCGGTCCGTTTTTCAGACTGGAAAGAATAAGCTTGTTATCTCCCCAGATCAGTTTGTTGGTCCAGCCCGCAAGCTGCCTTCCACGATCATCGACATCAAACAGGGTCGCTTGTTTATGCCTTTCTTTTGTTTTTTCAGAGCGCGGTTCATCCACCTGTTCAATCACTTGAAACGGGAGCACCACATTGGATACTTCCGCAGTCTTACCGTTCCAGACAAGTTCTACTTCTCGGTCATCATCAAACAACAAAAACCGGTACTTGTCCGGCAGCGGCTTTTCCGCTTCAATCAGCTTGATAGCGTCCCGTTTTTCGTTATTTGTTAAGTCCATTCAACACTCCACGTTTCTTCTTACAATCTGCCATCCACGTAAGGTATTTCAACAGGGATAAGTTTGTTAATCTTATGATAAATCATTTTCTCTTTATCCATTAGTTCTTATATGCTTTAAACTTTGTTGATAACTTTAATATCCTGCTCTCTGCATACCTTCACGGTCATCGTCTTTACGAGCATGAAGTCCCTATCACACAATCACTATACCCCTTACTTATAGTACAAGGCCTGCCCTTAAGCACGAGTGCATATGACCGTTACTACCTTCTTATCACAGGATTATAAAAGCTTTTCGCTTTTTTTCTATTTTTGATGCTTTCCTCCAAAAAGTTTGTTATAGTGCGATGTGTACCCGGTTTTGTGCATTTTTTCCTTTTCTTCGTCTATCACAACTACCGACGTCTCTATAATTTTTTGACAGTTTATCTCCCATAATATACCTATTTACGGCTTCTATTCTCTCTTCTTCCTCAGCATTCATAACACATCACAAAGAATGCGTTAAATTATTTTGTCATCAAAAAACTGAACGATGTATTGACCCTTTCCAGATATTGTTTAGGATTTGGGGCTCAGGATTCAGGAGTTCCCACTCTTCATTCCGTCATGGTTGAAACGTCAGAAGCTTCCGGGCTTGCTCTGGATACTTCACAATGAACCTCATCTCATCTTCGGTCACGGGCTTCTGCGTGTGCACGTTCGCATAGCGCACGAGCTTCAATATCTTTTGTGCTTCATCGTCATCCTTAAATTTCAACTCGTATCTACCCGCCACATTCTTGAACCCTTTTATTCCCGAGAATGCTCCTGCTGTTATGAGCCTACCGGTCTCAATCTCCTCGATATGCCCCCTACCAACTTCGGTGAAGTGATACAGTTCATAATTCCTGAAATCCTTAAGTGCACCGTCAGCATGAATTCCTGATTCATGAGCGAAAGCGTTATCGCCTACCGCCGGCTGGTTAGGAGGTATGGGCACTTTGAAAGATAGCGAGGCATATTTACATATCTTCCAGGCATGGCTCAAATCAATATGCTCGTCCAGGAGATATTTATTTTCAAACCCGCTGGCTTTCTTTATCGCAAGAATGGTAGATATCAGGTCTGCATTGCCCGCTCGCTCGCCTATGCCATTCACTGTCGTATTGATATAGGCATCCACACCTGCATCTATTGCTGCTTTAGCTCCTGCGACCGAGCATGCAACCGCCATGCCCAAATCATTGTGACAATGAAGTTCGATAGGGATGTCTGCCGTTTCCGCAAGCGCTTTTATTCTGTCATATATTGTGAACGGGTCGTCGTATCCCAATGTGTCACAGTATCTGATCCTATCCGCACCGTGTTCTTTAGCCGCTTCGGCAAGTTCAACCAGCTTTTTGAACTTCGTCCTTGAAGCATCTTCAGCGTTTACGCCGATGGACTCGGCACCATAGTCCTTAGCTGCATCAACAGCATCGCACATCATCTTTAATAGTTCAGGCCACGTATATTTGCACTTGAATTTGCCTTGCATCATCTGCTTGGATGTGGATATGCTCAAATTAACGTGTTTCAGTTTCGGCACCAGTCGGAAGCCTTCTTCGACATCTTCTTTCATTGCTCTCATCCACCCTCCAAGTCGTATGCGTTTCAGTGCCCCAATCTCTACCAACTCCAGATTGGCGTTCAAATAATTCGTCTCATGTTTGGTTATCGGAAACCCGAACTCGCTCTGGAATATTCCTGCATCATCCAGGTAAAAGTTCAGCAAGGTCTTCTCTAACTTCGCTAATCCCAATCGCGACGTTTGCACTCCGTCCCTGTTCGTGACGTCAATTATGTATATCTTGTTCTTCGCCATTTTTGTGCTCATATCTTTTCGTTACAATGCGTATTTAATTCATAGGGGTATCGGGTTAAATAATTAAGGTGGCTGGTGTTCGCTACAGTGAAACAGAGCGGGTCTATAAAACGTATTTTATGGACACGGATTAAC
>QBUM01000072.1 GCA_013180585.1 Candidatus Methanophagaceae archaeon GoMg2
CCCCTATGGTGCAATGGCAGGAGGGATTGTAATTGGTTTGGCGCAGGAATTGAGCACTGCGATCTTGCCGACGGAATACAAATTAGCGGTAGGATTCGTAATAATGATAGCAGTCCTTTTGGTGAGACCACAGGGTATAATGGGCACACGGTAGAGATACTACCTATCTCTTTTTCCCTTGCCCCTTCTGAAACTTTACCTGGTTGATAAACTTCTTTTTTAAAAACCACGAGATTAGCACGAGAAAGCATAATATTCAACTAAACTTAATTATTGACACAGATTAACGCAGAAGAAATCAAATCTGTGTAAATCCATGTAAATCTGCGTCCTAAATATGATAGAAGTTATACGTTATATACAAAATCAGAATGAGAAACGAAAAATGGCAATAAGTTGGCAGGCGATCTACGTACTATGGCTGCGTGAGATGAAAGGTACGTGGCGGGCAAAGAGCAGAGTGGTTGGTGCGTTAGGAATGCCCATTTTCTTCCTTGCGTTTCTGGGTTTAGGTTTTGAGCACGCAACTATACCCGGAATTCCAGAGGGGGTAAGTTATATCGAGTTTCTCACACCCGGGATAATAGGGATGACAATGCTTTTCAGCTCGATG
Source organism: Candidatus Methanophagaceae archaeon GoMg2 (assembly GCA_013180585.1). Taxonomy (GTDB): domain Archaea; phylum Halobacteriota; class Syntropharchaeia; order Alkanophagales; family Methanospirareceae; genus QENJ01. Next base: position 614 of record QBUM01000072.1, read on the forward strand.
TTCGCAGGCATTTCCGTTCTATGGGATAAGGAATTTGGATTTCTGAAGGAGGTGATGGTAGCACCGGTATCGCGACTTTCTATCGTCTTAGGACGGATAGCGGGAGGCTCTACCACTTCTCTAATGCAAGGTATTTTAATCTTAGCGTTAAGCACTTTGCTGGGCTTTAAAATAACAGGCGTGGTTTCCGTTATTCTCGCGGTATTGTTCATGTGTTTGATTTCATTCACTTTTATCGGCCTGGGTTTGATCTTCGCTTCACGAATGCGAGACATGCAAGGCTTTTCATTGATAGTAAACTTCGTTATGTTCCCTATCTTTTTACTCTCCGGTGCTATGTTCCCGGTAAATGAATTGCCGCACTGGCTTATTCCTGTTTGCTATGCGAATCCGTTAACGTACGGAGTAGATGGCCTAAGAGGCGTTTTACTCGGCGTTTCTGTATTTCCAGGATGGGTTGATCTTTTTATCATCCTAACAGCTTCTGTTGGCATGGTGAGCGTGGGTTCTTATTTATTCGAGAGCACCGAAGTGGAAAGGTGAGATGTTTGCTTAGTCCGGTGTATAACTGCAAGATTGCATTACGTGTGTAACGCAAAAAGAAAGTTTTAAAAAGGGTTACAGTCATGGTTCCTGCATGGACAGAATAAAAGAGACGATAGAAAGAATTGAGCCATTAAACGAAGCTGCGATGGAATCCGCACGGGCACGACAGGATACACTCACGAAACCACGGGGCAGTTTAGGTGTTCTGGAAGACATTTCGGTGCGGATTGCCGGGATAACAGGGGATTATATGCCTGAGATAAAAGACAAAGTGATAATAACGATGGTTGGCGACCACGGCATTGTGGGTGAGGGCGTGAGTGCTTATCCCAAGGAAGTAACGCCTCAAATGGTTTATAATTTCTTGAGCGGTGGTGCGGGAATAAACGTTCTTGCAAGGCATACCGGTGCGAGAGTGGTTGTAGTGGATATGGGCGTGGCATCGGATCTAGAGATTAAGAATACGGGTGAGAATTTCATTGACAATAAAATCGCTTATGGGACCGCAAGCATGACAAGAGGGCCAGCAATGGGTTACGAAGATGCGCAAAAGTCAATAGAAGCGGGAATAGCAGTTCTTGAGAAAGAGATGGAAAATGGTGTGGACATCGTGGGTGTCGGAGATATGGGAATAGGGAATACGACACCGAGCAGTGCTATTGTAGCGTTCGTAACGGGTGAGCCAGTTGAGAAGGTAACTGGGCGTGGCACTGGTCTGGATGATGTAGGACTAAAGAATAAGATAGCGCAGATAAAAACGGCATTGGAGGTTAATTCGCCAAACCGAGAAGACGCAATAGACGTATTAGCAAAAATAGGCGGATTTGAGATAGGAGGAATGGCAGGCGTGATGCTCGCTGCCGCATCTCACAGGATCCCTGTCGTCGTAGATGGTTTCATCTCCGGTGCCGCAGCGCTTATCGCATACGAGCTCAGTCCGAAGATAAAAGACTATCTCATTGCATCACATCTCTCAGTTGAAGCGGGTCATCGAGCTATATTAGAGCATATTGGAATCGAACCTCTGTTCAATTTGAATATGCGACTTGGAGAAGGTACGGGTGCCACGCTTGGGATGAGTATCGTGGACGCATCCTGTAAGATACTGTGCGAGATGGCTACGTTTGAAGAAGCGGGTGTTCCGGATAAAGACTGAAAGTTGTGGAGAAATGCACGAAGAAAAGCTGAGCGGTTTTGGCTTCACGGTCAACGCACTGATAAAGGGAAGTAGCCTTACACGGAGCGACGCTTGCGAGATGTTCCGCCAGGTGCTCATGAATGAACAGCCGGATTTACAGCAGGGTGCGTTATTAGCGGCAATGACCGCTAAAGGTGCAACACCCGAGGAAATTGCAGGTGTTTGGGATGCCATTTTTGAATATGATACCGTAAAAGTAACGCCGGCAGTGTCACAACCTTTGGTTGAAAACTGTGGTACAGGAATGGATGCACTCAATACATTCAATATCAGCACCGCAGCTTCTATCGTGGCGGCAGCCAATGGCATTCACATGGCGAAACACGGTGCGAGAGCTATTACATCCCGGTGCGGGGCAGTTGACCTCCTTGAAGCAGTAGGAGTTGACGTAGAATGCGACCCTGAAATTGTGAAGCGAAGTATAGAAAAAGCAGGAATTGGCATCTTCAATGGCATGAGTCCTATGGTACATCCACAACTGGCGAGAATCCTATCTCAAATTAGATTTGGCACGTTCTTGAATATTGCAGCTTCGCTTGCCAATCCCGCACTCCCGCGCTACGCTGTACGAGGTGTTTATTCTAAGCACCTGGTTGAGCCCGTCGCGCAGGTGATGCGAGAAATTGGCTATAAAAGAGCATTTGTAGTTCATGGTATGAACGGGAATGAGACTGAAGGAATGGATGAACTCTCCACCTTAGGCGAGACAAGCATTGCCGAATTGCATGAGAATGGAGGAATCACTACGTTTTCTGTTACGCCCGAGGAGTTAGGAGTTCCGCGAGCTGACGCGCATGCACTTCTTCCTGCTTCAAACATAAAAGAAGAAGCTCTATGCTTCCTGAAGATATTGTGTGGTCTTGGAGACGGTCCAAAGGCGGACATCGTTTGTCTCAACACCGCTCCTATTTTATATTTGATGAATAAAGTTAGGGACCTCGGCGAGGGAGTCGAAATTGCCCGAAAAACACTTGAATCGGGTAAAACAATCGTGAAATTACGGGAATGGGTAAAAGAACAGAGTTCTGATGCTGAACATGGTGCGACCAGACTTGAAGGTCTGTTAGGGGAAATGGGAGAAAAATGGTAGTTTTATTGCTAATCTAAAAAACCAC
>QBUM01000071.1 GCA_013180585.1 Candidatus Methanophagaceae archaeon GoMg2
ATGAGCCATGCGGTATAAGTATAGCGTTTCGTTCTATCAACCGTTCCTGAAACGCATTTTCCAGTACTTGTTTGTAATTATCGACTATTACAAGTTCATCTGCCAGCCCGAACTGCCGATACACATCTGCACTGCCTTTTTTGCAGATCACCATATTCCTGAAGCCTTCATCTCTTGCTCCTTTAAGTATCTGTAGTGCAGTATGACTCCCGATCGTGGCGATAGTTATCTTCTCGCGGTCATAACCGTCCAGAATGCTGCTGATCTCGCTTTGGCGTATCATTTCACGTAACCGTCTCTTCCAATCTGTCCTGTTGAATGGCTTTCTTGAGCTCCATTGCCACCCGCTTACCGACCGAAAGCGACTCACCATAGTAGTAGCCGGAATATGGTGTGAACATAGTTCCGGGCGAACCTTGCACACGCATAGAGATGTCGAATACAATCGCTTTTTCTGATGGAGGACCCGGTATGAACGCGGACTGTAACGCAAAAGGCCCAATAATACCGGGTGGATACTCTTGCCTTGCCACACGCACAAATTTCTCGCCCAAATCAAATATCTGCTCTAATAGCGATTCCTTCACCGTGCATGCGATGTGCCCGGCTTCTATTGCTTTTACATCTATGTGCTTCAAGGCTTCTAACTGCTGTGATGCTGGAAGACGGAGGATACCGTCTAAATTCGTCTGTCGTCGTGTGTCCGTCCCCAAAAGCTCCAGCCGCTGGTCTAATATCGAATAGAAATAGTTGAAGTTGAACTGCGTGCCCATAACGAACTCCTCGATTACCGCTTTCTTCAGCCCTTCTTTTGTTATCTTGCCCGCCTGAATCATCTGCTCTGAACTCTTATAGAACTCATCCGTGGAAGAAGCGAAGAAGAACGCACGTTCGTAGGTACGCTGTGCTTCCGGTGCTTTTACCAGAACCAGCCGGTCTATTTCCTCGGGGCTATTGTACACCCTGGGATACGGAATACCACCTTTTTGCATCAGATAATACTGGTTCCTCGGAGCATCGCGCTCTTCTGCTCGGAGTATGCTTCGGGTGCCAAATAGCGGCAGCCGGAATTCATTCTCTATCTGATCGAAGCCTACGTACACTTCAAATGAGCGGTGCGGTATGAATATAACATTATGTTCTCGCATCTCCCGCTGCACTCGTTTCTGTGTTATATCCGTGAATTTGTCTAAGATTATTGTTTGGTCCACTATGCCGAGCGAGTCTTCCGTTCGATAATATCTGGTATAAGTTTGCTCCCTGCCCTTCTGGCACACTACCAAAGTTCTAAAGCCCATGTCTTTCGCACCCCTACATATATCCAATGCGGAATGCGATCCCAAAACGCCTATGGTCACCTTATTCCGGTCGTATTCACCTAAAACAGCTTTTATCTCTTCTTGTGAAATCATCTGGAACACCTGCTAAATTAAATATTTGTGTTTTTGTATAAAAAAGGAATTTTGGTATTTCGTATTGCGTTACTTACTTCAGGGATTAATTCCTATGATAATCCCTGCAACCGGCACAATAATCCATACAATTAAGAAAAGGTAAGGCAGAATGTTGAAGTAGAATAATCCTGACTTTTTCGGAAAGGGCCATGAAATTTTGGGGTCACTTCTTCCCCGCACCCATTCTTTCAATGTCTCCTCATTTTTTATCAATGCATCCATATCATGATGCCAACGCTGTTCATAGTAGTGCGATACACTATTGATTTTAAGCCAAGCGATTGCAAATACGATCCCTACAAGTGATAGAATCACAATAAACACAAAAACAAACCTGTTACTTAAGAACTCACTACTCAAAATTAAAGACAGGATTGCAATCATACCAGTGTTTGCATACAGCATCGTTGCATAACGAACCCACGCGCGATCTGATTCCTTTTCTGCAAAGAGGGCAAGCAGTTTCAATATCTCCAACTTATCCCTATCCATCACGTTGTCTCCTTGAATATTGATAGATTCCCTTTGTATATACCTGCTTAAAAATAGTGGAGAAAAAAATAGTTGCGAATGTGAGAATTATATCGGTACAACTTGCTTAGAATAATGCTTTACCAAAGAGACAAGGTTTTTGTATCCCACTTCATGGCTATAAAATCCCCTTTATCTCTTCCAATACCTCTTTCACCGCAGGAACATCATCAAACCAAATCCGGTGCGTCATTTCGTTACAACTGGCTTTATAAAGCATTGAGATCGCATCTCTGAGTGCAGGCGGTAACGCAGCAGGCTTAATTCCCACCAATTCTTTCCACCCAACGTTATCCTTCTTTTTTGCCGATTCAACCTCTTCATACCAGTTTGTATTCCTGTAAAATATCCTTGCGATCTCTTTACTCACTGGCATCCCTTCAAACGTGAAACGACACTCATCCAGAGTACCTAATGTATCTACCAGTACCAGGTTTCGTGTTTCATCAAATCCGAATTCGACCTTGCCATCTTCGTTTATCAGTCCTGCCCTTATTGCCTCTCTGGTGATAAGTTCATTTATGTGCAGAGTTACCCGCTCGATTTCTTCTATTTCTGATTCGCTAAGACCTGCAAGTTCCTTTGCCTCGTCCCAACTAATGTACCTATCGCTCGCTTCCAGCTTTGTCGAGACATCCAGCAACGGTCTTTCTAAAACCTGCCCCGGATATGGCTTTTTATCTAAACCAATATCATCTAAGCTCAAACTTCCTGCTTTTAATCGCCTGAACACACTCGAACCTTCTGGCAGCGAGTTGCGATAGATTATCTCAAGTGGAATAAGCATATTTCCCTTCTCCTCTTTGTATGCTGAATAGTCATAAGTATCTCCTGCAAGGCGAGGCTTTAAAACCCGTAATAGGTTTAGTTTCATGCGCGATTGCGGTGAATTCAACTCTGATAAACTCTTTACTTCGTCACCCTCTACCAATCCCCGATAATGGGTCTTTATCCCTGTCTCTTCTAATTTCTCGAAGAAATATGCAGTGGTTATGCAGATAGCGGCGCCTTTATCCTGGATATGGTCTGGCATCTCGCCCCAATCAAATACTGAATATCGGTCAGAAAAGGCGAATTGTGCCCTTCCTGTTTTCTTTTTAGTTGGCTTCTCAATAACTATCAGGTCTTTTACACTGCCCATGTTACGTACAACTCCTATTGAGAATAATATCTACCTGCATTTATTTAAATGCTTTTGGAGGATATGCTGTGAAAAGTTGCACTTGAAGTGTGCCGCATACACCAGGATGATAGTAGAACTCTTTTTCTGTATTTAGTTTCTCTCCTCGGCACGCTTGTTCTCAGTAGTCACAATTTGCTCAAAACTATGCGGGTTTTTGAACAAAAAACGGTAAATGATTAGACGTTTTTCTTTCTGCTGATAACGCGAGCTAAACCCTCTATCAAGTCCAGTGCCTCCGGAAGTATCATAAACACGGCGTATGCAATAAC
>QBUM01000070.1 GCA_013180585.1 Candidatus Methanophagaceae archaeon GoMg2
CTGCAATTCCTGAATGAGCCGCTCAACAAGTTGAATAATCTCCTCTTCTCCTTGCTGGTAGGCTGCACGAATTTCGTCACGGGTAGGTATCATTGTTTGTCCATTCATCAATCGAAACAACTATAGGGATGGATAATATAAAGTCTTATCCGTAATAACTTCGTAGTGGGTGAGTAGTTACGATTTTTTAAAAATAGGCAGGAGAGAATCTGGTTAGCGAAATACTTAGTTGTTTTAAATCACCATGCAACCCCTCTTTCATACAACGCCATCTGGTAGAGTCATCATGGATTATTACCCTTCCTTCAAAATTTAGTGCGAGTTTGTCTGCAACAATCATTTGCTTGTTACGAAAGAAAATACCGAAAAATTTAAATGCTCGGGAGTACGAAGTAAGAGTGGATAAAAATGGGGACAAAAGTTAATTTAATAAGTGGAAGAACGACTGTTCAAGGTCGGAATTTAGACAGTAAGATGTCTGAGGCGTACTTTGAAGAAGTGGCACGATGTGATCTGAACAAAGCGGATATGGAGAAACTGGGAGTGGCTGCTGAGGAGTCGGTGAAGGTAAAAACGAGCTATGGTGAAGTGGTAGTGAAAGCGAAAGAAGATGCGGGAACACCAGAAGGGATAGCTTTTATGCCTATGGGTCCATGGGCAAATGCTCTTGTCAGTGGAGATACACATGGTGCGGGTATGCCTTCGTATAAGGGCATAGATGCGGAGATAGAGAAGACGGGCGAGAAAGTTCTGCCGGTAAAAGAACTGATGCAGACGTATATGTGATAGGAGGAAAAAAGGAAAAATGGTAGAAATTACGGATGTTGTTTGCTCCTTGTGTGGCTGTGTATGCGACGATATCACAGTAGAGGTAGAGGATAACAAAGTGATGAAGGTGAAGAAGGGAGCATGTTCCGTGGGGAAGAGCAAGTTAATGGGACACAACAGGATAAAGAGCCCTGCGATAAGAGAGAACGGCGAGCTTAAGGACTGCTCTTACGATGAAGCGATAAAGAAGGCGGCGGAGATATTAGCGGCATCGCGGAGACCGCTCTTATATGGCTGGAGTTCTACGGTTTGTGAGGCGGATAAAGTGGGTGTAGAGCTTGCAGAGGAGATAGGTGCCGTGATAGATAATACGGCTTCGGTATGTCACGGACCGTCAGTGCTGGCTATTCAAGATGTTGGACTGCCCTCTTGTACGCTTGGAGAAGTGAAGAACCGTGCAGACCTCATTATATACTGGGGTGCGAACCCCGCAGAGGCGCATGCCAACCACATGAAGCGATACTCATATGTCTCAAAGGGGTTTTGGACCGAAGAGGGCAAAAAGGCGAAGAAACTTGTCATTGTTGATGTAAGGGCGACAAAGACGTCGAAGATGGCGGACGTGTTCTTGCAATTAGAGCAAGGGAAAGATTATCTGATATTCTCTGCGTTGAGGGCTATGCTATATGGGCATGAGGACGTAGTACCTGACGAAGTAGGTGGCGTGTCAAAGAAGGACTTATTAGAGACAGTGGAGATGATGAAAGCAGCGAAGTTCGGGATGACTTTCTTCGGGATGGGTGTGACGCACACGGGAGCAAGGCACAACAACATAGTGAATGCGATTCAGATGACAAGAGCAGCGCATACACACACCAAGTTCAGTATAACGCCAATGCGAGGACATTACAACGTAGCAGGGATCAATCAGGTCTGCACGTGGGAGACAGGATTTCCATTTGCCATTGATTTAACTCGCGGTTACGCATGGTACAATCCAGGTGAACTGTCGGCTACGGACCTTTTAATCAGGCAAGAGTGTGATGCAGCATTGATAATCGCTTCGGATCCCGGAGCGCATTTCCCGGGTGAGTCAATAAAACACCTCGCTAAGATTCCGGTCATTCAGATAGACCCTTACCCAAATCCAACAACCGAATTTGCAGATGTCGTCTTTCCGGTTGCGGTAAGCGGTGTGGAAGCAGAGGGAAACGTCTATCGGATGGACAATATACCAATAAGGCTGCGTAAGCTAATAGATTCAGAATATCCAGAAGATGAGGAGATACTGAAGCGTATACTGGACGAAGTGAGAGCGATAAAAGAGAAGGAGGGTAAGTAAAATGGCAGAAGTATTAATAAAGAACGGAGTGGTTTACGACCCTCTAAATGGTGTGAAGGGCGAGAAGAAGGACATTTGCATTCGTGACGGTAAAGTAGTGGCAGAGGTAAAGAATCCGAAGGTGATAGACGCTGAGGGACGAGTAGTGATGCCAGGAGGTGTGGACATACATTCGCACATTGCAGGCGGTAAAGTTAATTCGGGCAGGTTGTTCAGACCAGAAGACGGAAGGAAGGGCGTAGAGGCGAAGACGAAAGTTTGCAGGATGCAATCTGGTTATTCGGTGCCGAATACGTTTGCTACTGGCTATCGGTATGCGAGGATGGGCTATACGTTCGTGATGGAAGCGGCAATGCCACCTCTTGCAGCACGGCACACGCATGAAGAATTAGTTGACATTCCGATATTGGATAATGCGGCATTACCGCTCCTTGACAACAACTGGATGACGATGGAATATGTAAATAGCGGGGACATGGACCTACTTGCGGCATATATGGCGTGGATGATAAAAGCAACAAAGGGATTCGGTGTGAAAATAGTGAATCCTGGCGGAACAGAGATGTGGGGCTGGGGAAAGAACTGCAGTTTGCATGACACCGTGCCTACGTTCGATGTTACCCCGGCAGAGATAATGAAAGGTTTAGCAGAAGCGAATGAGAAGTTCGAGATGCCGCATTCCATTCACGTGCATACGAACATGCTCGGTCATCCGGGGAACTTCGAGATAACAAAGGAAACTTATGATCTCGTGAAAGACATAAAACCGGCGAAAGACCGGCAGGTTATGCACACTACACATACACAGTTCCATTCTTACGGCGGCACGAACTGGGGCGATTTCGAGACGAAGGCAGATGAAATTGCAGGTTATATAAACCAAAACAACCATGCGACCATAGACATCGGCTCGATAATATTGGGCGACACAACGACAATGACCGCAGACGGCCCGATGGAATACAGTTTGTATCAGATAACAGGTCGAAAATGGACGAACCACGATGTCGAACTTGAGACAGGCTCAGGGATAACACCATTTTTGTATTCCGGTAAATCGCCTGTAAATACCATTCAATGGGCAATAGGACAGGAATTAGCACTGCTGGTTAAAGATCCCTGGAAGGTGGCACTTACGACTGACCATCCAAATGCAGGACCGTTTATCGGGTATCCGATTATCATTTCGATGCTGATGAGCAAGAAGAGGCGGGATGAGTCTGCTGAGGATATGCAATAAATGGATCTGCAATAGAGCGTGGGTGGACGGTTCCAAAGATATACGAT
>QBUM01000069.1 GCA_013180585.1 Candidatus Methanophagaceae archaeon GoMg2
ATTAGCGAATACTATATGCTCATCATACCATGTTCCATCAATAAGATAAATCGTATCACCCGCTTGGGCTTGTTGTGCTGCATATGATGGATGTTGCCATGGCTCATCAACTGAAGTTCCTTTATTGTCGTCGCAGCCCCAGGTAGCGACATAGTAATCGGCGGTTGCACCTACTATACCAATCCCGGCAAACAGTAGTACAACAGCTAAGCTCATCCCAAAAAATAAGTGATAAGGGATATGCCCTTTCACTCCGCTTTCCGCACGCTTATGCCTTTTGGTTCTGCGAAACATTTTTAACACAGTATCTTTCGTTTTCATGTTTATATATAGTTAAGAATACGCTAGTTACCGTTATTTACACTACAGTATATTTGCAGCTATTATAAATAAAAGTTTGGAATATTGATAATATATATTCACACATCAGTAATTTTTGTTTCGATGAGTTCCAACTAAGACGTGAAGATAGAGATGAAAGAGTAAAGGTGCGAAATATTGAACTCTGCCAACATGATTTGTTGAAACAATGTAGGTATTTGCGCCTGCTACCGTAAGTGCCCTCAAGCCCCGCACCACTTAATGTTATGATTTTCATGTTTCTCAATTTAAGTGTATTTTTAACTATATAAATAGAGTACAGATTTAATAGCAAGCATTAGAAGGTGATTCACTTGAGCACAGTACAAAGAGTGGCAAAGAACACGGGCATCATTATCATTGGAGAGATTGTTTGTAAGATAATTGCTTTATTTACCTTAATATATCTTGCAAGGTATCTTCATCCTGTTGAATTTGGTAAATACAGCTTCGTCTTTGCGTATCTCACTTTCTTTGGCATCATAACTGATCTTGGGTTTCATGCAATTCTTGTTCGCGATATGTCTTGTGATCAATCAAATACAGCAAAACTAATTGGAAATGCATATGTTATAAAAGTATTATTAGTTATTTTTGCTGTAACTTTATCATTAGTTGTAATAACACTGACATCTTATCCATCGGACACAGCCACTTATGTTTATATAGCTACTTTTACGCTTTTATTTAGTTCTTTTAGCTATTTTTATCAAGCAATATTTGAAGCAAACCTTAGAATGGAATACCACCTAATTGCAAGGATTATTTTTAGGATACTGCTTGCAATTCTGATACTCTGGGTTATCTTTTCTCATGGCACACTTATGCAAGTAATGTTTATAATGGTATTTTCTGAAATGGTTAAAACTTTAATAAGCTATGCTTTTTCCAGAAAATTTGTCAGACCACGATTTGAAATTGATTGGGTTTTGTGGAAATATTTGTTTAAGGAATCGTTACCACTTTCACTCTCCAGCGTTATCTGGATAATTTACTCCCAAATTGATATTGTTATGCTTTCACCAATGAAAGGAGATGTTTCTGTTGGACTTTATTCCGCAGCATATAGGCTATTTGAACCTTTGATATTCATTGGTTCAGCACTCATGCTATCACTGTTCCCCTTAATGTCTAAGTATTATAAAAATTCGAAAGAAAAATTAATAAAAAGTTACAAACTTAGTGTTAAATATCTTTTAATTATTGCTTTACCTGTTGCTATCGGTATAACTTTCATGGCGGATAAAATCATATTGCTGATTTACGGAACAGAATTTGTTAACTCAGCAACTACACTTCAAATATTGATCTGGGGACTTGTGTTTATTTTCCAATATCGTATCTTCTTAGACATATTAGTCGCAATGGGAAAACAGAAACTAACCACTTTGAGCATGGGATTATGCGCTATTGTAAATGTAACTCTTAATTTCATGTTAATTCCTATATTAAGCTATAATGGCGCAGCTATCGCAACACTAATTACAAGAGTAATACTATTTATAACAAGTTTTTATTTCGTTTCTAAACATTTACAAGTGCTACCTATACATAAAATAGCAATAAAACCTGTGATTAGTGGCTTATTGATGGGTGCCTTTATGTATTATTTTATAAATGTTAATATGTTCTTGTTGGTTCCTTTTGCGGGAATTGTGTATTTAGTGGCACTGTTAGCTTTGAAAACTTTTTCTGAAGAAGATGGGGATATAGTTAAAAAGGTGTTGGGTAGAAAGTAACATTTGTGCTGTATTCTGGGAAAAGCCCGAAGGACTCAATACAGTTCGCTGCCCACCTCTCACGTAATTATCCAAATCGTAATCTTCGCATTATAAAAGAGGGTAGCTTTTTGATTGTTTTTAGCACTTCTTTTTCTGCAATAAGGTAAGAAATCGTCCAGAAAAAGTGTTGTGGTCTATTCATCTGGTATTTCGATAGGTCAAATTCCTTAAGCCATGTAAAGAATTCCTTTGAACCCGGCATAACATCATTGAATTGTTCGGGAATATGCTCTTGTATGTTGATCCAATGGGATATTAAGTTTTCCCCCAGATTGAGTCTACCTTTGACAAAGCAATCTTTAATATATCGAAATATTTTTCTATCTATATTGAAGTTACAATTTTTAGGGTCAGCCCCCTCCAAAATTAATGTGGTTATTGTCCTCAAGCATTTTTCACAACGTCCACAATTATAATCGGAGTGCGACGAATAACAAACCCTTAAATTGGGTAGATATTCTGGATGCTCTACAATATATCTTGTTTTTTCATATCTGTTTAATTCAAAGCCGTCATGAACCACTCTGACATCAGCCCATGCGATATTGTTATCGATCCAAGGATGTGAACCACAAGGGATATTTATTGTATCACGATTACGTGTTGAAGCAATTAAAATAGTTCCAATTCCCTTTGTCGTTAGAGGTGCAACCAAGCCCAATAACATTAACCCGTGGCTAACAGGCCCCCACCAGCCTTTAAGGTTACAGTGTCTTGCTAACAAGCGTTGATTAAGCAAATGTTGCATATTCGTCTTGATAAAATGAACATTCACTCCCTCGTGATTTGAAAAAAGACTTATTCTGTTTCTAACTCTTTCCCAAAAAATCGTCTCTTTAACCGGAATATCCGCTCCCCACACGGTAAATAAGTTAGGGTTTTTATCTTTATGCCTTATGAATGACGTCAGAGAATCAACCCCGCTGCTAAATAATAAACCATATCCCGCGTTATTGAACTGATTAGAAATGATATTTTCCACATGGATATTGCTCGAGAATGAAAATTGGGGATACCATTTTTCGAACACAACTTTTATTTTGCTTAAAGAATCCAGATAGGTTTTGTCAAGTGCTTCTACGTAGATGTCTGCACCAACAGCCCATGCAGCCGTTATGATAGTTGAGATGATTGGAATATATAAAATGCTTTTATCTATATTGTTTATGTCTTGTTCATATTCTATATAAAAACGATTTGCCAAAAAATATTTTTTGATGTTTTCCGAAT
>QBUM01000068.1 GCA_013180585.1 Candidatus Methanophagaceae archaeon GoMg2
CCGTTATCAAAGTTCTGCCTTGTTTCATCAGGCAAACCGTCCAAGTTCTCCTCTGTCATTTCTACCTGTGGTTGCAACTGGTTATGATCGGTACAATCCTGAGTAACGTCGTTAGCAAGGATTATCCCCGAATCTTGGTCCACAGTAATCTGCGAATTGTATGATAACTCTATCCGCTTCTTCTTATTATCCATAAACCTTGCTTCGTGGTCAGTCAGACTGACTGCACTCTGACCACTCGTATTTAGCTCTTCCTCTGCCTTATCAAGCTTTTCCATACCCTTCTCCTTATCGTTCGCATCGCCAAGCGCATGCTGCTCGATAACCTTCTTCGCAGCGCTCTTAAATTTCTTGCCAGAGGATTGCTCAACCTCTGTTATCTTATCGCGAATCTTCTCCTGCGTATTGAGTTCGGGCGGTAGTTCATCACCCCTTTTATCGCCATAAAGCTTGTCTTCCTCTTTATCTATCGCAATCCCCTGCTCTAATATCTGCCTGATCTCTGCAATCTCCTCTTTGCTAAGCGAGTGGCTGTTCGATGCGTTTGCCTTCAACTTGGTGCCATCGGTGGATAAGTGCGCCAGGTTAAGAATTCCCGCCGCTCTAGCCGTTGTGACGGTTTTTTTGAACGTTGTTTCGATTAGTTCTTTGCAGTCCTTCTTAAACTTGCATATCGTCCTGAAATCAGGTTTAGCGTCCCCTGTGAGGTACATATAGACCACATTCTCATGCGCCTGCTTTGCTATCTTTCGTGATGACCAAACGGCATCAAGAGACGCCATTATCACCAGCCGTAGCAGCATACTGCGCGAATACGCGGGATTTCCGGCGGTATACCGGTATTTTTTCTCTATACCGCTAACATCTATACTATTCACGATGGCAATAACCAGATGACAAATATGGTCTACCGGTATGAGTTCACTAATGTCCTGGGGCAAAATCTTTGATTGGCCCATGTTATCGTTTCGCATCGCCATTCCTTATCTTCACCTCGCTGTTATAGTTAAATAAGGGTTATACAGACAGCAATAAAAACCTTTCGTTTAAATTTCGAGTGGAATTAGAATTTCGCGATTTTTTAGAGATGATTTCGCATTTCTGTGTAGGACTAACTCAGAATGGCATAGGTGTTAGAACGAAATAAATCTTTTTGTGATATGCAGGTGGGATGCTATCTGTGGTTGTTGGGTAATTGTGGGACAGCCTCTTAAGCCCATAAAAATCATCATAAAACTTTAAATATTGATAAAAAGAAGAGGAGGCATATCAAAATGGGTAAAACTCGAGAATCCGAGAGATGTGGATGGATGAATGAGTGCAGAAGCGGTGGTGTTGAATAAGGTATTTGGGATATTAAGAAGGGAGCTGAGTGCTGAAGAGTACGTGAGATACCTCCGGATGGTAACGCCAAGAATAGGTGACGCAACGAAAGAGCTGAGAGAGAAAACGAAGGATTTAAGTTTGGATGAAGTTATTGAAGGAGCGGAAGAGATTGAGAAGAGAGGTGGTGGAAGTGCGGGATAAAACAAAAGCATTCGGAATTGTGTTAGTGTTTCTTTTGAGCGCAACAGTAGGTAGGGCTTACGACAGCGGAGGAGCGGGATGGACTCCCGCTTCTGAGTTCGAGGAGAAGTGTCATGAATACGGATTACTCTGAATGGACGGTTTATGTGGATAAGAATCTGGAAGGTGTAGATTTGAGTTTTGATGAAGTATTGCATTTATTCGAGTTGCCATTGCCTGTTATTGGCAGAATTGCAGACGAGATACGTAGGAAAAAGTGCGGAGAGCTTGTAACATTCGTTATTGATAGGAACATAAGCTACACAAACCGATGCGTATCGTGCTGCAAATTCTGCGCGTTTTACGCACGGACTAAAAGAGAGAGCTATGTTTTGAGTAAGGAAGCGATTCTGAGGAAGGTTAAGGAAACGGTAGAAGTTGGCGGTACGCAAATACTCATCCAAGGTGGACATAACCCCGCAATTCGGCTTGAATGGTTTGAGGATTTGTTTTCGACGATAAAGCGTGATTTTCCTGATGTACAACTGCACAGCCTCTCGCCACCGGAGATAGATTACATTGCGCGGAACGAGGGGCTGAGCATAAGAGAAACGCTGGAACGGTTGCGAGAGGCGGGGCTGGATTCTCTGCCAGGCGGAGGAGCGGAGATTCTGAGCAATAGAGTTAGGGAGGTCATCAGTCCGGATAAGATCAGTGCAAACCAATGGATTGAAGTAATGGAAACTGCACACAGTATGGGCATGAAAACAACGGCAACTATGATGTTCGGGCATGTTGAACGCAACGAAGATATTGTAGAGCATCTTTTCAGGATACGGGCTTTGCAGAACAAAACTATGGGGTTCACTGCGTTTATTCCGTGGACGTTTCAGCCTAAGAATACGGAACTTTACGAGAGTATAAAGGAGCCAGTACCTGCAACGAGGTATCTGCAGGTGTTAGCGATTTCGAGAGTTGTCTTGCATTCTATACGGAATGTGCAGGCGTCGTGGCTTACGCAGGACTTCGAGGTGGATAAGTTGGCATTGTTTTTCGGGGCGAACGACTTCGGGGGTACGATACTGGAGGAGAACGTTGTGACTGCGGCGGGGAAGGAGCATAAGCCGGCGCGGGTGGAGGAGATTATTAAAGCGGTGAAATCGGTTGGCAGGCCGGTAGCGCAGCGGAATACGGGGTATGAGGTTTTGTGATACATTATAAAACATTTCGCTGTGTAGCGTAGAACGTTTGTGTAATTGCCGAATCTACCGAAGGCGGTTTTGGTGAAGCGACCATAAAGGATGAAAACGTCAATCCTTTGTTATGTGCAGTTTCATCCTACTCTTCTTTTGTTACTGCACACACAATCGTTCCATTGCGCAAGAGATTCTTAGGGTATTTTGTTTTGATGCCCACCAACTGTCCCGGAAAAACTTCTTCAACTTCTTGATTTTCAACTTGCAGCGATAAAGCTTCTTCCTCTAAATATGCATCAGGGGTGACGTATCCAATTTGCTCGCCTTTATGTAGTTTATTTTCAGAAATTTGCACTCCTACCACACATGGTTTCTCCCAATACTTAACGATTTCCCCGATAGGCTTGTAAATGGTAGGGAGCCTGGGCATTCTCCCACTCTTGTAGAAAAGTTCCTGAATTGCCTTAGGATCCCACCCCCACTTCATCCTTCCTCTAATCAAAAGAAACAAATCCCAGGTTGTTAAGATAGTAATGTCATGATGCTTCGCGTCTTCTATTTGTTGCACGGTAAATATATTCTGGTTATCTCTTTCAACCTTAACTTCGACCAAGATTAGGGAACATATAATTATATAATTGCATCATCAG
>QBUM01000067.1 GCA_013180585.1 Candidatus Methanophagaceae archaeon GoMg2
GGACAGCATCTGTTAACCCCAAAATCTTGTACTAATCTCGTGAAATCTCGTGGTTTTACCCCTGCTATACAAATATCTACTTCTTAAGAAAGATGCGCTCAAAACCAAAAGCCGCCCTCAATATCTTATCCTCGTCGAAATGCTTACCCACGAGCTGCAAGCCAATTGGCAATCCTTGTGAAAAACCACACGGGATGGATATAGAAGGAACGCCCGCCAAATTAATAGGTACAGTATTAACATCCGCCAGGTACAAAGAGAGTGGATCTTTTATCCTTTCTCCGAGTTTAAAAGCGACAAAGGGCATCGTCGGCATTGCTAATATGTCATGCTTCTTAAAGACATCATCAAATTCGTCCTTTATCAGCGTACGCACTTTTAACGCCTTCAAATAATATTTACCGTAGTAACCCGCCGAAAGTGCATAAGTACCGAGAATAATCCGTCTCTTTACCTCTTCTCCAAACCCTCCGCCCCGTATCCGCGAAAATGTAGTGTGCCAGTCCTCGTCCTTGTCCGGCCTGAGCCCGTAACGCAACCCGTCAAACCTCGCAAGGTTTGATGACGCCTCGGACATCGCGATGAGATAGTACGAAGTAAGTGCATATTTCATGCTTTGCATGCTTATTTCCTCGTACGTTGCACCGAACTCCTCGAATTTGTGTATGGCATCCCAAACCGCCTTTCCTACTTCGGGGGAAACGCCCTCTATGAACTCCTTCGGAACTCCTATCTTCATGCCTTTAAAAATGTCACTTACGTTCTCCGCTTCGTTTAGCCACGAGCAGCAGTAGTTCGTAGATGCGTTATTATTTAGCTTTACCTGTGTGCAGTCATGTTCATCCTTCGCCGATAATACTTCCAAGAGCAGTGCTGTATCGGTTACATTTGATGCCATCGGTCCTATCTGTTCCAACGAATTCGCATACGCAATAAGCCCGTGTCGCGAAACGAGCCCATAAGTGGACTTTAGTCCGGTGATACCGCAGAAAGAAGCGGGGCATCGGATAGAGCCTCCGGTATCGGAACCAAGAGCGAGAACTGCCTCGCCCGCCGATATTGCCGCGGCACTGCCACCTGAAGAGCCTCCCGGTACACGGCTGAGGTCATACGGGTTTTTTGTAGCTCCGTAATAACTCGTTTCTGTTGAAGTACCCATACAAAACTCGTCCATGTTCGTTTTTCCTAATATTATCGCTCCCTCACGCTTCAGTGCCTCTACTACCGTGGCATCGTAGGGTGGAACATAACCCGTAAGAATCTTCGATGCACATGTAGTTTGAATGCCCTTCGTAGATATGCTGTCTTTAATGGCTATGGGCACCCCAAGCAGTTTCTTTCGCTTGTACTCGCCTTCTGCTCTGTTCTTATCCACTTCTATCGCTTGTTCAAGAGCGCCCTCCTTGTTTAACGTGATGAAGCAATTTAGTTCGCTTTGCTCTATTTGCTCATAGATTTTAGATACCAGCTCTTCACACGATATAGTTCCTGTTTTTATCCCTTCTACGACTTCTATTGCGGTTGGCATATTTTTCATTCAAACACCTTTATGGCTTATTATCTAACATTATATATTCTTATGCACATCCCCTTTATTAAACTGTTGAAGATGTGTACGAGGATATGGATAACGAATGAACGAGATGAAGATGAAAACGAAATCACTGTGCCCACAGTGTTTAAAAGTGATAGATGCGGAAGTGTATGAATCCGATGGCAAGATACTGATAAAGAAGAGATGTGAGGAGCATGGCGAATTCGATGACACGTACTGGTCTGATGCCGAGCTCTATCACAAATTTGCAAGGTGGCAGTACGAAGGTAAAGCAGGAATCACGCTAACAAAGACAGATAAGGGCTGCCCATTCGATTGCGGGCTGTGTCCCGAGCATAAGAGTTCGACAATGCTCGCGATTATAGACCTCACGAACAGGTGCAACCAGCATTGCCCCACCTGTTTTGCAAATGCCGCGGTTGCGGGTTATCTCTACGAGCCGACAATGAAACAGTTGGAAGAGATGATGAAACTACTCAGGAGTGAGGTGCCGCCTTGTCCAGCGGTACAGTTTGCGGGCGGAGAGCCAACGATAAGAGAAGGCTTTGTAGATATAGTAAAGATGGCGCATAAAATCGGCTTTGCTCATGTCCAGGTTGCCACAAATGGCATAGCGCTGGCGAATAGCGAGCAGTTCTGTCGTGATTTAGTAGAAGCGGGTTTGCATACCGTGTATTTGCAATTCGATGGTGTGACTGACGAGCCGTATAAGGTTTTACGAGGCATACCTGCGTTAAAGACGAAGTTAAAAGCGATTGAGAACTGTCGTAAGGGCGGATTACGCAGTGTGATGCTCGTGCCCACGCTAATGAAAGGCGTAAATGACCATCAAATAGGCGATATGGTAAAGTTTGCGGCAAAGAATCTGGATGTGGTAAGAGGCGTGAATGCTCAACCTATTTCGTTTGAAGGCCGGGTGGACGAGTCAGAAAGGAAGGAAAGACGGCTTACAATCCCCGATTTCATAAAACGCTTAGAGGAACAGACAGACGGCGAAATACCTCGTGAAAGTTTCTATCCCGTGCCTTTTGTCCTTCCCTTCTCGTATTTCGTGGAGGCATGGAAAGGGATACCCCTGTTGGAGTTTACGGTCCATCCGCACTGCGGTGCTGCCACGTATGTGTTTGTTGAGAATGGGAAGTTTATACCAATAACCGAGTTCATTGATGTTGAAGGGCTGATGGAGTTTCTGATGGAGGGTGCCGTGGAGATAAAGAAATCGCGGATTGGTAGACTAAAGACGATGGCAAAGCTGATACTGTCGGGCGAGAAGTTTATAGACCGTGAAAAAGCGCCAGATGTGTTCAACGAAAACTTCACCACTTTTACTGATATGTTAAAGGAGGGGAATCGCGATTCTCTTGCTAAGTTCCATCGCAAAACGATTTTTATTGGTGTAATGCACTTCCAGGATGCTTTTAATTTCGACCTTGAACGGGTTAAGCGATGCGGCATCCATTATGCCACACCAGACGGGCGTATAATTCCCTTTTGTTCTTACAATGCCATACACCGACCTTCAGTGGAGAAAGCTTTTTCCACGCCTCTGCGTAAGCCACACTCGGAATGAATCAGGAGGTATGAGGGAACATAAGACTTGTTGCAAAATGGTAACGCTAAAGGACGAGTTCCACCATTTCAGTTTTCACTTTCGATAATGATAAAAAGTAATTGCTTTTATATATCCTTTGGGCTTGCTTCTTTCAAG
>QBUM01000066.1 GCA_013180585.1 Candidatus Methanophagaceae archaeon GoMg2
AGTTTTTGAAAAGCTAAATATGAGGTGATAAAAGATGACCCAGGACATGGTATTGGTAAATAGAAAAGAGATTAGAATTTTAATCGAAGAGATAGAAGATCGGTTAGACGAGTTGGCAATTTTAACGGAACCAGAATTCATAAAAAAAGTGAATAAGAGAGCAGAAGAAGTGGGAAAGGGAATAAAAGGACTCAGTGAAGAAGAGATAGTGGCTATGCTGAAATGATTGTAGAGAAGCGGAAGAGTGTGTATAAGAAGATGAAGAAACGATTGTAAAACGGGAGGGCATAAAAAGATGAACCCATTATTAGAGCAAGAATACCTGAACAAATTAAAAGAGTGCAAAGAGAACGCGAAAAAGTATTACGACAGCGGAGACTATGAGAAGGCAAGCATGGAATATCTGAGATGCAGCAAATATTGCGCGGTTTTAGTAAAGAAGACGGAAGACGAGACGAAGAAGAGAGAGTATTACGATGCGTTTGAGAAGTTCGTGGGTGCCGCGACAAAATTAAAAACTAGTAAAACCGCTGGAGTAAGCGAAACAAAGGCAGAACATCAAAGCGGCGAAGCAAAAACGGGATTCGTGCAATACATCAGAGATAACGTCATGCGGAAGGAAAAAGAAAGCCTGCCATCCTGGAATGACATCGGCGGCTTAGAAGAGGTTAAGGACTTGATAAAGAAATCAGTTGTGATTGGCATTATCGAGAACAAGCCAAAGGCAATCGAGGCGTGGAACACGATTTTGTTTTACGGACCGCCAGGAACCGGAAAGACGCTCATGGCGGCGGCAGTCGCAAAGAACATAGCTGCTACTTTTTTCGATGTGAAAGTAAGTCAGATGCTATCGAAATATTATGGGGAATCGCCAAAAATCATGTCGGCATTGTTCGAGGTAGCGCGAGAAGAAGCGCCTTCGGTTGTGTTTATAGACGAGTTCGATTCGATTGCGTTGAGTAGAGGTGCGAACATAGATGAAGAATCGAGAAGAGGGTTATCTACATTGCTTGCGGAGTTGGATGGCCTTGGCTCAAAAACAAGCGGTAAGAAGTTTGTGCTGGTGATTGTAGCAACGAATACGCCTGACGCAATAGACGAGGCGATAAAGAGCAGGTTCGGGAAGAAGATAAAGATACCTCTGCCGGATTTCGAGGCGTGTAAGGCGATATTGAAGATACATACAGAAAAGAAGGGGGTGGGGTTGGTGGATGAATCGGTTTACGATAAATTGGCGATGTATTGCGTTGAGCACAAGAAAAGTGGTAGGGATATAAAATTCTTGTGCACGGATGCAATAGGGAAGATGCTGGATGAGATGAATCCGGGGTTGGAGAAGTTGGCGGAGGAGCCGTATGAGAGGATTAGGGTGTATGAGTTGAGGACGAGGAGTTTGCGGGAGGGGGATTTTGGGCCAAATGTATTTAAGGGGGGCTAAAGGTAGGAGGTGGTTCGGAAGAAAAGAGAAGTCAAAACCATCAAGTCCGATAAACAGGAAAACATTGTCTGAACTGAGTAAGCTAATGGCTTATATCTTACGGCATGACAAAAAGAACAAGTTCTTGGTTGACCTGGATGAAAACTGCTATGCAGGTATAAGTCAGTTGGTGAAGGCAATATCACTAAGAGGCAAATGGAAATGGGTCAATCGAGGACACATTGAGGAAGTGGCTGCTAAATCATTTTATCACGGGAAGAAACGTTTTGCGATAAAAAGAGATAAAATAAAAGCAATGTACCGTATCACTCGTAAATGCCCATCTACTCCATCGCCATTACCCTTCAACGAAAGTGAGTTTTATGTGATTACTGCAAAACATAGCGGTAAGTGTTTGGATGTCGGTGGCATAAGCACAGATGATGGTGCTAACATTATACAATGGGATTACTGGAGAGGAGATAACGAAAAATGGAAGTTAAAACCTGTTGGAAATGATTACTACTGCATTATTGCAAAACACAGTGGCAAGTGTTTAGATGTCAGCGGTATAAGTAAAAATAATGGAGCCAAGATCATGCAATACCATTATTGGGGTGGAGATAACCAAAATTGGAAATTGAAACCTGTTGGAAATGGCTACTACTGCATTATTGCAAAACACAGTGGCAAGTGTTTGGATGTAAAAAGCAAGAGTAAAGATGACGGAGCTATAATTCACCAATTCCGTTACATGGGTGGAGATAACCAAAAGTGGAAACTGAAACCAGTTACCACCCAAGAACCACCGATCCGCGACCCAACAAGTGAGCTTGCAATAGCAGCCGAAAATTGGTTTAATCGTGGATTAAAAGCGACAAACCTGCTAAAGAAGATAGAATATTTCACGAAAGCATTAGGGTTTAATCCTAAACATGCCAGAGCATGGCGTAATAAAGGATATGCACTTGAGAACTTAGGGCGATATGAAGAAGTGATAGTGTGCTTTGATAAAGCATTAGAGATTGATTCAAAGAACGCTCGCGCGTGGAGTCACAAGGGATATGCCCTCAACACTTTAAAAAGATATGAGGTGGCAATGACCTGTTTGGACAATGCGTTGAAGATTAATCCAAAGTATGCTAGTGCATGGTACCACAAAGGATTCGCACTTTTTAATTTAGAAAAATATGAGGACGCGATTCGGTGCGTTGATAAAGCATTAGCAATAAAGCCAATGTTTGAAGATGCAGTGAACCTCAAGAGTCGTGCGGAAGAGAAGTTAAAACCAGTTACTATCGAAAGAGCAATTTTTGATCCTTGCAAACGAGATTTTGTTAAGAGAGCGTTACCACGCATGAAAGAATGGATAAATCGCTATGATCCCAGTGCATACTGGTTTGCGGTTTCACTACAAAACAGTTCAGATACTATTATTATAGAAGAGTGGGATATTGAGTTAGAAACATCTTCCGCACTCAAAATAGAAGAAGCAAAAATAGAAGGTATAGAAATTGAAATACCATATGAAACACATTTAGGCGCATTCAAAATCTCTGTGCCGAAGGAATATGGTATTGTAATACCGAAAGGAGGTGCGCAACGTGTATATTTCAAACTTCGTGCTGAAAAGCCAAAGACAACGTATGAAATCAGCGGCGTTTTCAAAAGTGCAATTACAGGTGAGGTACAGATACAACCAAAAGAGTTCAAATACGGGTGCGATGCCGGAAGCTTGAAAGGTGCAATTTTAGAACATCCCGAAGTTGCTTTGAAATATGTAGAAATGCAAATAAATCGCTATTCTTATTCACCTGCTGAGAT
>QBUM01000065.1 GCA_013180585.1 Candidatus Methanophagaceae archaeon GoMg2
TAAGCGTGGGTTTAATTCGTGAAATAATCAATGAAATAGGTATTTCAAGAGAGGAGTGGTTAAGGCTTTAGCCATATGATTTGGAATAAAATACCAAAAAAATCGGTTGTAATCCCTGTAAAGAACGAGGCAAAAAAAAAAATCGGTCACCATGGTTTATGATGATTATGGCACGGTGCGATGCGTAGGGCAAGTTTTGCGTGTCTGTGGGAATATTGTGGCGTTTACGGATGCTGGTTGCATCCCGGCGAATAATTGGTTGGAGAATTTGGTCACGGACTTTGATAATGATGTTGGTGTGAAAGGTGGGATGATACGATGAACCTAATCATTATTTCACTTTACGTGCTTACGTTCGTGTTTATATGGCAGTTCGTTGGCTATCCTTTGTTGATGGCTATAGTTGCACTAAGATCAAAGCCGGAAAATGAAGATTATGCGTTCCAACCGTTTGTTTCTATTATCGTGCCGAGATATAATGAAGGGAAAGTAATAGAAAAGAGAATAATAAGGGATAACCATTTATGAGATATAGAAGCCAAAAAGGAACGCAAATCATGGAAAAGTTTAGAATATTAATCCCCGGCGGGGCAGGTTTTGTGGGTCGGAATCTGGTACGGGTACTCAAATCCGAGAATTATGATATGAAAGAAGTGACGGTTTTAGATAAGGACAAAAGTAATTTGGATTTTGTGAAGCGATATGGTGTGCAAACTCAGCATGTGGATTTAGCAGAAAAAGGGGGTTGGTATGACGAGCCGCAGATGGAGTTTGAGGCAGGGTTAAAGAAGATGCAGGCGTGGTTTACCGAGAATTGGGGCGACACAGAGCGGAGTGCGGAGTTCTAAAACATGCGGATTTTAGTTGTTCAAGAGTCGGACTGGCTAAAAAGGAATCCGCATCAACAACATCACCTTATGGAGCGGCTATCGCAGAAAGCACACGAAATCAGGGTTATTGACTATGATATTGATTGGAGAAAAGAAGAACATAAGAAACGGTATACGAAAAGAGCGGTATTCGAGAATGTACACAAGATATATCCGGAAGCGAATATACAGGTAATTCGACCCGCAACTTTAAAAATTCCCGTGCTGGAATATCTTTCACTCTGGTTCGCGCATAAAAGAGAGATAAAACGGCAGATACGAGAATTCCAACCTGAAGTCATCGTAGGGTTCGGGATTATCAATACCTATTTAGCAGCTAAGATCGCCAAGAAGCGCGGTATTCCGTTTGTATATTATTGGATTGACGTTTTGCATACGTTGATCGCGATTAAACAAGTTCAGTTTTTAGGTAGCTATCTTGAAAAGTGTACACTAAAGAACTCGTCCAGAGTAATCACAATAAATAAAAAGTTGGCTGAGTTCGTGACAGACTTAGGGGCAGCCAAAGAAAAGACCTGCGTAATCGGTGCTGGTATTGATCTGGTAAGGTTTAATCCCAATTTAGATGGATATGAAATCCGTAAAACGTATGGTCTTAATAAATCCGATTTTGTTTTCTTTTTTATGGGCTGGTTATATCACTTCTCAGGATTAAAGGAAGTAGCTTTAGAGTTAGCCAAAATGAGAGATGAAAAACAAACAGTAAAACTTCTTATTGTTGGAAAGGGCGATGCGTTCGAGGACCTTAAGCAAATAAGCGAAGACTATGATTTAGGTGGTCAATTGATTCTAACAGGCAATCAACCATACGAAAAGATTCCGGAATTCATCGCCGCTGCTGATATTTGTCTGCTGCCGGCATATCCTGACGAAAAGATAATGCAGGATATAGTGCCGATAAAGTTGTACGAATACATGGCGATGGGGAAGCCGGTGATTACAACACGGCTGCCGGGTGTGATGACCGAATTTGGTGACGATAATGGCGTTATTTACGTGGATACGCCAGAAGAGGTCTTGAAGAAAGCAATTGAGCTCGTTAGAGCTGAGCGTGCTAATGAAGAAGGTATAAAGGCGAGAAGGTTTGTGGAGAAGTATAGCTGGGATAGTATTACAGATGAGTTTGAGAGGGTTTTGGAGGATGTTATTACGGATTACATTTAACTATGGTTAGGGTTATTATAAACTAAAAAGCAAATAAATCGGAATCATATTAAAGGTACGGTAGAAAAGAAAATAAGGACAGGATGAGGCTAAAAAGATGGAATGGGAGATAGAAGAATTGTGTAAATTAGGCAAAATTCAGCCAGAGATTTTAGAAGTGGCGCTTGAAGAATTATGGCAGAGGAAACCAGCTCTTTATAAGTCCGTGGTAATAAACGCATATTTAGACGAAAAGATAAATTTAGGAAAAGCTGCGGAGTTACTTGGGGTGCATCGGCTGGAGTTGCAAAGCGAATTGAGAGAGAAAGGTGTTCCAATTCGTGGACTCTCTAAAGAGGAAGTGATAGCAGAGGTGGAGGCTATAAAGGCGTGGAAAAAGGGGCAGTTATAGTGGATAATACCGTTTTATCGAATTTTGCGTTGATCGAAAGAGAAGATATTCTGGCTAGGGTGTTTAAAGAGACTCTTTTTACTACTGAAGAAGTTTTAGTGGAACTAAAGCGAGGCGAGCAGAGTAATGTTTTGCCCAAAAGGGATTGGCAATGGGTTAGAGTTTTAAAGATAGAGACACCACAAGAAGAGTTTCTCTTTAGATTGTTTGCGGATTCGTTTGGAAAAGGAGAGACTTCTTGTCTGAGCATCGCTATATCAAGAGATATGAAGGTATTAACTGACGACAAGGATGCAAGAAAACTTGCTCAGAGAAGGGGAATCCCGGTTTCAGGAACCATTGGAGTTTTAGTTGATGCGGTGAGAGAAGGACTTCTATCTATTGAGGAAGCTAATACGTTACTTTTAGACATGGTTGAAAAGGGTTATTTCTCGCCGCTTGAAACCTTAGATGGACTGATTTAATAATATTGCAAGAGGTGATTGAAATGTATTCCGCACGGATAACAGAAGTAGCAAACCTAAAAGAAGATTTACTCAACGGTCTTGAGTCCATCAACTGGAAGAATCAAGTTAAAACGGACTCTACGGTATTTATTAAACCTAATTTTACGTTCCCTTATTATAAAGAAGGGATTACTACATCTCCAGAATTGCTAAGAAATCTGCTGGAAATTATTAAAGACCGAGCAGATAACGTAATTATAGGCGAATCCGATGGTGGCAATCATTCATTCTCGGCGGACGAGGCTTTTAAGTGGCATA
>QBUM01000064.1 GCA_013180585.1 Candidatus Methanophagaceae archaeon GoMg2
TAACCGCCCCGTACTGTTTCACTACGATGTCGTTTGCCCATGTGATATTCTGGTCTTCATCCAGAACAATGACGGCATCGCTGATGCCATCTAAAATTGCCCGCTGCTTCTCTTCTGTTTCTCTCAGCGCGCTCGTACGCTCATCCACACGCTGCTCCAGGGTCTTGCTGTACGCATGCAGTTTATCCTCAAGCGCCTGCCTTTTCTCACTCAAGATGGCAACCACCGTCCCGACAACCACAAACATGGATGCCCGCGTCAAGTCACTCCAGATGGGGTTTCAAAAGGCCTTAGGGCGTGAGAAACAAGTAGCAGTGAAGCCAGGAATACTGCAACCACTATGCCCTTGCGTGACCACCACAAACTCGCAAGAATGATAGGCACATAGAAGAAATGCGTAAAGATAATTTCAATTTTCAAAATAAAGTGGAAATAATAGGTTGCCAGCAGACAGAAGATCAGCAGGAAACCCATAACGGCAATTTTGTACGATTTCCCTATTTCTAATATCTTTTGGAGCATGTTATGCCTCCAGACTTTTTGGAGGACGTATAATAAGATAGAACTTCCTTCTATTTAAACTTTTCTGTTTGTACAGCTAAGGCGAAAAAAAACCACGAGATTAACACAAGAAGATGACACTGGACGCAGCATATCGGTTAGATTTGTATCTTATATTTTACAGCGTCTTATTTTCTCGTGTTAGCCAAACAAATACAAGCGTAATATTTCTCTTCTGCTATTTTTGCCCCAAAGCAGTGCTTAACGGTTCTTGTACTTTCGCTTTTTTGCGACAACAACACCACTTATGATCAACGCACATATAGCACACAACACGGAAGTAGCAGTTTTTTGCGTGGAAGCAGAGCCTTCTGTCATTAATGCAGATACGGACTGCGAACTGCCAGAAGTCACCTGCACGCTTGTAGACCAATCCGAATAACCGTCCTCTTTGAGTTCAACCGTATGATTACCGGGTGTCACATCTGGAATAGTAATCGGGGTTAAGCCTTTTTATGCGTTATCTAAGTACACATTTGCGCCTGATGGCTCAGAACTGACTGTGATAGTGCCTGTTGTGGGTGTCTGTTTTGGAACTAAAGTTGCAGATACGGTTGCGGTTTCGCCCGGATTTACACCTACGCTTGTTGACCAGTCTTCATAACCCGCAAGAGTGAGTTCAATTACGTGAGTACCGGGATTTATATTAGGAATCGTGCAGTGCGTTTTTAATACGCCATTATAGCTTATACCATCCAGCGATTTTATGTATGCACCAGAGGGCGAAGAAGTGACCGATATAGAACCCGGTGTTTGTGAAGAGATAACCGTCAATGCCCCATATACGTATGCTGTGTTCCCCGATGCTACATTAACAGTGGTTGACCAGTCATAGTATCCGCTGTATCGTAATCTTATTATATGTGCACCCGGTAAGACACCGGATATAGTTTTTGGTGTTATAGCACCCGTATAGTCACCATCCAGGTCAATATATGCACCGGAGGGCGAAGAAGTGACTGATATAGAACTCGGTGAGTTGACGGGGTCTAATGTAACATCTACGTAGGAAGTGCTGCCTGCTGATACGTCTACGTCTGGTGACTGGCTATGGTAACCTGAACGAGAGAGCTTAAGCCTATGCCAGCCGGGCGAGACACCAGATATAGTAATGGCAGTAGTCCCTTTATATGCACCATCCAAACGAACTTGTGCACGGGAAGGTAACGAAGTAACGCGGATATAACCCGTTTTCGGTGGCCGAGGGCATGACAAAGTCATAGATACATATGACGTGTCGCCTGCTGTTACCTGTACACTTGTTGAACGGTCCTCGCAACCCTCATAAGAGAGTTTGATGGTATGCTTACCAGGGGATACATCAGTAATAGTAAGCGTAGTCGTTCCTTTGTATTCGCCATCCAGAGAAATAGATGCTCCGGAGGGCGAAGAAGTAACTTTGATAGAACCTGTGGTTGGTTTAACTGTGGGAGTGGGTGTAGGAGCCGGGAAATCATGGTGTACGTAAGCAGTCTCACCTGCTTTTACGTCTACACTGGCTGACCAATCGGGATAACCGTCAAGCGAGAGCTCAATTGTATGGGGACCGGGCTTTACATCTTTTAACGTGTCCGGTGTTTTATACAACATGCCCCACCATTGACCATCTAAACCTATCGAGGCACCAGTGGGCGAAGAAGTGACCGATATAGACCCTGTTGCTGGTGGTGTTGGGGTGGGTGTGGGCGTTGGTGTTGGAGTGGGAACAGGATCCAATGTTGCATGTACTTCTGATGTTTCGTTAGCCGTTACCTGTACCGTGGTTGACCAGTCCTGATAACCGACAAGGGAGAGCTTAATAGTATGAGGGCCGGGGGGTGCCTTAATCGTGGTGGGTGTTGTAGACAAAGGTCCAACAAACATTTCACCATCTAAGTATACCTGGGCTCCTGATGGTTCCGACGTGACTTTGATAGAACCCTGTGGGTCCTGACCCGCCGCAATGCTAAATAGACAACTCAATAAAACGACTACAGTTACTAATTTTAATATTCCATTCAGATCTCTATTCATCTCTCACACACACCTCTGTTAGGTAATTCATTTATTGTGTGTATAATCGTACGAGGGGACATATAAGCTTTTCGCTGCATGAAAAAAAGCCTGTGAGAAAAGGGGACATATTAATATTTCATAGTTCAGTGGTTAAGATATTTTGAGCCGAGAATGCAGTAAGCACAATTTATTTCTCGTGAAAAATATAACGGGATACCATGAAACTCGGAATACCAAAAAACCGCAATGAACTAAAGCAACACCTAAACGACCCGCTCTTCAAAAACGCATACTTCTTAATGCTTTCATCTGTAACCTCTGCAGGCGCTGGATTTTTCTTCTGGCTTATTGCTGCAAGGTTTTACTCTACAGAAGAAGTAGGACTTGCTTCCGCAATTATCGCTACAATGGGCTTGATCTCGATGCTCTCACTTTTGGGGTTTGACATCTCTTTAGTACGATTTCTGCCGGAGAGAGAAGACAAAAAAGGATTGATAAATTCATGCCTAACAATTTCTTTTATCTTTTCACTCGCATTAACACTGATATTCATCGTAGGAATTAGTATATGGAGTCCTTCTTTAAGCATTATAGAGGCTGTCCCACAAATAAATCATTGCATTTTAACACAAGAAAAACAC
>QBUM01000063.1 GCA_013180585.1 Candidatus Methanophagaceae archaeon GoMg2
AGAAAAAGAGAACGGCTCCCTGTTTCTAAATTTTTTGGTTACTTTTAGTTGGGGGTGCTCTCAGCGTATACGGCATCCAAGCCCATGAGTCGCCACCATCGTCTACCACCGGGTTTTGTTATGCGGATGTATTTCACTTCTTCCTTATTAGCTTTGAAGTCATATTGTGTCCAACCAGAAGAAGTGCACGTTTTTTTGCCTGTGTTCGTCCAGTGCTTAAACCGGATCTATATTAATGTTTCTCGTGAAAATCTGTGTAATCTGTGGTTAGACAAACAAATACCATTTTTATTAGTATTAACCTTCTAAGCTTTACTTAACACCTTGGTTATCCCACAGACGAGTAAGCTTATGGACCAAGCTCGTGCAGTAAGTAGCGGTATAGCGTATGGCCACGCTGCCCGAGTACCTACCTGCTTCTGTACTATCTGGAATTGTAAGTGTGACGTTCACCTGCGTGGGTTTATCGAGCACGAACTCATTCTTATCAAGCTTTATCCAGTGCGCTATGTCACCACTGACATCTATATGCACACGTGCTGGTGGCGAGTTCCCCCGCGAGAGGTTCATTGCTTTTGTTGTCACTGCGCCTGGGAACGTTATGCCAAAGTTGAACTCTTTCTGTTCCTCCTTCGTCATGTGCACGCCTATTACTCGCTCCGCCGTTACGTTCACACTCACCGGCAACACCTCAGTGGTTGTTGATAGCGGTAGGTACCAGGCGAGCAATAAAGCCACTGCTACAACCACCGGAATTATGACATACTTGTACTTCTTCATAGCGCTACCTTTTTCGTCTTAGCCCTCGCTTGAGCCTGAGCAATAGTACCGCAGCAAGTATCGCAGCTACAACTGCGAATGCCGGTAAGGCAGGTATAGTGCTTTTGCCTACTTCTAGGCTTACCGGATCGGAAGTCGTTGTCGTTTCACCGCAGGTAACCGCTACAACCGCGGTATAAAGCCCTTTTTCCTGTGCTTCCCAGTATAGCTTAACCGTCTTCTCCTCGTCAACACTCAACTCGATTGGCACACCGGGAATCGTTGCTACCGCCTCAGCGCTTTTGCTTACTGTTAGTGTCGGGCTCGCCGTGGCGGGCACATTGCCGGTGTTCTTTATCAAAACATCGAACTTCACAACAGAACCGGGCTTTACTCGCTCTGGCGCATCAACGTTGAGAATAGTTACTGCTTCAACGGCGCCTGGTTTGATTACAGTAGCACGCAATCTGGACTTGACTGCAACCTTATAGCCTACCCCTGCGCCTCCAGTGGGTTCTTCGGCAGTAGGTACTGTTCTTTGCCCGGCTGCCTTGATTACTCCGGTGTATTCACCAAGTTTAGCATCTTCAGGAACTGTTAGCGTGACTGTAAGGGTTTGAGTGTTCCCTGCCTTTAAATCAAACTCTTTTGGGCTCACGTCAATCCAATCGGCAAGCTCACCACTTTTTTCGATGACGAAATCGTTGTCAAAATCCATCTCCGAGGTAATAATATCAACAGTCCCTGTATATGTCCTTCCTTGCTCAACATTGCCAAAATTTTTATCGTGCATGCCAAGACCACTGCCAGTACCTGTAAATATGGCTATTACGAATAGAGCAATCGCCATTTTTCTTAGCATGTTTTGCATTTTTCACTCCATGTGTAATTTACTTTGTCTATAATCACATTTAAATAACCCCTGATTTTTAAGAAGAAAAAAAAGAAAAAATTGGGTATTACTGCTTCTTAGGCCTATGCGTTCGAGAACGATAGCACCACGTTTCCTGTATAGGTATCTGCTACTGCGCTACCTGGCACATCAAGATGGGCGTCATAGTTGTAGCATACCCCGTCATCAGGCAGATTCGGTGGTATTACTGTATCACTCCCGTCAGTGGTTAAATACGTCTTGGCTCCAATAAGACCAACAGCTTTAAGTGCAACCGCGGTTCCGGGTATCACATTAGTAGCGTCAGTACCAACCAAACCGTAAATGTCTATTGCAGCACCAGTTCCGTTAGTGTTAAACGCTGCCTCTATTATGGCATCCCAACCGCCTGTGTTCTTCAAAGCAAATGACGGGTTTATAGAGCGACTTTGTCCCACTAAAACGTCACCAAAGGTACCATTCAGAGCGGGATTAGTGCATATTACAGTATCTTGCACCGCGAGAACGGTCGCACTATATTCGACATCATCACCCATCACCGCGGGCACAACCATCGCAGCCGCCACCATCATTACCGCCAATGCTACTACTATTTTTCCTTTTGTATTCATTTTTTCTACATCACCTCCTAACTCTTTTTATTTGCTTTTTGGAAAAGGTATTTTCTTAAGCGCTCCTTCTCCCCCCCTGACTTTTATTCCCGCGCCTTCACCCGCTGAATTATGGATGAACGTCAACCACTTCAGAACTCTGCTCTGAACGTTTGCACATACTTGTGCGCATACGGTTTTTTCCTGCCTTCCCGTTTTTCTCATTCTCATATAAAAGGAGAAACAGGGATGCCCTATATAAAGAAAGTACTTTCCAATTCAGTGGAAATAGAGGCATTTTCGGTGGAGGATAAAGTGTGTGGTTGTTATCGAAATTTTCGCATTGGTGGCAGAAAAATAAAAGGTTGATACATAAATATTGCCATTACTAATAAAAAATTGATATTTGACCTTATCTTTTATTAGTAATAAGATTACCCCACCACATTACACACATTCCCCTTCCCTTCTCCCCCCTTTCATCTTCAACATACCTTCGCGGACATCATTATCAATAACCAACCAACAATTCCAGTGAGAATCTATGGAACGTGTATTTTGTAGGGCACCCACGGTCATCTCCATATTCCTCTTTTACCTCTCTTATTCCGCCTTCAGATTCAGCATGTTATATCCACCTTCACATAATCCGTACCAATGCGAGAACGTAAGTTCCACCACCGGAATCGCCTTTGCGGACTGTTTTGCTCTGCTATTATCATAAGGTTGCCTTTATTGTCAATGTAGTCCTCGATATTGTCTGATATCGTTCCTTCTAACGTTGAGTAAAAAGAGGTATCACCATCTTGTTGTTCATACGCACCGGTTTCAAAGTTCCAGATATAAAGTGTTGCTCCGTGTGTACCAAATAGCCGGAACCCTATAC
>QBUM01000233.1 GCA_013180585.1 Candidatus Methanophagaceae archaeon GoMg2
TAAAGGGTATTCATTCTGTGAAATTGTCGGTTTGGTACCCAGTTTGGCAGCTAAGGTAGCTGCTATTTAGGTGTTTATTAAAAATATCTCAAGAGGATTTGGATTTACCCCTTTTTCCACTCCCTTCTTTATATACTTTTGGGGGATATCTCGATGTTTTCGGGGTTTTTTCAAAATTTTCTCAAGTGGTGCACGTACCGTACTTTGAATCTTTGGTTGTTTGTTTGTTGGCTTCTGTGTTTTTCTTGTGTTAAAATGTGATGATTTATTTGTGGGACAGCCTCTCAAGGGTAAAAAGTTTTCGACTCGTACCAAATTCTGGTGCTTTCCCCTTCGCTGCGCTTCTACTAATGCAAAAGAAACAATATACCAAAAATCAGATAAGTAAAATTACAATGCTCGACATAATCAGCTTCTTAACGCGAATACCAATACGAAAAGAGACAAGAATAGAAGCAGTAGCAGCAAAGACATACCTATTTCCAATAGCGGCTTTATCTATTGGCTTACTCGTCGCCGTAGTAGCTTTTGTCTCTTTCTGTTTTTTCGCATCGGCACCAGAAATAGCAGCTTTGTTCACACTACTCGCGATTTATCTTGTCACCGGTTTGATACACTTAGACGGCTTAGCAGATTTCTTTGACGGACTAATGGCAAGTGGCGACAGCAGGAAAAAGCACAATGCGATGAAGGACGTTAAGATCGGAATATCCGGTGTGTTCGCCGTTGTATTTGTTATCCTCTTGACTTTATTTGCTATTAACACATTAGGCACAACCGAGGGTACGGTTAATTTTGATTTAGACGCTTTTTACAAATTCGCGGCGGTATTCGTTATCGCAGAAGTTTCCGCAAAGCTAAGCATGAATACCTGCTTGTTACTTGGCAGAGGCTCTGGTATTGAGTCTGGAATGGGTGCTTTATTTATACGTTCCACTACAATGCCGAAATACCTGGTTGCGCTTATTTCTGCCGTGCTCATTTCTTTAATCTTTACTGCGTTCTCGGTTCGGTTTTTCATCGTGTTTAGTGGTATCATAGTTGCAGGTTTTAGCTCTTACGTTGCGAAAAGGAATTTTGGTGCGGTAACCGGTGATGTCGTTGGCGCCTCTAACGAGCTCGCAAGATGTTCGGCACTGCTTATATGGGCTATTTTATGTGTTTAGAGATAGTCCTACAATTACCGACCTTTTGGACAGAAAGAAAAAAATCATGAGTTTATTTATAAATCAAATATGAAATTAGTATAGATCAAGAGATAAAAAATGCAGTTAATGATTCCACATCCGGGACATTTCGATGCTTTGAAGGATATAATAGAAGTAAAAGAAGCAGAGGGGTTGAATGAAGTGGGAGAAGTCTTCATGGGTGGCTCTCCGGAAGTGATGGGCAGCGGAAGAGGCGTGCTGCATGCGCCACTAATAGAAGAAATAAAGGAACAGACCGAATATGCACACCAACACGACTTAAAAATGGATATCGTAATGAATTCCACGTGTACGGGGGCACACCACCTGACTTTCGAGGGCTATAAGATGTTTATGTGGTACTTCAACGAACTGAACAAAGCAGGTGTGGATGGTGTAATAGTCGCGGAGCCATACCTCGTAGAGCTTCTACGTGATTTCCCGATGAAGACCATCGTATCCGTTTTATCTTATGTTGAATCGCCACAGCGTGCTAAATTCTTTGAAGACCTCGGTGCTGATGTGATAACCGTAGATACGAACATAAACCGGCATTTTAAGGTTTTGGAAGGGATAGTAAAGGCGGTTAATTGCGAAATTAAGCTGATAGTGAACGAGGGGTGTTTGTACCGGTGCCCATTCAGGTATTCGCATTACAACCTCGCCTCGCATCTTAGCAGCCTAAATCAACCGCGCTTCCCGCTTTTCGCTCCAGACTTCTATTTCGATAAGTGCATAAACATCCGCTTGAGAGACCCCACACAAATATTAAAGTCGGCGTGGATAAGACCAGAAGATCTAAAAGATTACGAAGCAATCGGCATAACGAGTTTCAAGCTATCCGGGCGTACGAAAGCGGTGAACTGGATTATAGATTGCATGAGGTTCTATTCTCAACGGTCGTTCAAGGGCAACCTGCTGGACATCCTGGACTGTCCACAAATGCTCAGGGATATGTTTTATATGGATACCGAAAAGTTGGAAGGTGCAATAGACCACTGGAAGAACTGCCGCAAAGTCTGTGGCGAATGTGGCTATTGTAACGAACTAACAAAGGAGGCGTTAACTATAATCAAATGAGATTAATAATTCCGCATCCCGGGCACTTCGCAGCGTTGAAGGAGATACTGGAGTGTAAAGAGTCTGAGTGCCTGAAAGACGTAGCGGAGGTTTATATGGCCGGCTCGCCAGAGGTGATGGGCAGCGGGAGAGCAACACTACATGCAGCACGTATTGATGAGGTGAAGGAACAAACCGAATATGCACATCAGCACGGGGTAAAGCTGAATGTCGTAATGAATGCTTCATGCCTGGGTGGCTATCATCTAACATTCCAGGGTTATAAGACGTTTGAGTGGTATTTCAACGAGTTGGATAAAGCAGGTGTGGATGGCGTTACGGTGGCAGAGCCGTATCTTGTCGAGCTTTTAAGAGATTACTCGCTGGAGACCGTCATATCATGCGTGGCGCATGTGGATTCGCCACAGCGTGCTGAATTCTTCGAAGCACTTGGAGCTGATGCAATCGCCGTGGACACAAACATAAACCGGGACTTTGGGATGTTAGAAGCGATAAAGAATGCTGTCCATTGCGACATCAGGGTACTCGTGAACGAAGGCTGTCTGTATAAGTGCCCTTTCAGGCATGCGCATTTCAACCTATTCTCGCATATAACCGCCGCTCGATCTTCTTCGCCACAGGCGCAACCACCGAATATATTTGGCGATTATTATTTTGACAAGTGCATATCCATCCGTGTTAGAGATCCATCGCAGATTATAAGGTCGCCCTGGATAAGACCTGAGGACTTGAAGGACTA
Organism: Candidatus Methanophagaceae archaeon GoMg2; assembly: GCA_013180585.1. Taxonomy (GTDB): domain Archaea; phylum Halobacteriota; class Syntropharchaeia; order Alkanophagales; family Methanospirareceae; genus QENJ01. The sequence goes on from QBUM01000233.1 coordinate 3,007, forward strand.
CGAGGCGATAGGCATTGATGGCTTCAAGATTTCGGGTAGAGCGAATACGGTAAGCTGGATTTTAAATTGCATGGTGGCATATCATCATAGAGAGTTCAAAGGGAACCTGCTTGAAGTTCTTGATTGCCCCTCTGAACTTAGCTATACTTTTTACGTAGATAACGCACTCCTGGATGGGTGCATAAGTCAATGGAAGAACTGCAAAAAGATATGTGATGAATGCCGGTATTGCGATGAACTAACAAGTAAGGTGTTGAAGGTGATAAAAAAGTGAAAGAAGAAATAGGTGATTGTAGGGGGAAGCTCGAGGAAGAGCTGAGGAAATTAGTAGGGAACATATTCGTGCCCGAGGCGAAAGTATTCGGGATGGTATGCGGCTGTGTCGGATTCGCCGCGGACCTGAGGGGACTGCAGAGCGATGATGTGGATGTGTTTAAGGAGAAGATAAATGCGATACTGATAGAATTAAGCAAATCGGTAGGCGTAGAGCCGGAGTTTATCTATGCGAGGAAGTTACCAGGGTCGGAAGAAGTCGTTACGCTTACCGTGAGGGAATTGTGTGAGCGATGTAAGCGAGAGTTTGCAGGTTCTAAAGCTTCTCCGCGACCCGATATAGTGGTCTTAAAGAAGAGGCGGTGAAAAATTTAGAAAGGTTTTTAAGTAAAAAAAACCCGTTTAAACATAAATATGGAAGCGACATTTTCATGCAACATGAATGTCGGGATTATGTCGTTTGTTATTTTCCGTGATAGAGATAAAAAACAAAGGGTAAGGAGGTAAAGAGACATGGGCGGTGAGAAAGAGACGTTTATAGAAATTAGAAACGTGAGCAAGAAGTTCGAAGACAAAACGGTGCTGAAGAACGTGAGTCTTGTTATAAAAGAGCTGGAGCCGTTAGGGCTGCTTGGAAAGAGTGGCGCAGGGAAATCTGTATTGCTTCGTATGCTCAGAGGCACTGATGAATACGCGCCGGATAGCGGTGAGATAATATTCAGGATAGCGTATTGTCCCGCCTGTACGTGGTTAGAAGGTCCGAGCAGGGTAGGAGATAAGTGTCCGAAGTGTGGGACGGAATTTGAGTTTAAAGAAGTGAATTTCTGGCAGGATAAGGAGATGAGGCGGACACTAAAAAGTGCGATTGCTATAATGCTACAACGCAGTTTCGCGTTATACAGTGACGAGGGCGTCATCTGGAACATATTAGAGGCTTTGGAGCGGACTAGATATCCAAAGAGTAAGAGGCTGAAGAAGGTATATGAAATTCTGGAATCCGTAAAGATGCTGCATCGTGTGAACATGCCAGATACGCGAGACCTCAGTGGTGGCGAGAAGCAGAGGATGGTACTTGCGCGGCAGTTAGCGTTGGCGCCAGTTTTGCTTTTAGCAGACGAGCCAACGGGAACGTTAGACCACGAGACGGCAAAGGTGGTGCATCGCGCACTGATAGACACCACAAGGGGTGGAACGACATTTCTCGTCACTTCTCATTGGCCTTATGTGATTAGGGAGCTGACCGATGAAGCGGTATGGTTTGATAAAGGCGAGATAGTGGAATATGGCGATGCTGATGAGGTGGTGACTGCTTTTGAGAAGGAAGTAGGGGAAATACAGCGCGATGACTTTAAAAAGTTCGGCGACCCCGTGATAAGAATGAAAAATCTGAAGAAGTATTACTTCTCGGCATCGCGAGGCGTAGTAAAGGCGGTGGATGATGTTTCGCTTGAAGTAAATGAGAATGAGATATTCGGGGTAGTAGGACATAGTGGTGCGGGAAAGACGAGTTTAATGCGGATTGTATGCCATTTGGATTCGGGAACAGGGGGTAAGGCGTGGGTGCGAGTCGGAGATAGATGGTATGAATCATCAAAGGAGGATTCCGGGACATTCATAGAGGATGGAGTAATTGTGGGCGGCACAACCGAGTGGAAATCACATTTTGTAGGGGTGCTACACCAGGAGTATTCGTTGATTCCGAAACTCAACATGTGGGAGAACCTCACGCACGGCATAGGTCTGGATATGCCCGACGACCTGGCAAAGATGAAGGTGAAGTTCGTGCTCGAAGGAGTGGGATTCAGCGATGAAGAAATAGCGGAGATTTTACCAAAGACACATGCAGAACTAAGCGTAGGTGAGAAACAGCGGATACTTATTGCACAGTTATTAATGAAAGAGCCTAATATTGCGGTGCTTGATGAGCCAACGGGAACAATGGACCCGGTGACAAAGAGATACGTGGGAGAGACGATAAGAAAGGCACGTGAGAATTTGGGCATAACTTTCGTGATTGTCACGCATGACCTTGATTTCGCGGAGAAGGTATGTGATAGAGTAGCGAAGATGGAAATGGGAAAAGTAACGGAGATAGAGGATTTTAGGGATATGTAAAAATAGTTTATTGGTTAATGAATAATACAATATGAAGGGTGAGAGGAAAAATGAGTGAAGAGGAACCATTCGTAAAAATCCGTGATATATGCAAGGAATTCGATGGCAAAGAAGTACTGAAGAACGTGAGTGTGGATATAAGAGAAGGAGAGCCGTTAGGACTGCTTGGGAAGAGTGGTGCGGGGAAGTCGATTTTGCTTCACATGCTGAGAGGTACAGAGGAGTACGCACCCACTTCTGGTGAAATGATATTCAGAGTGGCTGTTTGTCCTTCCTGTGAGTGGGTAGGAGCACCGAGTAAAGTAGGAGAGGCGTGTATCAAGTGTGGAACAGAGCTGGAGTTGCAGGAGATAGATTACTGGAAGGATAAAGAAGCGAGGAGGAAAGTGAGAAGAAGTGTCGCCATCATGTTACAGCGCACTTTTGGTCTATACGGTGATGATTCCGTCATGTATAACGTATTACAAGCATTGGAGAGTAGGAAGTACCCAGCGGATAAGAGATTTAGAAGAGCTTATGACCTGCTGAAAGCGGTGAGAATGATTCATCGGGTAACCTTTCCAGCAAGTGACCTTAGCGGTGGAGAGAAACAGAGGGTAGTGCTTGCGAGGCAACTGGCGTTAGACCCAATGTTACTGCTGGCAGATGAGCCCACGGGTACGTTAGACTTTGAGACGGCAAAGCTCGTGCACAAAGCGCTGAATGACAGTACAAAGGAAGGAATGGCAATGGTTGTAACTTCTCACTGGCCTTACGTCATTAACGAACTGACAGAAAAGACGTTATGGCTTGAGCACGGGGAAATAGTGAAATACGGAGATTCAAAGGCGGTAGTAGCAGAATTTGAGAAACAGGTTGGCGAAATAGATCGAGAAGAGTATAAGAAGATTGGCGAGCCGAAGATAAAGGTAGGGCATTGTAAGAAATATTATTATTCCGTATGGCGCGGGATGGTAAAGGCAGTGGATGACGTTTCGCTGACAATAAATGAGAACGAGATATTTGGGCTATTAGGAAAAAGTGGCTCGGGAAAAACGAGCTTGGCACGGATTATAACGCAAATAGACCCTGTAACAGGGGGGTCTGTTCAGATAAGAGCAGGCGAAAAGTGGATCGAAGTAGGAAGGGTAGCGGATACAGGTGTTTGGATTTCATGGAGTGCAACAACTCCAGGAGTGGGTGAGCAGGCGGCAACACACGTGTCTATGTTACACCAGGAATATTCGCTGTATCCCGAGAAGACGATATTAGAGAACCTCACAAGTTGCATAGGCGTGAAGGTACCCGAGGAACTTGCGAGAATGAAAGTGAAGTTTATTTTAGAAGGGATAGGATTTAGCGATGAAGAAGCCGAGGAGATACTATCCAAAGATCATACACAACTAAGTGCGGGGGAAAGGCAGCGGATAGTCCTCGCTCAGGTATTGATGAAAGAGCCGGCAATAGCCATACTCGATGAGCCAACGGGCACAATGGACCCGATAACGAAGAAATTCGTTGCTGATTCGATACGTGCGGCGCGGGAAAATTTGGGCATTACTTTCTTGATTGTCTCGCATGACATGGATTTTGTTGACATGGTCTGTGATAGAGTAGCGCACATGAAAGATGGTAAAGTAACGGGGATAGATGATTTGAGAGCTGGTTAAAACGGCAAAGTGCAAACTAAAATAAAATGGTAGTTGGTAGAGATACGCAGTTGGTAGCATGTAGAAAAGGGCAAGCGCTTGGATTAGGCGGTGGCATGGCGCAACGCGGTACGTTTGCGAAAGCATGGCGGAACGATGTAATCGCAATTGCAATGTCTCCAGGACCCAGGCATGTGCCAAAGCCGGTTTGTGAAGTAACCACAGAATTAAGGGACAAAGGCGTAAACGTAGGTGAACTAATATTGAATGGTGGAGATGGCACGCCGGCAGATGCTCCTTCCGGTGGAGGTCATGGTGTAGCTTTCGGATTGGAGCTAGAGGAGATAGATATAATCGGACGACATAAGCTACTTATAGAACATCACGGTAACGTAAAGGCGCATTTCATCTACAAAGTACGGTTTGTGTTGAAGAAGGTGAATATTCCGTCTATTGTCCTTTGCCAAAGTCCTGTTACATATGAGGATTTTGAGGCAATCGGAGTAAGCACGAGAAATAAAGAGGGCAAGACGCAGGGGAAAGTCGTGGGTATCGTATCCGGCATCGTGAGGCGTGAGGATGTGCCTCAGGAGAAACTAAACGAAATCGTGAGTAAAGTGAGGATGTGCCTCAGGGAGATTGAGCAGGGCAAGTTTACACCAAGTGAGTGAAATTGCGTTATTATGGGATAAAGACACATTTTTAAGCGGTATCTCACGGATTGTGGATTTGATTGTGAGGTAATAACACCGGTAGTCTTGGCAGCGCCTTTCTTTTCTTTTACCAGTTATAAGTTCGTAGTGGTGCCAGCAGGGTTTGGGAATGAGTTATATTCAAAGATATTAAAGGAACTCAGAGCAAGCAGCGAATACCTAAAAGAATTTGTGAAGGCTGGTGCGACTCTTTTAGTCTCTGGTGCGTTTTCAAATAGGGATGCCTATAACTGGCTTCCGATAAGAATCAAATATGTGAAAGGGCAGTGGCGGGTAACGATAGAGGTGGCAAAAGGGCATAAAGCAGCGGCGATAGTGGAAAAAGAAGAATGCCTGTGTGATGGCTACTTTACAGAGATTGGCGCAGAAGGCGAGATAATACTAACCGACCGGGAAGGAAGAGCGATTCTGGTTGTGTCGGAATACGGTGTCGGAAAGATTATAGCTACAACAATCCATGAATATCCATCCAAGGATTTTATAGCGTATTGTGTAGGGTCTGATTAATAGGCTGTTACACGGATTGCACATATTACGAAAGGGCGTTGATTATGGCTTAGGCCTTCTCTACACCACGTGCATCGCTCCTGCCCGATCCCATACATCATATCATCATCTCATTGCGCATGATTTTGGTTGAGACGCTATTACTTCATCCAGATAGCAATCCTCACATATCTTAACACCTTTGAACTCGTAAACCACTCCTGATATTGGCTTACCGCATTTGTCACATTTTATGCTAGTTTCCATATTTTGTAATTGCTTAGTTAATACAACTTACCATAAATAAAGACTTATATTTTTGGACACTACAACGATGAAACAGCAATCTATTCACTCACAACTCAACCTTGAGTTGCTCCTTCAACGTTTTTAGCACGAGTTCTGCATTCATGCTTTCCACACCTTCGATTTCTTTTATCATCTGGATAATAATTCCACATTCATCATGACCCATGCACTTAGAGATGACAATCAGGTCAAAATCGCCAGTTACGTGGTGAACGCAACAACTCTCTGCCATTCCCGCTACCGCTTCCCCCACCTCTTGAATACTATTATATCCCGGCTTGGTTTTTATCCTCGTGATTAACGTGACCATGCCGAGTTTAGAGGTGTCGATAAGGGCGGTATAACCACAAATAATGCCTGCTTTTGTTAGCTTCTTCACTCTATCGCTTACCGTTGCGGTGCTTACACCTATCTTCTCCGCAATCTTCGTGAAAGAAATGCGAGAATCCAACTGGAGTTCTTTCAATACCTTCTTATCTAAATTATCCATTTTATTCCCTTTATAATTTTACTGTATAAAAAAACCAATCTCGTAACTCTCAAATTGAAAAACGCAAAATAAATGAAGTAGACCAAAGAGAAAAAAAAATAAGGGAACTCGCGAGAAGCTCCCCGTTCTTAACTTCTTATCTTTACTTTTTAGTGTGTGTATCCCAAAGCGGCCTTCCTCGCGTATTGCTCCACAAGGTCTGCACCGCAGCCGGGGCACGCGGCATAAAGTTTACCCAACGCAGCTCCGCATACCGGGCATTTCTCAAGCGTATTCTTCGTCTGCATCGCATCCCCCCAGAGCCAACCATGATGCGCTTCCATCATGTGCTCCACTACTTTATCTACCACTGTGTCCCTGTCCTTTGCTGTAAACGTCTTATTACACACATAACAAAGTCCTTCTGTCATTTCTTTTCTCACCTAATACCTGTATGATTTTATGAGTATTTAAACTTTTCGATTTTTTTCGATGGTTCCGATAGCAAAATACTAAAATATCTCACAATTGTTTGGCTATATATGATTTTTATAAACAATCGTAACATCGAATGCCAGGTGATGAAGCGCAAAAATCCATGAGATTCCTACAACCTCTTTCTTTAAACATTTAAGAAGAGTTTTATCAAAAACGGTTCGCAGAAAAGGAAAACTCACTAATATCGCTTCCGCTATATCCCTCTGCGCACTCTCTACTCGCCTAAGCCTAGGTAGCCTCTGCTATCGCTCTTACTGTCGCTATTCCAGGGTCATTGTTGCATCCCCATGCCATAAACAAACGGGGAAGCATCTTTTGAAACGTCATCCAAATAACCACAAGATTTCACGGATTTCCACAATTCGTTAATTAAAAAGGAAAGATTTACCAAAAGAACTTATTTTCTCTTTTAGCACAGGAAGAGTCTCGTGAAATCTCGTGGTTTAGTACACCTACTTATATTTTTACCGGCAGCAGGAGCAACTGCCACCCGAAGAGCCGACACTGCATGTCATACTGTTTTTATCGTACAGTTTTGACCAGCATTCCCTGCAGACCATAATACGCCCAAGCTCTTTATGATTGGCTCCCAACCGGCTACCTTCTTTTCCGCACATTTCGCATTTACCCATATTCCCTCACCTCCTTTATTTTGCGCTTTTACCGTTTCAGCGTTTCCTGTGAGAATATATATCCATAAGCAAATATAAAAGTTATAATACCCTATGTAAGTATGAGGGGGCAAGATATTGTGTTCAAGAAGGTTGAAAAGAGAGATGGAAGATTAGTAAAATTCGAAGTGGATAAGATTACAAACGCGATTGCAAAAGCAGGAGCTGCGACCGGCGAATTTGATTCTGAGATAGCGCAGAAGTTGTGCCTTAAAGTTTTGAATTTAGCACAGCAGGCGATTCCTCGTGATGTACCCACAGTGGAAGAGATACAAGATGTAGTCGAGGAGATTCTATTATCTTCTCCATATCGCAAAACGGCAAAGGCGTACATTATTTATCGAGAACAGCATGCGGGCATACGAGAGATTACTGCCAGAGCGAATGTTGACCTGGTTGACCAATATTTAGAGAAGATTGACTGGCAGGTAAACGAAAATAGCAATATGACGTTCTCTTTGCAGGGATTGAACAATTATGTATCGTCAGAAATAAGTAAAATTTACTGGCTGATTAAAATTTACCCGCCTGAAGTTAGACAAGCGCATTTAAATGGTGAGTTCCATATACACGACTTAAATCTTCTTTCCGTTTATTGTGTGGGCTGGGACCTTTTTGACCTATTGGTAGAAGGATTCAAAGGGGCGCCGGGGAAGATAGAAAGCAAACCTGCTAAACATCTACATAGCGCTTTAGGGCAGGTAGTGAACTTCTTTTATACACTTCAGGGCGAGGCGGCTGGTGCGCAGGCGTTCTCCAATTTTGATACGCTTCTTGCCCCGTTCATACGATATGATGGCTTGAGCTATAAAGAGGTGAAGCAGGCATTGCAGGAGTTTGTATTTAACATAAATGTCCCTACCAGGGTGGGATTCCAAACACCATTTACAAACATCACCATAGATTTGACGGTACCCGAATACTACGCCGACCAGTGTGTGGTTGTTGGCGGCGAGGCACAAACCGAGACGTATAAGGACTTTCAGGAGGAGATGGATTTATTCAATAGGGCGTTTTTAGAAGTGATGGCAGAGGGTGATGCCAAGGGCAGGGTATTTACTTTTCCTATTCCTACATACAATATCTCTAAGGACTTTAACTGGGAGAATAGTAATTTGGAAGGTTTATGGCAACTTACCGCTAAATACGGCGTGCCCTATTTCAGTAATTTCATCAATTCTGATATGAACCCGGAAGATGCCCGGAGCATGTGTTGTCGGTTACGGATAGATAATAGGGAGTTAGAAGTAAGAGGCGGCGGGCTTTTCGGCTCGAATCCCTTAACCGGTGCCATTGGCGTGGTCACGATTAACATGGCAAGACTTGGGTTTTTAGCCAAAGACGAAGACGAGTTTATTGCCTCTTTAGAACGGTTGATGGTTCTGGCAAAGGAGAGTCTGGAAATAAAGAGGGATGTGTTAGAGAAGTTTACGGAAGAAAATCTGTATCCTTATACGAAATTTTATTTGAGAAACGTAAAAGAGCGGTTTGGTGAATATTGGAAGAACCACTTCTCTACGATTGGTTTACTGGGTATGAATGAAGCCTGCTTGAATCTGATGGGCGAGAATATTGCATCGGAAAAAGCCAGAGAGTTTAGCTTAAGGGTTTTAGATTTTATGCGTGATAAATTACTGGAATTCCAGAAGGAGACGGGGTATAACTATAATCTAGAGGCTACGCCCGCGGAGGGGACTTCGTATAGGCTGGCGAAGATAGACAAGGAGAAGAATCCAGAAATAATCTGCGCAAACGAAGAGGAGTATAGGGCAGGATCCGAGCCATTTTATACGAATTCCACACAACTACCGGTGAATTATACGGATGATGTCTTCGAGGCGTTGGACTTGCAGGATACTATCCAGACGAAGTATACGGGAGGGACGGTCTTACATGTATTCGCAGGTGAGCGGGTAAACGATCCGGAAGTCATTAAGGGGTTGATTCGTAAAGTTTGCGAAAACTATCATTTGCCGTACTTTACCTTCACGCCTACGTTTAGTGTATGCCCTTCTCATGGATATATAGCGGGAGAGCATTATACCTGTCCGGAATGCGGTGCAGAGGCGGAGGTATATTCACGTGTGGTGGGTTATTTGCGGCCGGTGAACCAGTGGAATAAAGGTAAACGGGAAGAGTTTAGAAAGAGGAAGACATTTGTCGTAGAGCCGGTTCAACAACTCGAACTCGAGGGGAAAAGGGCTGTGGTGAGCGGGGCGTTGGATTCGAGTATGAAAATAAGTAAAACGAGAGGGGTCAAGAGCAATTACGGGGCTGGTGAGTATAAGCAGTTGGATTTGATTAGTTTTGGTGATGAGGTGGATGAGGCGGAGTGAGCGGTTGGGGTTTGACTGAAGTTGAAAGGTACATCAAAAAGGGGTATATACGCATTGCGGATATGCCAAAGTTAGATTCAATAAAATTTCCATTTCTTTTTCTTTAACTGGAGGAGTTCCACCTCGATAGGGCATATTGCATTTACTTCGTAAAGATTTCATCAGAGGGCGTTCTTTTTTGGAGAGAAAATTTTGTCTTATATCGAGTTAAAAAGACTCTAAAATTTCCACCCTTCCGTTCTGAACATATCAATTATATCGATAGCTTCTATTGTATATTTCTTACAAATGAAAGGTATTCTTATCGTATTTCCTCTCAATTTTTCTTCTGTTACGACAATTCTTTTTACAGTTAGTAATGTTTTCTGTGGGCTTGTGGTTAACTCAATTGCTAATGCAATAATCCACGGATCCGCATCATATCTTCTATCGACTTTTATCAGAGAGGGATATTTTTTAAGAATCTCCTTGACCATTTCTATTTGTTTATATGTGGGTTCAATAAACATCTTGCTTTGATTTTTCGCCCAACGGGATAGTGAATCATCAATCTGTTTTATCTCATTGAAAACTTCCTTAGGAGCAACCAACCTATCAGAATTAATCAAGCGTTCTATCTTTTTCCATACACCAGGATAAACATCTCTGGGATTATGCTTGTTTAATTCTATTAATGATGAAGTATCAATGATGTAACAATTTGAACTCATTTTCTCGCCTTGGCTAAAACTTTATCAAAATTTTTTGATTTGATAGATAAGTAATTCAGTGCATCAGTGTATGTAATATAGTCTCTGTCATAATTGTTTGCCACAATAGAAACAAATTTAGTTCCAACTTCCGAGAGGCATCTTTTATCAGAAGGCATGCCTCCTCCTTTCTTTTCTTTCTTCTTTTCCACCAGTATATCCCTTGGTTTATATCTTTCAAGAACCTCTTCATAATCAGTTTTTGTTATGTACTTTAATTTGAACATATTGAACAGAATCATAGCTTTACTGACTTTATACCTTCTTGAAAATGTGTTAAGCATCTTTGTATGTGTTAGAACTCCCTGCTTGGATTCAAATAAGGTTTTAGATATCTCTGGAGGTAATAAAAATGATGAAGAAAAATCATTGCACCATAGTTCGATTTTATCTCCTGTTGTTACCTGTATATCGGGAAGATCAATTACTGATTCTCCTAATAGGATGTGTGCAAATTCATGCATCAGGGAAAACAATCTAGCTTCAATACTGTCTTTTGTGCTTACTACGATGATATTTGGGGATGCATCTACAAGCACAAAACCTCTCGCATCTTTCACGGGCATAGAGAACTGAAAAACCAATATGTTCATATCTCCGAGAACGTCTCTTAGATACTTAAAAAATCCATAAGATGTTTTGAATTCTTTTTGTTTTTCTTCACTTAACCCGAATATTTTCCTATACTTTTCTGCAACTTTCTCGGGATTATCAGTGGTTTTTACTCTTTCTACTTTTGGTTTTGTCTGATAATCAATATTCCTTGATAGGTCTCTTCCTATTTCTTGCAGGCTTCTTGCTTTTCTCAACACAGCAATAGTTTTTTTCTCGAATATGTCTACTTTGTCAGGAAGCATTCGGTAATCTTTAGGCGAAGGCTTTTCCTTTTTAGGTTTAGAAAGCAAAAAAGCAGCCAATGGCCTTTTGAAAGCTTGCGATAACTCTCTTAATTGTCTCAATGTAGGTTCCCTTTTTCCTGATTCAAATCCTTCAATAATCTCAACACTTGTTTTAAGCCTCTTGCTTACATCCTCAACCGTCCAGCCAGCACTTTCTCTAAGCCAGTTAAATACACTTGGATTAACCGCAACTTTGATTGATTTTTTTGGCATTTTAAGCACCTTAGGGCAAATTTTATGTTTCTTAGACAATATTTATTTCTTTTTTGTCGTATTATCATCTCTAAAAAATTATGTAGGCCAGTATATTTTTGATAATGGTACAAGTAACTTTGTATCAACATCAAAATTATCATAGTTTTGAATAATCAATTTGACTAATCTATCTGCATCTATTAATGTTAATTGATCAGTGCTTCTTTCTGCTTCATATTTAGCTTCTTTTGAAAATCCACCTGTTGAGACGTATATACCCTTTCTGCCTCTAATCAGATTTTGAAAACTACCAATTTCCTTTCTACCCATCTGTCCTGTGTGGTGCTTAACTTCTACTAATATTCGTGGCTCTTCCAACATCATTCCATCAGGAGATGCTTCAATATCCCTTCCCCTATCTGAACCACGTTCAGTAATAAGTGTCTTATATTCCATCGCCCTTAGAATGCCTGCAACTAGTTTTTCCATGTCCTCCCAGTCAAGTCCTATTATTTTGTCTTTTATCAATTCATGAGCACGAGAAACCATATCTTCCTTAAGGTTCTTTTCATCTAGTTCTTCTGAAATTTCATCCTTAACCGGTCCTTTCCCTTCTAGAATTCCAATAATCTCTTTTGCAGCATTATCATTAATCTCAAATATAGTTAAGATAGCACCCAAGGTATTCCTTGTTGAAGTTGATAGTTTATCTCTGCTAACCTCACCTAACCACGTAACCTTTCGAAGATGATGATAATCACTTAACTTTGGGTTATGCTCATAATTTGATTCAATTTTACCAACAAGATAAACTCTATTCGTTGGATCGTATGATATAACGTAATCGCCTTTCTTAATATCCATTAAAAATCTACTAATCTGTCCCGCCGTAGTGCTAACTTGGCTCTTTTTGGAATAGTCATATTTCTGTTCAACAAATTCTTTTATATTTTCCCTCTTTTTAATGTTACTTATATCACCAAGTTCGTTCCAACCAATAGCAACATAATTTTTTTTCTTAAAATCATCTACAAGATAAGCATCTTCTCCTGCCCTTACCATCCACATTTTTTTTGTCATTATGAAGGTTCCCTCACTTTTAGTTGTTCTTTCATCATAATTTCAAATTGACGAGAGACAACATACTTGTTGCGAAATAGTCATCAAATGGAAGAAACAGATACCACCTACTACCCCCCCCCTCCGTTTTAGCGGCACTTCAAATGATAATTCCATAACCCACATGAAATCAACATGGCTTTATCATAAAAAGAATCTTTTTTGTTGCGAAACTTATCAGTAGTTATCCGCAATCGCTTAATTCCGGCGATCGCATGCTCTACCCGAACTCTGACGCCACTGATAGCGTAATTCCGCGCCTTCTCCTCAGTCGTCAATTCTTTGCCAGGTGATTGAATTCTGATGCGGATAACCCTGTTATGGCTCTCATTACCCTATCGTTATTTAAGGCCCTCCTAAGAGATATCATGCTTAATTATACTTGTCCAATCTAATTAAAAACCTTTGCGTAGGGATTGCTTCTAACTAGCAACAAGTCTATGCAATAGGCAAATAAACAAAGCATGCTAAGACGAATAAGAAGATATGAACGTTATATCTCTTGATTACATCCTTTAAAGTTGCGGGATTTTGAGTCCTAACATTTTTCCCGATCATCATGTATGGAGTCCCCGTAGTCCCTTACTTATCGTAAAAGTTGCTATTTCTGATTCTGCAAAAGATATTTTGTGCTCCTCCATTAACTGCTTTATTATCACTCTCCTCCTCAAACCTCCCCTTTATTCTTTTTCATAGATGCAAACGTAAACAAACCGTCAACAACCCAAATTGGAACCACCTATGTTATATCGACTTTCCAAGCTCTTTTTCTATTATTTTCCGCGCTTGGTCCTCAAATTCATCTTTTATCTCTCGTTTTGTCGGTAATACCTTTTTGAACGGGCATTCTTTGGGTCTAACTTCATTCTCAGGGCACACACCCAACGTGTAGCCTCGACACCATATCTTCGAGAAGATGCTGGGATATTCACCCATACATATTTTGTACATACGCATTGCAAGCGCTCTCATTTCCGGTGACGCCCTTACGCAAAGCCGAAGCATGAAGAAGTTTATCAAACTGCGAACGTTCATTGTTACCACATAATGCGTATGCAATGCCATCGGTAAGACATATCTCGCTTCTTCTCTCGCAATCCCAAGTTCTCTCAGTTTCGTGTATGATTCATTGGCGCTTTTCATCGCATCACGATATATTTTCGCCGCTTCCTCTTTTCCAGTTCGCTCTAACTCTCGGGGGTGATAGTAATCAAACCCCTTTTCTTCCATGTACCTTGTGCTCCTCGCGGTGTGGTTGGCTATCCGGTGCTCTAATAGTTCCCTGCTCAACGCAACGCTTATCTTCGCAATATCAAAAGTGAAGTAGATATGCTCAAGCGCCGATGAATAGTCGTTATACGTGATTAACTCAACTATTTCGTTGGCGCCTTGTGTCGAGAGCACTCCGCTTATCCGCGCCGCTTCGGCGACCAAATCCCGCCCTTCTTCTGTTACTCTAAGCAGTTTCACTTCCATCGTTTATTTTCACCTTTGACACTAGTCATCCCCGCTCTTCACGCCTTCTCCATACAAGTTTATCGCTATCTCTTCGCCATCCCCCAAAAAGAACTGCCTATCTAATTCTTCTACTTCGATATTCATACCCTAAAATCTTATTGTTCCTAAACAAAAAGAAAAACTTTAAAAACTCCCCTACATTAAAAATGTTATTATGCAGATCAAATTTAATGGTGATGTTCAAGAAGTCAGAAGTAAGAGATTAGGCGACATCATAAAAGAGCTAAACGGAGAATACCGGCAGGGTTGTATAACCGCGGTTGTATCAGAGAAAGCGCAATTGGAGTTAAAAAATGAATTTGCTATAACGGCAGAAGCGGGCGAAGCAAGGATAAAGATTGTTAGAGAAGAAGGAGCAGAAGTTGATAGTCCCGCATTGTCTGCATTCCTTAAAGATTATGGCCGGTTTCACAATGGCGGTGGGATGGTAGCATGGAAGACAGAGGATATAACCGCTATTGGGCCAATAGCCACGGATTTAGCTGTGGAAAAAGGAGTGCAGAGTTACAAGAAGTGGGATGTATTCGTAGGCTTTGGCGGCTTTGATCCTGGCCAGACGTACCTTATGATAAGCAAACGAGAACATGAAGCTGCTTATGGTACTGGTGCCGATGCCGTGATAGGCAGGTTGACAAGAGGGCGAAGTATTATCGTGGGTTTACAGGAGGGCGATCAAATAGGGGGGATACATCCTATTGTGACAAAGGCGGAGCGAGTGGGGTTTGACACTGCTGATTTAAATACTGGAATAGATGAAGGGCAGGAGATATTCACGTATGCACTGATAAAGCTCTTTCGCGATGCACCGATGTCGAGTGAACACTTCTTTTCGCTAACGAGCAAAGGCGTTTTTAGCGTGGACGACATAGCTCATACATATGTGGCATCGAAAGAGTTAGAACAGCTTAGTTTGCCCGTTGAGTGCATCCAATACAGGTCGAAATATCGCCTGTCCGCGCGGAGTGCGGGGGCGGAGAAAGGGAAAGTATATTTATATAAGGAGAGCAGACTGCCCAATCCTTCTCACAATGTGTTTGGAGAGATAGTACAGGGTGGCGAATTGATAGATTATGCACAGAAGGGAGATAAGATTTACGCGATAACAGAGCCGAAGTGGATGATGGTGGTAGGGCAGACACAAAAAGAAGCGGAGGCGTTTTTCGCGCAGGCGGATATCGAGCAGGTAAGGGAAGGTAACGAGAGTGACGATGCAATTGTCGTGGACCAGATGCCAGCATTGACAATGGAGATTATAGATAGGGGTACCGTAAGAACAGTGGGTGTTGATGCGGAAGGGGTGTTCGAGGTGGAATTATTTTACGAAGAGGCGCCTAAGACCGTATGGTATTTCAAGAAGCTTACAGGTCTGATACACCGACCAATAGGTAACTTGAAGGTGCATTTCAGTGCTCCCGGGATGATGGTGCTGTTTAAGGGCAATGCAGACGAAGCGGGCACACTAGTGCCCGAGAACTTACCAAAAGGGGTGGCGAAAAAGGGCTCTTTCGGGGTTACGAACATGTCCAGATTAAACCGAGGACTGATGGGAGTCCGACTGGACGATAGCGAAGCATACGGGCCCACAGGTGAGACCTTTGACGGTGCAAACCTCGTTCTTTCTCTCTCATCTCTCACACCGCCCATGTTGTCTTTCCTCAGCAAGTTGAAGGAAGGGGATATGATCTATGTGAAGGAGAAAGCTTAAGCAGAAGCTCCACCCACCAATATCTTCTTCACGCGCACATGCGGTGCATATTCAGAGACCGGTACTTCCTGGCCATCTTTACCGCAGAAGCCTATAGATCCTCGTGATTTATCATTTCCCACGGCATCTATGTTCTTCAGCACATCCAGGGTTCTACCGGATAGCGATACGTTTTTCAACCTCTTCGTAAGTGTGCCTTTTTCTATCAGGAACGCCTCTTCCGCACTAAACTGAAATTCGCCCCTTATCGTATCTACCTGACCTCCTCGCATACCTTTTGCATAGATACCATACGAAATCGCCTCCAGCATATCTTTAAAATTACTGTCGCCTTCCTCAATTACCGTATTGCTCATCCTGACTAGGGGAATATCCGAATAATCAGAAGCTCGTGCATTCGACGTTGGCGTCGCATCCAATCTACCCGCAGTCTCACGAGTATGTAGATAAGATACCAATACACCGTCTTTTATCAGTTCTGTCCTCTCTGACCGCATACCTTCATCGTCATATTTATAATATCCATGTGAGTTCTCGATGGTCGGATCGTCTGCAACCGTTAAACCGGCGTAAGCTATCTCCTCGTCCAACTTCCCACGTAATATTGATTCGCCATAGAGGACATGGTCGGCTTCGGCTGCATGACCCAGCGCTTCGTGCATGAATACACCCGTGAGTTTCGGGTCCATTATCACCGGGAACTCTCCGGCAGGCGGTAGCCCTGCATCAAGCAATCTAATAGCCTTATCCGCAGCCTTCTGACCCATAACCTCTGGATTCTCATCTTCTATGACCTCAAACCCGGCTACTGCACCTATACTTTCTCTACCCTCTTGTAAAACGTCTCCTTTCTTCGCTACAGTATGCACACGCATAAAAACATCCGGCGTATTCATCACGATATAACTGCCATCGGAATTAGCGTATATCTTCTCCTCATAGCCATCTAAATACAGGATAGAAACGCTTTTTATGAGTGGCGAATGTTCTTTTGCCGCTTTATACGCAGCTTTGACGATTCCTTTCTTCTCCTCAATGCTGACATCCGCAGGGTTTATCTTTGGCTTTAGCGTGAAAAGATCGCTTATTGTGTTAGCATCTGCGATTTTTATGGCTTCTGTCTTTGCCTCGGATAACGATAGCGCCCGTCCTATCTTCAGAGCATCTTCAAAGGTGTCTTTCAGGTTTGATAATTCATTTGAGGAAGAGAAGCCCCAGGAGTTATTATATAGCACTCTAACTCCCAGTCCCTGTGCTATACCATAGCTCATCTCTCGAAAGATGCCGTCTCTTAGCTCGATAACCGTTGCGTAACCCTTTTCCATGCGAATATCCGCATATCTTGCATTCTTCGATACCACAAAATCAATTGCTTTTTTTATCTCTTCTTCCATTTTACAATAAAGAAATATAATAACTGTGGCGATATTATTATTAAGAGAGGGGCCGTAGCTCAGACTGGGAGAGCGCTCGGCTGAAGACCGAGTTGTCCCGAGTTCAAATCTCGGCGGCCCCATAAAATTGAATGAAAAAAGAATTAAAGGTAGTGCCGATCACAAACGGGACTGTTATTGACCATATCACCGCGGGGCAGGCACTGAACGTGCTGCGAATACTGGGGATAACCACAAAGACGAACGCGATTTTAAGCGTGGTGATGAATGTGCAGAGCAAGATGATGGGCAGGAAGGACATAGTGAAAGTGGAAGATCTGGAGCTAAAGTCTGAAGAAGTGGATAAAATCGCATTGATCGCGCCGAACGCAACGATAAACATAATACGTAATTCCGAAGTAATAGCAAAGCATAAGGTTTACCTGCCAGCTTCAATAGAGGGCTTTATACGCTGTGCAAATCCTAATTGCATATCCAATGCGAAAAGGGAGCCGGTTATATCTAAATTCCTAACGGTAAGAGAGAACCCACCAAAGTTCAGGTGCTTTTATTGTGAGAGGATAATAGAAGACGTGTCCGGGTATCTGTAAAACTCGTAGGTGATTAGTTCTTTTGTATTTGTATAGCAAGGGTAAAACCACGAGATTTCACGAGATTAGCACAAGATTTTTGGGTTAACATGGGCTAAAAAAACCAATAGTGTACTTAAGCAGGATCCAGAGTATTATCTTCTCGTGAAAAT
>QBUM01000062.1 GCA_013180585.1 Candidatus Methanophagaceae archaeon GoMg2
TGTTGGCTTCTGTGTTTTTCTTGTGTTAAAATGCAATGATTTATTTGTGGGACAGCCTCTATATAGAATAAAAAACAAATAGTGCACTTAAGCCGGATTATAAGTATTATCTTCTCGTGAAAATCTGTGTAATCTGTGGTTAGCTAAACAAATATAACTCTCTTAAAGTTTGGTTAGAGTCAAGCGAGCATACCTAAACCATCATTAACGCTATTATGAATATCACGTTTAATACAAGCGTAGTTGCTGCGTTTATCGCAACTGTCTTGCTGCCTAATTTTGGCCCGAACAGCGATACATGCAATGGCAGTGAATGTTTCATAAATCTCGCCGAGAATGATACCACATTTCCTAATAATAAGGCGATTAACACTCCTTTTGTTGAGACCAAACCTTCACTCAGAAGGCTGCCAGCAAGGATTAACCCGGAATAGGTGTTCACAATATCGGTTGCGCAGATCAGAACGACACCACTTTCCAGACCCAAATAGTTTGTTAACGGTGCCAAAACTGCGGAAAAGGAATCGAATAGATTCAGTTCTATCGCTATGGCCACCAGAAGTAGCGTGATGAACATCGTGGGCACAATCCTTTTGAGCATCTTGTATGTGCTCTTAGCGCTTTTATTCACGGCGTCTCGTTTATCTACAACTGGCGTATCCGCATAATTGGCGGATGACTGCCCGGAAACGGATTTCGCGCTTATTAGCCAGTGCCGTGCAAGGAATATTCCGAAACATGTCTTCAAGAATGCGGTAAGCATTAGGAGGCATACATAAAGTGAGCCGGTAGTGAGTCCGAGAAGGGGTATTACCACAGGCACAAAAAAAGTGAAGAAGTGCGAGAGAATGCTTGGAAAAGAGCAGATTAGCGTGGTTGCGATTACTTCTCGCTCTGATATGACTTTTTCGCTCAGACCGTCCACGAGCATGGAGTAACCCGCAACCGTGCTGAACGTGCACGTTACTACAGATAGTGCAGATAGCGTGCTGATATTCGCGTTACGAGAAATCGGCTTTATTAGCCGCTCAAATTTGTGCATCAGCCCGTTGTTAATGGCAAAGTTCGTTACAAATACGCCTATGGCTATGACCGGTACAATTCTTGCCATCCAGTAAAGGGCGTATATCAAAGAAGTGTGTATAATATCTACAAGCATTTTAATTTGCTAAATATCTCTAATCATTTGTATTTGTTTAGCAAACCACAGAATACACGGATTTTCACGGGAAACTTTTTCTTTGAACAGCTTCGCTGCTTCGCAATTAGTGGGGCATGGCTGGGAAGTGGTGAAGAGATATATATCGGGGCATAAGGGTTACGAGAAGGCTGATACTTACCGGTGATAGCTGAAGAGAAGGAGAAAACGCATAAAACCTGGTACATAACGCTTTATAACGGCACAGTATAAAAACCCAGTGATTTGTCACCGCGGAGATCACCGAGGGCGCAGAGTTTAAGAACGTTCCAATCCAAGTTTGGGATTTCTGATGCCTCTGCGTTCTCCGCGCACTCTGCGGTAAAACTTGAGGATATAATGATTTCACTGGAAAAATCGGCAGTGCCTTTATAACAAACTTTTTGGTGGGAAGTATCAAAACTAAAAATCGAAAAGTTTTTATATCGTTATGTCATTAATCTCTCATTAATAGTGTAGTCTAAGTTATCGGCGGTCGTGCTTATGTACAGGCCTTAAGTATGGGGTATAGTGACTTTATAAATGAACGATATTGTATATTAGGAATGCGTAAGATGACGGAAGAAGAGGAAGGAATGCTTGGTCTCTCGTTCCTGAAGTACTTCAGCACGAAAGGTTATTGGAAGAAGCAAAAGCTGTTAAAATGTTTAAAGTCTAAAGAAGTAGGTCAGTTCTTGGAAGCGTATAACAAGTGGAAAGCGAAGAACGGAGAGATACAAAAGTTAAAGGAGCGATCAAAGAAGAAAGGACTTTTTGAACGAGTACCCTACGAAATAAGGAAAGAGCCTCCAGAAGGAGATAGTTTACGAGACGCAGTGTTCGAAGAGCATTTCAACACAATGAGTTTCGACGGATCTTCGCCATTAATAAACAAATTAATCTTTCGGGGGAGTACTGAGTTTCAGGCAGCTTTTGACAAGTGGAGAAAGGAGAACAAAGGAAAAGAACGTTACAGACTTGAGAGGTACATAGCAGATCCTAACAAAGCGATAGATGATTGGAGGACACTTGTGAGAACTGAAAAAACCACAAGAGCCGAGAAGTTCTTCGACAGTCTTATTGAAGGTGAACAATTCAACTTGAGACGTCTGATGGCTCAGTCAGGTCTCAGTGGAGAAGACGCTTACGAGTTTGTTCGAAGTCTTTTATCTAAGAGAAAAATCCGAATTATAACAGCAACAGGTCCAACGGAAATTTACGAGAAGACACGGAAGGAAGAGTGGTTGGAGGAGTGAAATTACCAAATAAGAACAAAGGGTGTGGTATGAAAAGTTCAAAGTGCGGATAAAAGGGAATTAAAATAGCGAAAGGTGAAATGAAAATGGATAAACAGATGGACGAATTAACTTTAAGTAATATTGTGAAACTTGAATATCTATCAAATCTTGTTAAACTTCGATACCTTAGAGATTGTTTCAAAGGACCAATTAATAAGGAAGCAATATCTAAATTAATCAGTTCTACAGATGAGATTAACAAAGCTAAGATTTTGCATTCTGAGTATGGAAGAGCTTTTCTTGTTTATTTGAATAATCCTATCTATTTTGGTGGAGGTAAAGGGAATAAACGGATTGGACCATTAATAAAAGGAACCTATCCAAAGATGAGTGGAGAGGTTAATGATTTGTACGAAGTATAGTATCTGACATAATTATTTAGACCATTAGCCTAAATAAATGACATGGACTCATCCAACCCGCTTATCCAGCATATTTCGCTGGAAAAATTAAAACGTCTTATTCGAGAGGAGAAGAACAAGCATGTCTTCCAGCGTCTGTTGTTTATTCATCAGTTGTACTTGGAGGATGGTGTTGAAAAAGCTTGCAAGAGAATGTGTATATCAAAGCAGACAGGGTATAACTGGTTAAACCAATGGAACGAACAAGGGTATGAAGGCATCAACCCAAATTTTGGCGG
>QBUM01000061.1 GCA_013180585.1 Candidatus Methanophagaceae archaeon GoMg2
GAAGATTTTAAATATTGAGGACATTGTTGCCATTATACGGGATTTAAAAGAGAAGGACTACTATGAATTCAGTGAAGAGGAAAGAAATAGGCTTATAAACAACTAAAAATGGGTGTAACTATTGGGAAAGACCTTGAAGCAGCCAAAAAATTGCATTTTTGATGGGTGCATAACTTTCTTCGCCTTAAAAATAAGATTGCGAAAAAGAAAACTGTGATATGCTTATAATTTGTAGGAAATAACACATGTCCGAATACAAACTTTTCGCACAGCGCGTTGGACTCGTAGGGATTGTAAACCTGTTAGTAAGCCTGAACGAAATAATCCTGCTGTTAATGTTCACAAAGACGCCATCTAAGATAATAGCTAAAGCAAGCTAAAAATGCCAAACGAAGAGTCTTATTTAAACGAATCGTTACGAAAAATAGCCAAAGCAAACTTTTAGAAAAAGTTTGATCAAAAGACTTCACTGGAACCCTAATAGGAAGAGAAGGTTAAAAGAAAAGATAAGGGATATATAATACAATAATATAAGATAGTTTATATGGGGAAAATGGAAGATATAGGGGATACAAAAATTCCAGAGGAAATGTATCAGATAAAGCTTTTAGCTGCTATAGGGCTTTCTAAAACGAAAAGCGAAGAATTGAAGAAGGGTATAAGGCAGTTGCAATATGGTCGTATCAATAAAATAAAAGAGGTAAGGGAAATATTGGATAAAGCACTTAAAAAAGAGGAGCTAAGCTCATTAATAAGAGAGATGAGAGAAGGGGAAATGCATTAATGGCTATTTTTTATTTAGATACTTCCGCACTGGTTAAACGGTATAAAACAGAAGAAGGAAGCGATATAATAGACTACCTTTATGATAATCTTTCCAAAGGGCATAGTCTGGCTACATCTTTCCTGACAGTTCTTGAATTTGTTTCCGCTATCAGGAGGTTACTAAAGGCAAATAGGATTTCTCACAGTGATTTTGAAACTATTAGTTCTACATTTTCACAAGAATTGGAACCATTCCTTATAAGGTCAATAGAGGATAAAATAGTGGCAGATGCTTTAAGTAAAGTTGTTACTCACGCATTAAAATCTGCTGATTCTATTCAATTATCAACGGTTGTTGAACTGAGAGAAATGATGGAGGAAATGGGAGAGAAAGTGGTTTTCGTTTGTGACGATGAAGAATTAATGAAAGCGGGGGGAAGAGAGAATTTAGAGGTTATAAATCCAAGAGAGGAAGAGGATAAGAGGAAATTGAAACAAATGCTTAGATGATCAAATGCCAAACGAAAAATCATATTTAAACGAATCGTTACGGAAAATAGCGAAAGCAACCTTTTAGAATAAGTTTGATTAAAAATGTTTTTATAGGAACGCTAATAAGAAGAGCATTTGGCTATGGCTCAAGATTGGTAATTGCACGATTAGGGATAGATGTAAACCTTTAAATACAGACGTGTCAAACTAAAAATAGGTGTTTGGTATGATGGAATTAGAAGAGCAGAACATGATAAATGCGATCTTAGAAGATGTGGAAAATCTCAAAGGTCGAGTAGAAGGGATGGAAGGAATGCTTGAAACAATCGTTGAGATATACACCGATGCGTTTTACGTGGTTAAAGAGGAGTATTTGGAGAAATCAGAGAAAATACGAAAAGAATGCGATTTTGAAACATTCTCGGATATTGAAGATTTAAGGAAATTGATAGAGGAGGATTGAGAGTGCATGAATACAGTTACAGCATCGAGAAAAGGTTAAAAGCAAAGTTAAAGAGAATGCAGAAGAAAAATAGATTTCTTGATCGGGATCATCATGATGAAATATACAGGAAGAAGTATTGAATGTTTTCGACATTGGCACAACTTTCTTCGCCTTGTTTCAACTTTCAAGGAACTAAAGTAAGATTACGAAAAAGGAAAGGTATGGTGTTGCTTATAATTCGTAGGAAATAACAAATGCCCGAATACAAACTGTTCGCACAGCGTGTGGGACTCATGGGAATCACGACCCTCATTGTGAACCTGCGTGGATTAATCTTTATTCCGATTTTAACAAAGACTTTAGGCGCATCGGATTATGGAATATGGGCGCAGATAATCGTCACAAGTTCTTTGGTAACCCGATAGCCATGCTTGATCTTCCTTTATGCGATGATGAGTTTCTGTGGTGATGGTGACATATTTTTATACTATCAAATTCAACTTAATTCTGGTGATAGATATGGGGATAAGGGTAAAGGCGAGATATGAGAACGAAGTTTTGAAACCTTTGGAGAAGCTTGATTTGAAAGAAGGGGTGAAGGTGGAGATAATTATAGCTGGATCTTTAGCCAAAGATTTTCGAGGAGCCTTGAAACTCGAAAATGCGGAATTGATAGAGGAGATCGCAGAAAGCGATGAACTTCTATAAACTGTCTTCTATTCCATCAAATGCGAAGGTTCTGTTTGATACGAATATATTCGTCTATTCTGCTTTAGATCATCCGGGATATGGAGAATCGTGCACGCAGGCTTTTCAAAGGGTCGAATCTAATGAAATAAAAGGATAAGTTCCTACTATTGTCCTGAACGAGTTGTTACATAGATTGATGATAGCAGAGGTCATCAAAAAAGAACTTGCAAGAAACACGAGAGAAGTTTTAAAACTTTTGAAACATGATAAAAGCATAATTCCGAGTTTGAATATTTGTTGGCAGGAGATTGACAAGATATTTGCGTCAGAATTCACAGTCCTCGAGGATATGCCAAACATTTTTAGAAACGCTATTCAAATTTCGAGCGAGTATTCATTACTGTCTAGCGATGCCTATATCGCTTCTTTTGCACACGTATATGGGATAACGAACATAGCGACAAACGACACTGACTTTGAGAGCGTGAGATGGATAAAAGTTTGGAACCCTTAAAAAGCTGTTAGAGATTCTTTTTGGGATTTGGATTTTAAATATGCAAGATTAGAAAAAGAAAAGATAAGTTATCGCTTATAATTAGGAAATAACAAATGCCCGAATACAAACTCTTCGCACAGCGTGTGGGACTCATAGGAATTGTAAACATCATCGTAAGCTTGAGAGGATTGATACTGCTACCAATACTAACAAAAACA
>QBUM01000060.1 GCA_013180585.1 Candidatus Methanophagaceae archaeon GoMg2
GTGATATGCAGGTGGGATGCTATCTGTGGTTGTTGGGTAATTGTGGGACAGCCTCAAAGGAGTTGAGAATAATTCTGGGTATAAATCTCCAACAGTCCTTTTCAGCCAGACAAAAAAGAAATCTGACAAATCAGCGTAAGGAACGGAATTGTAATAAGGTGGGTCGGTGAAGACTGAATCAAAGTAGTTGTCGGGATAGGACAAGGAAGTGGCGGAGGATTGGAAGACAATGGCAGGAGTGGAATTGGATTGAGAACAATGTTCCATTACCTTGAAGTAATATGCCCGGCCTGCTTTAAAACTCCCAGAAGAAGTGCTAAATGGATTTACTTCTGCATAATCCCAAAGCATTGGCAAAGCTTGCCTTGAATAAAGCTGTTTTATTGCTTCTGAAGTATTTTCCCATCTCGCAAGTGTATTGGTAAATGCAGCGGTCATATCCATCCCCAGCGCTAAATAACTCACCACCGCCTTAGCATACGCCTCATCATGTCCTTCTTCAATCATCTTCTTATAAGCCTCTCTCACCTTCTCCGCAAATGTAATCAAAGCCAATTTCTGACGAGAATTGAAAAGGTCACCCCATTTATTTAGTCCATAGATAGGAACATTAAAGACTCCACTCATAAGAGGTAACTCTTCATCAGGCACAGGGTCAATTCCCCATTCATCCATCAACTTCGCTCTTTTCTTTTCGAGATATTTTTCTGCTTCTTTGAAAACTTCCAAATCCTTCTCTGTTGCAATTCTGTAATTTTTCCCTTTCTTTTTCGGATGATGCAAAACGACAGCGACCATCCTCTGCGAAGCTTTCCCTTTCTGAAATAGTTTTCTTGTGGTGTTCGCATCAACAGTTGAACCACAAACCAGACATCTTGCAACTGCTCTTTTTACAGTTCCTTTAGAAGGGTCAAAATCAGGATTTTCAACAATCTCAAATTCAACCTTTCCGTTATTGACAAAAGGTTTCAATGTCACCCTTTTATTCTCTTTATTCGCAAGCCAGAACTGCCTCATTAAAGGTATTTCTGCATTGCAAGACGGATTCTGGCATGGAATAGTCCTTGCCCAGATGTAGCCTACCGGGATAGAACCATCGTTTTCTTCGGGATAGAATCTTCCAATTTCCTTCTTTGCTTCCGCTAAAACCAAGTTACCCCATTCTTTCACATCTTCAAGCAAAGGATTTTTTGACCTGTTCTCACGTTCAAGTTCTTCCCATTTTTCTTTTGAAACTTTTGATACTTTACCATACTTCTGTGGATATTCCAGGGTGCATTTCAAAATCAAAACCGCAACGGGATTGTATTCGCCTGCGTAGGTTTCACATCCAAGCCTTAATGCTTCTAATGGAATTGCACCACCGCCTGCAAATGGGTCTAAAACCTTTAGCGGTTTTCCGCCATTTGCTTCTAAAATATCTTTTCTCGCTTTTTCAATAAGCACGGGATTTAAAGAGTTCTCCCATTTTGAAAAGTCTATTATAAACTGCCTGCGCTTGTCCCATTCTTCTGTATCTTTAGGTGCAGGGATTAAAGCGGCGTAAGCAGTGGCACGAGAGGATGCTAAAGGCCTCCGAGCCCACCAGATATGTAGCGTGGAGATATGACCGTGCCTTATGTTCTTTTCTCTTGCCGCTTCCTCACTTACTTCTTTTACCGGGAAGCTTTGTTCTATGAACCTTCTATCTTTCAAATCTCTTGTGTTTGGACTTGAGTTATCTTCGATCATACTTTCGTCCCTTCATTTTCCCCGTGCATTACTTTCACTTCCTTTTCATTACTTTTTCATTACCTTTAGCACATATCTTACCTGTTTACCCGTTCCTTCGGAGATAAACACATCCTTGTTAACAACGTTAGACAATTCCAGATAAGCAGTTTTGTTGGAAACCGTATTAAGTTCCTGATACTCTCTATTCGTAATTTTTCCCTTCTCCCTCACGTACATCACCGCTTTTATCTGTCTTTCATTCAACTCCAATTCCTTCAGGTATTCTTCGGTATAAATGTCCTTATGAAATATAACCAGAAAACCACCAAATTTCTCCTCAAACACTGGCATTGGTAGATTTGAGCTTTTACAGGCGTTCATAATCCGCTGAATGCCACTACCATATCTCTCAATCAATCCGACATCATAAAATGTCTGAGCAATGAGCTTATTCCTGGGCTTGGAAGAATGATTAGGGTCATATAATTCCTCAATAGTCATTCCCGGTAGCAGCCCACCGGGATTCCATATCGTTATTCTGTCGTCGTAAATCTTTATCTGAATGTCCGCATTGTCCGCATAATCTCTGTGGCATATGGCATTTATTATTGCCTCACGCAGAGCATCGAGAGGATACTCCCAGATCTCTTCCCTTTGCGGCTTACCTGTTATTACAAACCTCACGTTTATGTTCTTACGAATAAAATCCATTACTTCTTCTACTTGTTCAAGCGCAGTGCCCCTGATCATTTTGTCATCAATTATTATGGTCTCTTGTTTGAATCTGCCGCAGTGGACTGTTGATTGTAACAACTTACTCTGCGGATCTTTGCCGAAAAGAATAATCGCTGCCCAAGTAGGTCCTTTTTCACTCAGAAGTTCTAATTTCCCGAGTGTCCGAACCGGGTCTTCACTTCTCTCGAATCTTCTTCTACCGCTCGAATTAGCGTTCTTAATATATCTTTTGACTTCTTCCAAATCAATATCATTAATAGAAGAATCCCGCGCTGAAAGGGCATCCCAACTCATACCCAGACAACCAAGATGTATCTGTGCGATTTCCTGCGGAGTCATCACCCGGTTGCTGTTTCCAACTCTTCTAAAACATCTGCCTCTCACTGATACAGGTTTAATGGGATACTCTTTTATTTGAATTTCAACAACGTCTTTTCCGTATATCGGGACATCCCCAATCTCAGGAATTACCGTAGGCTCAGTGCTTTGTGATATCTGGTTCATCCAATCTCGGAGAGTTTCTCTACCAAGTTGAACGCCTTTTACTTCTCCATTATCCGAAACACCGATGAGTATAGTATCTGACATAATTATTTAGACCATTAGCCTAAATAAATGACATGGACTC
>QBUM01000059.1 GCA_013180585.1 Candidatus Methanophagaceae archaeon GoMg2
ATTCACGATAGCACTCTCTTCAGTCTTCTCCACCACGAATCCGCAATCTAACGGCGGTGACCTCGATTTTGAAACGAGGGTAAATTTGTATTTATAGGACGTATTCCCGATAAAAGCACACCCAGTGGATTTACCATAGGCATTACGAAGGTATATGACCGAATGGTGGACTTAGAGGTTGGAGAGATCGAGAGCTTGATGAAGGACGATAACGGCTGGGTAGGCGAAATATCAACGGGGAAAGGACGCAGTAGGATATATAAACGGCTGAGAGGAGAAGAGAGCGAGAAGCTAAAAGAGGGGATGAAGGTGGGACTTTTACCAGGTACTTTTGACATAATGAATAGTTATACGACGAAGGAATTCTCACATTATGAAATGACGAAGAGTCCCGCAGTTAGCTTTAACGAGATTGGTGGCTTGAAAAGCGTGAAACAGGAGTTAATTAATAGTATTATTCTTCCGATGCTAAATCCAGATGATTATGCAAAATATGGTGAACGGTCGAGGAGGATATTGATGTACGGCCCGCCAGGATGTGGAAAGACGATGTGTGCAAAGGCGTTAGCATCCGCATTACCCAATTGCGAGTTCGTGAAGATCGGTGCCGGGGAGCTATTCAGCATGTGGCTCGGAGAATCAGAAAGGAACGTGAGGATGATTTTCAAAACGGCGAACGATAGACTGGAAGATGGTGAGAACGACTATGGTGTGATTTTCTTTGATGAGATTGATGCGTTGGCACAAGAAAGGGGTATGTACACAGGGTCGTCCGGTGCGCCTGAAAGGGTTACGGGACAGCTACTGGATATCTTAGATGGTTTTTATGCTCTGCATCCACACCTCACTGTGATCGGTGCGACTAATCGGTTACATCTTATAGATTCTGCATTCCGGGCGCGGTTTGACAAGATACTTGAGGTTACGAAGGCAGATAAAGACGCTTCTCTTTCCATTGCTCATATATATGTCCAGAAAATGCCTATTGACCGTTACCTGATAAAGGAAAAAGGCGGAGAAGCAGAAGCGAGGGCGTATTTAGCGAATGCAATTGTCAAATATATGTATGAGGACCGATACGTGGAAACAGAAATAGGGCGGATAAAGAGAGAAGATACGGTGACGGGAAGGTTCATTGCACAGGTATTCAACTATGCACGGGATAAAGCTTTGGAGGAGCGGACACTGCTGATATTAAAGCGAGGAAAAATTAGCGACAAGACGATGAGGCAGATGTGGGATGATGAAGGAATGGCAGAGATATTAGATGTAGAAAGCAGGATGGATGAGTTGCAAAAGCGGTATAAGCAGGTAGAGGAGATAGGCGTACGTATGGGACACCTGAAGGAGGGCTTTGACAAGTTTGTGCCGAGAAGAGCGGAAGAGATGATAGCGTTAGGGTACGAGGTAATGCCCGAAGAAGATACTGGAATGCATTATTAAGTCTTACTCGTTTTTATAACTGTATGAAATGGAAAAGACGGATTTAAGTAGATGGCAAGGGATAGAGCACGAATTTAGAGTGGGAATAAGTTCAAACTCACCCGGGTTGTACAGGTATGCGAGGTTTTATCACGTAGATGAAGTGATTCATGCACTTGAGGATTATACCTTCTTTGATGGGTCGAATGCGATCTGTGCGAAGTTACGAAGGAGGAACGACGGCTTTTTGAGAAATGGTTCTCGGATTTATATCTGCACCGGTGGCCACTTAGAGATTGCCACGCCGGAGTGCCGAAACGCTTTCGATGTGCTGAGATACGACAAGGCAGCCGAGTTGTACATGCAGTTAGGTGTGGAGAAAGCAAACGAAAGATACAGGAAGAAGTCGAAGAAGAAAGGAAGTCAAAGTACGTACATACAGTGCTGGAAAGCAAACGTGGAGATAGACAAGAGATACAGTAGGGGCACGCATGAGTCCTACATAGTGGAGCGGAAGAAATTTGTGGGTAATGAGAACCTGCTCATACCGTTTCTGATACTTCGTAAGATATTCTTTGGTGCAGGCGGGTTTGTAGCGGAGAAAGAAGGTATAAAATACGTAATTTCACCGAAAGCGATGGTATCACGACGCGTACTCACGGAATCACCGTCTCAATGGCCGATTCTATCCACGCGGGACGAGCCGCTGAGCACAAAGGACAAATATCGTGTACATGTCACCTCAGGCGAAGGTGTTCGCTCTGAAGTTACAAGACTGCTCAATAATGCACTTACTTCGTATGTAATAGATGCGATAGAATGCGGGAAGATAACGCATGTAGAAGAGATCTGGAATCCGCTTCAAACATTCAAGGATATTTCCGCCAACACCGAAGGAGACTGGAGAATAAAGTTTATGAATGGAAGGACGGAATTAGCCATTGATTACATCAACCATTATTATCTTTCGGTAATAGAAGAGTTGTTTGAGGAACGAGAGACATCCACCTGGGACAGGTACGTTCTGGATACGTTCAAGAGGCTCAGTGATAAGTTCAGTCAGGGATTGCTTGAAGACCCTTATGTAGTACGTCGTTTGGAATGGTTGTTGAAGTTAAAGGTAATAGAGGACGAGATAACGGATTTTGAATATAACTATATCCCGAAGGGTAAGTTCGATTACCGGAGTATGTACCAGATGGATGAGCAAATGGAGAAAAAGATAGCGGCATCTTTTGAGTTCACCAATCTATGTGATTATGATTTATACGAGCATGTAGTGGATAAGATAGGGGTAGAGCGAATATTAACGGAGGAGGATATAGGAGAAGCGTTGTTATTTCCACCGAAGAATTCCAGAGCCGAGTTGAGGGTAAGAATTGCATCAGAATTTGATAACGCGGCGTTGTGCTGGAATAAAATAACGATAACAAAGGAGCCACAGATAAAGATAGACATGAGTCGTCCGACAGGAGAGGAATATTCGAGGCTATTCGAGCGGTATCCGGAACTGGCGAGGATGCCAAGCGCGGTGGTCGTATTTTTACGTGAGCGGCGACGCGGCGAGTCTACACGACACGTCATGGTGCGACTTCTTGCGGAAGAATAGGATATAAGG
>QBUM01000058.1 GCA_013180585.1 Candidatus Methanophagaceae archaeon GoMg2
GTAATAGTAAACGTAACATCAAACTTTGAGGGGTATATCTCTTTCCACGATAATATGAATTCTGACGAAGATAGTGAAATATTTTCTAAATACAGCACTGGTGGCGTGCCGACATTAGTATTAGGCTGCAAGTATTATCGGGTCGGCTCAGGTGCAAATATGGGTAAAAAGCAGGAAGCGAGGGTGCTAACCACACTTATTTGTGACTTGACGTACAATAAACCCGCAGATGTCTGCTCTAACAACACGAGTTATGATATACAATTAAACAATCTAAAATCGGAATTTGCTGATGTTGACATCGCAGAATGGAATCAGAATTTGTACTGGAGTTGGCTATACACGTTAAAATCGCTGTTGAACGAGTTCGGAAACGGCTATCCGACATTTATGCAGACAGAAGCGTGGCAGAACAAGGGGTTGCAGACTTCTCTCGCTTCCTGGACTGAATTACGGCATGATACCATACTCTATGCTAAGCAGAGTTATACTCCTCCTATGATGTCGGTGCCACCACAGGTAGTAGTGGTAGGCTATGTGGAGCCCGTACCAGGATTTTACGCTCGGTTGTTGTCATTAACGAAAATGACAGAAAACGGACTGGAAGACCGGGATGCCCTGAATGAAACAGAGAAAGCAAGGTTACAAAGTTTAGAGTGCATTCTTGAACGATTGATTAACATATCGGTGGATGAACTTGAGAACAAGGAGTTGAGCGAAGCCGATTATACGTTCATATCTAACTTTGGCGAGAGCTTGGACGCTACTATTGAAGGTGTGAGTGAAAAAGGCAAGGAAACCACGATTGTTGCGGATGTGCATACTGATTGCAATACGGGAAAGGTTTTAGAAGAAGGAGTAGGATACGTGAAGCTGATTTTAGTTGCTTATAAAGTTCCGGACGGTAGGATAATTGTGGGTGCGGGTCCGGTGTTCAGCTATTACGAGTTCAAACAGCCTATGGAAAACCGGTTGACAGATGAGAACTGGAAGGAGATGTTACAGACAAATCCACCGGAAGAACCTGACTGGGTAAAAGGGATTATGGGGTGAATGGTATATATAGAATCTAAAGGGGCAATGCGAGTCTTTTCCCTCTCTATTTTTACTCTCCCAACCTCTTCACATACACATCATCATAAATAGCACCTTTCGGCGTGAGCGTGCTCTTCTTCAATTTTAGCTCTTCTACGTGCATCGTTCCTACTTCTACATCCTTCAGCTCCTCCATCCTATCCAACACGCGTACGATTTCGTCCCGCGACCCCGCACGCGAAAACATCTTCACACGGCAGAGCGTAACGTGTGCACTGAACCTCCGTTCCCTCGGAAATCCCAGAGTGCTCATCCTCGATTCCACTTCCTCCTGTAATACCTTCAACTCTTCCACGCCCTTCACGATTCCTACCCATACAACCCTTATGTTTCTTACCTTTTCCGGCGATGCTTTCGGGAAGAAGCCCACACCTTTAAATGCGATTTCAAAGGGTTTCTGGTTTATTCCTGACAATTCTCGTTTAATATCCTCTACTTTCTCCGCGGGAACTTCACCCAGGAATTTTACCGTTTGATGCACCTGCCATGGATTCACGAATTTCAATTTTAGCGTGTTCTGCTCTATCCCCAAATTCATAAATTGCTTCTGTAATTCCTTTATCTTCGCCCTTATTTCCTCTGACAGGTCCACTGCGATAAACGTTCTCATAACACTTTTCCTTTTAGAAGAAGAAAAACTGTGCTAAAAGAGATAGATTAAAATTATAAATAAAAAAGTTTCAGACTTTCTTTTCCAAAGAAAGGTTGTTTGGTAACGCTTTTCGTTCTAAGAAATGGTTTAACTTAAAAACTCGGGTAATGGTGCTTTGCCTTTTCTCTTCATCTCGCTCCTGGTATGTCCTTATCGCCCTGAGAAAGTCTATTCTCCGGAACTCTGGCCAGAAGGGCGCGCAGAAGTATGCCGCACATTCATTTCCCAGCGCCTGCCAGGGTACGAAATTGCTCAACCTCATCTCCCCACCCGTTCTTATTATCAAATCCACAGCCGTCTTCGCTTCCGATGCCGAACTCCCATTTTCCACTTCGCTTATGTATAAGTGCCTTGATACCGTCTCCTCGTTTATATCCTCTACCGATAGCAAACCGCGCTTCACTCTATCCCCTATTATTCGCACGGAATCCACTATCTCCGTCCTTCCGCTATAGGCTAACGCGATATACAACTTGAACTTGGTATAATGCTCTGTTGCGTGCTCTGCCTTTTTTATTGCCGCTCTTACCGATTCCGGCAGCAAATTTGTGTTCCCTATCGCTTTCACTCTTACTCCATGCTTGTGAACTCGCTCATCCTTGCTTATCTTCTCGAACTCCACACGCATCAGCTTAAATAATCTCTCCTTCTCCTCTTCCGTCCTGCAAAAGTTCTCAATAGAAAAAGCATATATCGTAAGTTGCTTCACACCAATCTCGAAGCACCAATCTATCACATTTTCTGTTATCTCCGCACCATAGAGATACCCATCTTCCGTTGAAATCCCTATCTTCCTCGCATATCGCCTATTTCCATCCATGATTATCGCTACGTGTTCTGGCAATCTCCGTTCTAATATCTCCTCCTCCAGCAATTTCTCGTATTCACCGTAAACTCGTCCCCGCAACCAGCTACGCAGCCCCGCTGCGCTTCGCAGTACTCTTATCTTTGTCTTCATTTACAGTTCACGCCCCCGCACCGCTTCCGAAGTCCATTACCTTTGATTTCAGCGTGGAAAGGTCCACAAGCGTTGCACATCCCGGAACAGGATTTATGTTCAGTTTCTTTTGATACGGTGTTTGTGATTGCCACGTCCCGGAGTTTAGAAGTAGCACGCCTCGATATTTCGCTATACCGACGGTATGTGAATGCCCACAGTGGAATATCTCCGGAACCTGGTCTATCACACCATAATCATGTCCGTTAGGCACAATAGAAACACTGTTCCCATATATTGGTGCTACATGCCGCCTTTTCAGCATTTCCTCCATCATCACTTCTGGTTTTGAAT
>QBUM01000057.1 GCA_013180585.1 Candidatus Methanophagaceae archaeon GoMg2
ATGAGCCATGCGGTATAAGTATAGCGTTTCGTTCTATCAACCGTTCCTGAAACGCTTTTTCCAGTACTTGTTTGTAATTCTCGACTATTACAAGTTCATCTGCCAGCCCGAATTGCCGATAAACATCTGCACTGCCTTTTTTGCAGATTACTATATTCCTGAAGCCCTCATCTCTTGCTCCTTTAAGTATTTGTAGAGCGGTATGGCTCCCGATCGTAGCTATGGTGATCTTCTCGCGGTCATAACCGTCCAGAATGCTGCTGATCTCGCTCTGGTGTATCATTTCACGTAACCGTCTCTTCCAATCTGTCCTGTTGAATGGCTTTCCGGAGCTCCATTGCTACCCGCTTGCCGACCGAAAGCGACTCGCCATAGTAGTAGCCGGAATACGGTGTGAACATAGTTCCGGGCGAGCCCTGCACACGCATAGAGATGTCAAATACAATCGCTTTTTCTGACGGAGGACCAGGTATGAACGCGGACTGTAACGCAAAAGGCCCAATAATACCGGGTGGATACTCCTGCCTTGCCACACGCACAAATTTCTCGCCCAAATCAAATATCTGCTCTAATAGCGATTCCTTCACCGTGCATGCGATGTGCCCGGCTTCTATTGCTTTTACATCTATGTGCTTCAATGCTTCTAACTGCTGTGATGCTGGAAGACGGAGAATACCGTCTAAATTCGTCTGCCGCCGTGTATCTGTCCCCAAAAGTTCCAGCCGCTGGTCTAATAGCGAATAGAAATAGTTGAAGTTGGACTGCGTACCCATAACGAACTCTTCGATTACCGCTTTCTTCAGCCCTTCTTTTGTTATCTTGCCCACCTGAATCATCTGCTCTGAACTCGTATAGAACTCATCCGTGGAAGAAGCAAAGAAGAACGCACGTTCGTAGGTACGCTGTGCTTCCGGTGCTTTTACCAGAACCAGCCTGTCTATTTCCTCTGGGCTATTATACACTCTGGGATACGGAATACCACCTTTTTGCATCAGATAATACTGGTTCCTCGGAGCATCTCGTTCCTCTGCTCTGAGTATGCTTCGGGTGCCGAATAGCGGCAGCAGGAATTCATTCTCTATCTGGTCGAAGCCTACGTACACCTCAAAGGAGCGGTGCGGTATGAATATAACATTCTGTTCTCGCATCTCCCGTTGCACACTTTCCTGTGTTATATCCGTGAATTTGTCTAAGATTATTGTCTGATCCACTATGCCGAGCGAGTCTTCCGTTCGATAATACTTGGCATAGGTTTGCTCCCTGCCCTTCTGGCACACTACCAAAGTTCTAAAGCCCAGGTCTTTCGCACCCCTACATATATCCAATGCGGAATGCGATCCCAAGACGCCTATGGTCACCTTATTCCGGTCGTATTCACCTAAAACTGCTTTTATCTCTTCTTGTGAAATCATCTGGAACACCTGCTAAATTAAATAATCATGTTTTTGTATAAAAAAGGATTTCTTAGAAAGAAAAGCTATACCAACAACTTTTTCCGTTTCACTAAAAACATTGACTGAAAACGTTACTTTTTATTTTCCCTTTAGCATAGTTCTTTTTTTGTAAAAAGGAAAACAGTAAAGAACGCTTTACCCAAGAAAAAGGTTTTTGTATCCCACTTCATGATTATAAAACCCCTTTTATCTCTTCCAATACCTCTTTCACCGCTGGAACCTCATCAAACCAAATTCTGTGCGTCATTTCGTTACAACTGGCTTTATAAAGCATTGAGATCGCATCTCTTAGTGCGGGCGGTAACACTGGCGGTTTAATCCCCACTAATTCTTTCCACCCTATTTTATCCACCTTTTTTGCCGCTTCAACCGCTTCATACCAGTTTGTATTCCTGTAAAATAGCCGTGCGATCTCTTTACTCACAGGCATCCCTTCAAACGTGAAACGACACTCATCCAGAGTCCCTAAAGTATCTACCAGTACTAGATTCCGTGCTTCATCAAATCCAAATTCTATCTTACCATCTTCGTTTGTCAGTCCTGCCCTGCTTGCCTCTCTGGTGATGAGTTCATTTATGTGCAGAGTTACCCGCTCGATTTCTTCGAGTTCTGATTCGCTCAGACCTGCAAGTTCCTTTGCCTCGTCCCAACTAATGTACCTATCGCTCGCCTCCAGCTTTGTCGAGACATCCAGCAACGGTCGTTCTAAAACCTGCCCCTGATATGGCTTTTTCTCTAAACCAATTTCATCTAAGCTCAAACTTCCTTCTTTTAATCGCCTGAACACACTTGAACCTTCCGGCAGCGAGTTGCGATAGATTATCTCAAGTGGAATAAGCATATTCCCCTTCTCCTCTTTGTAAGCGGAATAGTCATAAGTATTACCTGCGAGGCGAGGCTTTAAAACACGTAATAGGTTTAGTTCCATGCGCGATTGCGGCGAGTCCAACTCTGATAAACTCTTTACTTCGTCTCCGTCTACCAATCCCCTGTAATGGGTTTTTATCCCTGTCTCTTCTAATTTCTCAAAGAAATATGCGGTGGTTATGCAGATAGCGGCGCCTTTATCCGGAATAGGGTCCGGCATCTCGCCCCAATCAAATACCGAGTATCTGTCCGAAAAGACGAATTGAGCCATTCCTATTTTCTTTTTAGTTGGCTTCTCAATAACTATCAGGTCTTTTACACTGCCCATGTTACATATAACTCCTATTGTGAACAATATCTATCTGCATTTATTTAAATGATTTTGGATGATCTGCTGTAAAAAGTTGCACTTGAAGTGTGTAATTGGGACGGACGAAGTGTGCCGCATACACCAAGAACTCTTTTTCGTATTTTAGTCTCTCTCCTCGGCACGCTTGTTCTCAGTAGTCTCAAATTGCTCAAAAATATGTGGATTTGAACAAAAAACGGAAAATGGTTAGATGTTTCTCTTTCTGCTGATATCGCGAGCTAAATCCTCTATCAAGTCCAGTGCCTCCGGGAGTATCATGAACATGGCATATGCAATAAC
>QBUM01000056.1 GCA_013180585.1 Candidatus Methanophagaceae archaeon GoMg2
TTATGACCCCGATAATTATCTCAAGATGGCTTTGGGGTAGATTACGCACATTGACTAACAGATCGGTTCGCAGAAACACCGCAAACTCCAGACACGTTCAAAGGTTTTATATATATGCTTTCACATATTTCATAATATACAGAATAAACAGAAAATCGTGAAAGATAAAAGGTAATATAAAATGTCAGAATCCACAAAAACGGATTTTATAGAACTGATCGCAGAAAACAGTAAAGTCAATGGTCTTGACGAGCTAACATCAAAGATCATTGGTATCCTGTTTATAGAACCAAAAGAACTCGCGCTCGGCGAACTGGCGAATAGAACGGGCTATAGTCTATCCGCAGTATGCACAGCTATGAAGTTTATAGAACGAGCAGGAATAGTAAAAAAGTCAAAGAAACCAAAATCAAGAAAGGTGTATTTCTACATGGAAAAGGATATGTTAGCTCTGACCCTGCAAATCATGAGAAGAAAATACGAAAATATCATATTGCCATCAAAACAAAAACTCCCAAAAATAATCGAGCAGTATAAACAGAAAAGCACAAAAGAATCTGTAGAGGAGTTAAGAATTGTAGAAACCTATTACAATGAGGTGTTATTTTTTGAACAAATTTTAAAAGAATCTATTGAACGGTTTGAGCAGTATGATGTGAACAAGAATAATGGATAATAAAAAGGAGGGTTTATGGAAAAATGAACGGTAAAAGTTTGGTGGAAATGCGAATACCGACAGAAGAGGTGGGAAATAGTGAGGGATATGATAGGAGTAGAAGCGATGCGAGCCGCGATATGATTAGACTTGGGGCGGCAAATCTTAGATCGAGCTATCGGTTTGTTGAAACAATAGGAGGTGAAAAAAGATGATAAGTATAAGAAAAGTTATTACGATGGGTTTTGCAGTGGCTTCTTTGCTACTGCTTGCAACAGCCACGGTATCTGCCGTTGACGGTCCCGCGGTCATGGTTACGGACTACAACGTGGAACCCGAAGTTCTGATGCCGGGCGATGCCGGCACCATTACCGTCACGATAAAGAATATGGATACTAAATCGCCAGAGACTGAAACTACGACTACAGGGAGAGTGGGAGGCGACTCATCTACTACCCAGATGACATCAGCGGTAAGTGCAGAAATAGAAACCATACGGTTGAGCAGCAGCGGGGAGATAGAATGGTTGCAAAAAGGTTCCTACCGCACCAAATACTACAACGTTGGCTCTTTAGGACAGGGAGAAAGCATATCAATCTCGTTACCGATAAAAGCAGATGCACATATCAGCGATGGGACTTATTTCACGGAAGTGTACATAGAAGTGGACAATGGCGAAAATGTGCGTTTTCCTGTCCCCGTGAAGGTGGACAGTAGCGAAGTGGAAATATTAGTGAAAGACATCCCTTCCGAGATTTCGCTCAGCGAGTCTGTGACGATGGAGATGGAGGTGGCAAATAACCGACCAAATTCTGTTAGCGGTGTGATTGTATCGGTGAAACCGCTAAGCACAGGGTTAGAATTCATACCAGAGCGAATATTCATAGGTGATTTAGGCGCGTATGAAAAGAGAGCGGTGGATTTCACGCTTCAAACTTTTAGTACAGATGCTACACAAGCTTCTGACGAAACAGGAACTAAAAGGTTCGCTTTCGAAGTTACCTACAAGAACGGCGATAATAAACACCACAACGGGCTTGAATCTTCTGTATTCGTAACGAGTATAGCGGATGTGAGGCTCATCTTAGTGAATGCGCCTGAATCGGTTTTTAAAGATGACGCGGCAAAGATAGAGTTTGACGTGGCGAATGGTATGACGAAGGATATTAAAGCGGTATCTGTGATACCTGCAGCGATAGAAGGCCTCAGAATACTGCCTTCTGAATATTTCATTGGCGACATGGAAGTGGGTGACGTCTTTTCTGCTTCTTTTGATGTCTATACCAGTGACCGGGACAGTGGCGATGTTGAAATACCTTTTGAACTGGTGTTTCGAGACGTGGATACCGACCGGCGGCACGAAGCTACGGGTTACGAGGTGCATATAGAAGTAAAGGAGCAGCAGAAAGGAGGGTTACCGAATTCCATACTCGTTGCTGTCGTCATTGGAATTGTTGTCATTGTTGCAGTGTTGCTGTGGATTAGAGTAAAGCGTAAACGAGGTAGGTAGAGGGTATGATCCACGCCGAAAATCTAAGTAAAACATATCGTATGGGGGAAGTGGAAGTACATGCACTACGAGACGTGAACTTGGAGATAAAGGATGGCGAATTCGTTGCTATAATCGGACCGTCGGGTTCAGGTAAATCCACGCTTCTCAACTTGATAGGCTGCCTGGATAAGCCAACAAGCGGTGCTGTTTTTATAGATGGTACAGACACCGCTTCGCTAAGCGAAAACGCGCTTGCAGAGATAAGACGAGAGAAAATAGGCTTCATATTCCAGCAGTTTAATCTCATCCATACCTTAAATGCGTTAGAAAACGTTGCGCTACCCATGTTCTTCGCGGGTGTCAGACGAGAAGCGAGGCTGAAGAAAGCAGCGGAACAGCTTGTAAAAGTTGGGCTTGGAGACCGCATGTACCATAAACCTTCGGAGCTGAGCGGTGGACAGCAGCAGCGTGTGGCTATAGCAAGGGCGCTTTCAAACGACCCTGAAATAATCATCGGCGATGAACCAACAGGAAACGTGGATACAGAAGCAGGAGATGCAATAATGGACATCCTGGAAGGTTTGAATCGTGACGAAGGTAGGACGGTAATCATAGTGACGCACGATGCCGAGATTGCAGCACGTGCAGGACGGATAAAGAGGATGCGAGACGGAAAGGTGCTTGATTGAGCAATGCGAGATAAATCCCTCCTGGCGTTCCGGAGCATAAAAGAGCGAAAGGCGCGTTCAATACTCACCGTGCTGGGTATTGCAGTGGGTATAGCTGCTATTGTCGCTTTGATGA
>QBUM01000055.1 GCA_013180585.1 Candidatus Methanophagaceae archaeon GoMg2
TAAACCCCAAAAGAAGCGATATTTTTATGGTTAAAATCAATTGTGGGACAGCCTCCTTAATAGAAAAGTATGATTTGCACCTGACCGGCAACCCGAAAGAGGACCTTAAGCAGATGCTGAGTGCATAACTAAAGAGAATGAGGGGTCAAATGGCCCCTCTTTTTATTATTTTAGCCCGCTTTTCATTAAAGACCTAACTCCTTTAGGATAAGTCTTTTGTATCCTTAAGAAGGTATTCTAAATTAATCCGTAAAAGGGGAAATTGCTGTAAAGCGTAAAGAGGTATAATCATGACCGAAGAATGGAAAAGAAAAAAAGAATCGTTTGATGTGTTAGATGGCAGAGGAGATGCAGGTAATTTCCTGCCGGACGTGCTAAAGAGAGCCGAAAAAGTCGCTGTTGGCGAAGGGTTGTGTGTGGTGCAGAGTTTCGAGCCGATTCCGTTGTATTCCACGCTGGATGACCTCGGCTTTGAGCATATGACCGATAAAGTTTCGGATAACGAATACCGCGCGTATTTTTTCCGGACTGCGAGTAAAGAACCACCCGCTGGTAAGACACTACACCCGGCTGCGCTTGCCAATTACGGTAAAACCGATAAAGCACTGGGTAAGATAGCAGGCCATTTCTGGCAGCTTACATGGAAAAAAGAGAATCCTGCCATAGACATTAAGACAAAATACCTGCTCTCACTTGCGAATGCAGTGGGTGCCGGTCGACTTCGTCAGGCTACACGAGAACTGGTAAAGGCATACTCTGCCGGTGTCACAGTTGCCGAACTGGACGAACTATTTTCGTTGTTCGTCTGGAATCAGGGTTTTGGTACTTTTGCATCGGAGATAAGCCCTTCTGCGTTATTTGCTGCTTATCTATTTATAAAGGAAGAGGAAAAGAAGGGCAAGTCACGGGGTGTGGTGATGGAGGCACTACTGGAAAAGTTTGGAGAGAAGAACCCAGAGGTCGGGGTGTTTTACGAGAGTGAGATCTAACGAGGGAAGAGCTAATATATGGCGAAAAATGTAGGACCATTCGTAGCGGGATTGGTAATAGGATTAATCGTGATGGGAGTTGCGGTCTGGACATTGATGCCCGGTATGATGATAACCGTGCATGAAAGCAAACTCGGTTTTGAAGAGACAGTATCTGCAATAAATGGATCTGCAATAGAGCGTGGGTGGACGGTTCCAAAGATATACGATATTCAGACGAGTCTGAAGAAAGCCGGTCATGAAGATATGACGCGAGTGAAGATTCTCTCCATTTGCCAGCCGGACCACGCCTACAGTATATTGAAAGACGATACAAACAAAAAAGTGACGGCGATAATGCCATGTCGAATCGGCGTTTATGAGACCGCAGATGGACGGGTGTTTATATCCGAGATGAACATGGGGCTTATGAGCAAGATGTTTGGAGGCACGATAGCAGAGGTTATGGGTGGAGTCGCAGAAGAAGAGAAAGAGATGCTGAGAGATATAATCCAGGAGTGAGCCATAGCTAATTGAGTAGTATAATGCCGCAGGAAAGTCGCAAAGCCGTAGAAATGCTCAGCGTTGAGACGTGTCATAACGAGTTGAGCAACTGCCCGAATGTGCTGATGGAGACCGCAAAATGGAAACGTGCACTCCTACAGTGGGCAGAAGAGGCGGACATATCAAAACGGCTCCGAATGCGCGTAAGCGGTAATAAAATCTTATATCATCACAGGATTCGTATTTCCGTATCGGGCTGTCCGAACTGCTGCTCCAAACCGCAGATCGCTGACTTCGGGATTGTAGGCTATGTTAGCCCTGCGGTGAACACCGATACCTGCACGATCTGCGGCGCATGTCGTGATGTGTGTCCTGATACCGCAATTACCGTAAAGAATGCTCCGCCGTTATTTGACCGTAATAAATGCCAAGGCTGTGTTAAGTGCCGTGAAATCTGTCCGAATGGTAGTATTGTTCTCATGGACCCAGGCGTGCGGCTACTTGTAGGTGGTAAACTCGGACGGCACCCCCGGCTTGCACAGGTAATAGGCGAATTTGATGACTTGGATGTGGTGGTTCAGAGGATTGGGCAAATTGTAGAGGAGTATATCGAGTGTGCAAATTCCGCTGAACGTTTTGCGGATTTCTGGATACGTACACATTACTGAGAGCTAAAATGGACCTGATAGTGATATACAGCGGCGAGTTCGGTGAACGAGTCATTGGAAACCTCATAAACTACTCAACGTTCTGCATATCTTGTGCAGATGCCTGTACGCACTGTAAAGAGGCTAAATACGGATTTTCAGATCGTATAAAAGGATTGTTTAAGATTCCCGAACCTTCTCTGCTTCCAGCATTTATAGAAGATTCTGCGGGCGAATACTTACCGAACGAGTTCCCGGATGCGGACATAGCGATTGTATCAGAGATTCACAATGACCTTCTGCTTGAACTTCCGCCTATTTTGAAAGGTGCGGGGATTAAGGGGCTGATTGTACCACAAGAGAGTGCTGCTATGATTGCAAGACCGCAAGTTGAAGAGCTCTGCGATAGCGAAGGAATTGAGGTAGCCTTTCCAAAGCCGTTTTGTGATTTGCATTTGAAGCCGCAGGATGA
Source organism: Candidatus Methanophagaceae archaeon GoMg2 (assembly GCA_013180585.1). Taxonomy (GTDB): domain Archaea; phylum Halobacteriota; class Syntropharchaeia; order Alkanophagales; family Methanospirareceae; genus QENJ01. The sequence continues at coordinate 2,592 of QBUM01000055.1, forward strand.
CAAGCCCTTAATTCGAAGGTTTGCAGAGGAGTTTGGGATTGGAAGACCTGAGGTGCGTGTGGAAGTAGACAGAAGAGGGCGTATTGTTCATGTAAAAGTGCTGAGAAGCGCACCTTGCGGGAGTACGTGGTTCGTGGCAAAGCAATTAGAAGGCGTAAAGGTTGAAGACAAACGGGAACTTTACGATCGAATTAGCGAATCTCATCATTCCTATCCCTGTACCGCGAGCATGGAGAAAGATAGAGAGCTTGACGATACGATTCTGCACAAGGCGGGGTATATTATCAGAGCAGCGGTGGAAACAGTGTTGCCTTGATTTTTAATGGTATATAGAGGCTGTCCAGCAATCAAAAAA
>QBUM01000054.1 GCA_013180585.1 Candidatus Methanophagaceae archaeon GoMg2
AACGCCAAGCACCAATATCACAATTGGATATCCATAAGTGTCTATCTTCTTGTAGTTCATCAAGAACGAGATAGCACCCAAAACTCCGAATACGACCATGCCAAGCACAAGCGAGATAACATGAAATGTTGTCAAAGCACCAGGATGAAGCGCAGGGAGAATCATAACCAGCGAAATAAGGAATGCTGGCACGAATAAAATACAGAGATAATCCGTACTTTTGCCCCGCACATGGTCAATGATGTGTTGAACCACTGCGTAGATGAGCAATACGAATATGAATAGCGGCGCGCCTTTCCATGAAAGGTAGAAACACCCGAAGAAGATACCGCTAAAAAGTGAATAAAACAAAGGCATCTTCAACGAATTCCCATCCTTATTCAACACAGAATAAAACGTTATCTCGTTCTGCTTCGCACTCTTTATCGCAAGAATAAGGAATAGCATTGCTATCGTGCTGAATAGCGTCTCGGCCACGTGATGGTCTGTGAATCCTAACAGAGAACGTGACAAGAACTGTCCTGGAAGAATCGCGATTAACGCTGCGGAAAGAAGTCCTGCATTTCTGTTCCATAACGTTTTTCCGATGAAATAGACAGGGATCACGGTAAGAGCACCCAAAACCGCAGGGAACCACGCACCTATTACTTCTATGCCGTGCTCGCCCAGAGTTGCATAAGGATTACCAAGCCCGATTAGCCATATTAAAACAGCAAGCATGTAATCAAATAAAGGTGCAAAAGGGACATTGGTGCCATGTGGGTATTGTGTGAGAGCATCGAAATAGATGCGATGCGGGAAGTGGTGCAATGTGTTTTCCACGAGCCGCATGTTGTACCATGGATCGTTACCGCCGAACCGCACGAATGCGCCACTAAAAATGCTGTCATAGGGTAGAGCCCTTATATAAAGTGATAATCCGAATAACAAAGCTAATATAGCGCCATAGATTAAAGATGTTTTTTCTATGCGTTTCTTGTTTATGCTTTTTCTCTCCATTATTGTACTTCCCCCTTTTACTCTTAGTAGTTTCTCTTGTATTTACTATAATTAAATTTGCATTGTTTTTCTTATTGCATTAACAACCCTTTCACTTGCTCTTCCATCACCAAAAACGTTACTTTGCCGCCCCGTAGGTTCGAACCTGTTTGCCTGTTCGACAATCTTCCTCTTATCGGCACCAACTAATACATTCCAGCCATCCTCCACCGTTTCAATCCACTCGGTCGTTTCCCTTAATGTAACGCACGGCACTTTTAATATATAAGCCTCTTTCTGAACTCCTCCTGAATCTGTTAGTATTTTCTTTGCATGATTCATTAATTTCAAAAATTCAAAATAACCAACAGGCTTTATTAGCTTAACATGAGCTTTTTCTTTTAGCCTCTCATAAAATCCGTATTGCTTCAAATACTTCTCAGCCCGTGGATGGACAGGAAATACAATCTCTTTCTTTATATCACATAGTGCTTCGACAATATTGCTAAGATTCTATTTATCGTCTGTATTGTTTTGTCTATGTATTGTAGCGACAAGATATTGCTTGCTTTTCAATCCAAGGTCTTTTATTATTTCTGTTTTCTGTGCTGTTTCCTTATTTTGTAATAAAGCATCAACCATCACATCCCCGGTTAGATGGACCCCTTTTGTTATCCCCTCATTCTTTAAATTTGCTATCGCTGTGTCCGTAGGGCAAAATAATAAATCTGAGCAGTGGTCAGTCAAAATACGGTTTATTTCCTCTGGCATCGATTTATCATAGCTTCTCAATCCCGCTTCGATGTGCCCCACCTTGATGTGCAGCTTAGATGCCGCAATCGCCCCTGCTAATGTAGTATTTGTATCGCCATATACCAAAACTAAATCAGGATTCGACTTAACTAAAACCTCTTCAACTCGCTTTAACATTTCCCCTGTTTGATAGCCCTGATAGCCCGAACCAACAGCCAGATGGTAATCAGGATCGGGGATATTCAACTCTTTAAAGAAGATTTTATCCATTTCATAATCGTAATGCTGCCCTGTGTGTACTAAAATCTCCTCAAATTCTTTCCGGATTTCAATGGAAACCGGTGCGGCTTTTATGAAATTTGGTCTTGCTCCTACTACCGATACAATCTTCATTTTTTCCCCTCTATAAGACCCTGCAACAATGATTCAAGCTCTCCTGCTTTTCTCTTCCAGCTATACGCCGTAATATCAATTTCATATTCCCTTGGATTAGTCATAATATATTTAACCCTATCAACAAATTCCTCTTCGTCTCTGTAAATAAAAAGATTTTCTGAACCAACTTTCATTACGTCAGGAAGGGGCGTAGATAAAATCGGTTTCCCACATGCAGAATACTCAAATAGCTTGTTTGGTAGTGCTATATCGGACACGGGAGTTATTTTAAACGGGATTAAACAGATATCCATACCCGCGATATATTTCGGGAGATTTTTATATTCTATTAACCCGTAAAATTTAACATTGTTCTCAATCTTCTTTTCTTTTATAATCGCTCTAAGCTTTTTTTCATAATCTGTGAATAGTGATCCACCAATTATTGCAAGATATATATCCTTTTTGGCTTGTAGCAATTCAGATAGCCCTATTATAACTTTATCTAAGTCCAGCCAGTTTTCCAGTGTACCTACATACCCAATCACAAAACAATCCTCATCCAATCCCAGCATCCTCTTACCTTCTCGCGAATCCATCGGCTTAAAAATATCCGTATCCACACCGTTTGTAATCAACTTCGCGTTATACCCGTATTTCTTCAATCTCTCAACGAGCGAAGGCGAAACTGTTGTTATCCTATCGCTCCTATCAAGATTAGACTTCGTAACTTTCCACACACCTTCTCTCAAAATCCACTTCAGCATACGGTTTTTATAATACGCCGCAGCCGAATCCGGAAACCAATCCTTCAAGTCGAACACCACGG
>QBUM01000053.1 GCA_013180585.1 Candidatus Methanophagaceae archaeon GoMg2
TAGATTGTGATTGTGGTAAACAAGACTGTCAACTAAACAGATTTATATATTTCAACCAACTTCTTCCAATTTATTATATCAATCCCAACATCCGATCGCAGCAATTTCATATTCTCAGCAAGCAGACTGCCAGTTTTGTACGACTGCGATAAAACAATCGAATCAAAAAAGTCAAGTCCTAATGGCAAAATTTCATTAAATTCCTTGTCATCTTCTACCGCAGAACTGTGTATATTCACCTTACTATCGCTTTTTAGCACCGCCAGTCCATCATTAAACTTATCATTTATCTCTGATAACTTCTTTTCTCGTCCTATCTTCAAACTCTTAGCCTTTGCTTCAATTATCGAAATCTCACTTATATGTATCCTTTGGATAGACATTATGATCTCTCTATATAACTTTATAGAAAAACCTTCTACACCTATATCAAGGTAGAAAAATGGCATAACATAGGTTGTATCTAAGTGTACCTCGCTAATCATCGCTCTATTATCTCTTTTTCTAACTCCTTTCTTATCTCGCCCATTTCTTTCCCTGTTACTTTCGCTATTGGCTCTTCCATTAGTAAATCACTAATTTTTTTCCCTTTCTTTACTATCAACCCTTCCATGCCAATGGTAACCAAAAAGTCATCCCCTGGATTCAATCCGATTTCTGCTCTTAACTCTGCGGGCATGTATAACTCTCCCTTCTTACCAACTTTTCCTACATATTCTGACATTTCTCCTCCCTTAACATTTTACGTCTTTTGTGTCTTATATTTCTACATCCTTCTTCCTTTCAATTCGATAATAAATATATATTTGCTACATCCTTTATTATTCTCAATATCATAGGCAAAGCAAAAAATGGGGAAACATCAGAAGCGGATAGCGGCGCCACGAAGCTGGCGGATAGAACGGAAGACTGCCTACTGGACGGTAAAGCCCAGGCCGGGCCCGCATCCAGGGGATAGAAGCATGCCTTTGCTCTTAATCGTGAGGGATATGCTGAAATTAGCAGATAACAGTAAAGAAGCGAAGCGAATATTGCACGAAGGAAACATCTTAGTTGACGGAAAGCAGAGAAAAGACCACAAGTTCCCGGTTGGCATCTTTGACATCCTTTCCATTCCCGCCATAGGAGCCAATTATATGGTGCTGCTGGACAAGAAAGGTAAATTATCGCTGGTGGCGCTGGGAGCGGAAGAGGCATCCAGGAAACTGTGCAGAGTGAACAATAAGACGGTGATAAAGGGCGGAGTGATACAACTAAACATGTATGACGGTAGGAACCTTCTACCGAGCAACGGTCTGGGGGAGGAGATTAAAACGCATGATTCAATCATGATTTCTTTTGAATCAAATGAAATATTGCAACGGTTCGCATATAAAGAGGGAAGTAAAGTGATGGTGATAGGCGGAAAACATTCGGCACAGACGGGGGAAATAGAGGAGATAAGAATTGTGCGAAGCCCCGGGTCAAATGTAGTGAAGATAAAACCGCTGGACGGTGGCGATAGTTTCGAGACGATTGATGATTACGTCTTCGTAGTGGGCGAAGATAAGATAGCTATACCGGGGTTTGAAAATTCGTGAAATAACAATGGAGAACAGAAATGACTGAGAACCTGATGCGGAGTATAGAAGTGGACAAGGTAGTGATAAACATGGGTGTTGGCGAAAGCGGTGAGAAGTTAGCGAAGGCGGAGAAACTATTGAGCAACCCCTTAATTGCAAACCAAAAACCTATTAAAGTAACTTCCAAAAAAACCTTACAGACCTTTGGCATAAAAAAGGGCGAAGCCATCGCGTGTAAAGTTACGCTCAGGAGCGAACGCGCAAAGGAGTTCCTTAAGCGTACGTTCAACATACAAAATCGCTTGATGGCTTATCAATTCGATACCGTTGGCAATTTCTCGTTTGGTATCGCAGAGCACACGGATTTCGGTATTCATTACGACCCCAAAGTGGGTATTTTCGGGATGGATGTCTCGGTATCGTTAAAAAGGCCGGGCTACCGAATAAAAGAGCGTAGAATACAGAAGAAGAAGGTGCCTGCTAAGCATAGGATAAACCGGACGGATTGCATCGCGTTCCTCGAGAAGGAATATGGTGTGGAAGTGATAGAGGAGGAAGAGGAGGAATAAATAGCACGAGATTTGGCCATTTGGCTACAAACGTTTTAAATGCACATCGGAATAATCACATGTGAGATTTTGAGAACTGAAATAAAGGATGTCCTAAAAAAAACGGGCATTGATAATGTATTTCTCGTGCTGCCCGAAACCAGTAATCCTGTGATAAGCGTATTAAATAAGACACTGAATGAGCGGTTTTTGGGTAATTTTGCTAATGCTGGTATAAAGCTAAAAGAAAAGACACTTGAAAGGATCATAAAGGAAATTCGTGAAGATAACATCGCGGATTCTTTGATCATTAAAGTAACGGAGTTACGACTTCATGATTACCCGGATAAGTTGCTGGCTGAGATTGCAGACGGGCTAAAGAAATTGAGTCCAGTGGTGGATTTTGTTTTATTAGGATATGGCTTGTGCGGAAGCACTATTAAAGAAGTAGAGAAGGTAATCCACGAAGCAGAGGTCCCGGTGTTAATACCGCGGGACGAAGAAGGGGTAATATTTAACAATTGTATAGAGATTGCGCTTGGTAAAGAAAAGGTGCAGTCGTTACTACGCGAAGAGATAGGGACTTTTTTCATGACTTCCGCAGGTGCTTCAATCATAAAGGAACCTCAAGTAATCATGGAATCCTCTATAAATATCATAGCGGGTCACATGAACCGAAGTGCCGCTGCGGACACGCCGAGAATAATAAAAATATTAGAGAATCATTATAA
>QBUM01000250.1 GCA_013180585.1 Candidatus Methanophagaceae archaeon GoMg2
AACTAGAACACAAACTAACTGAAGAACCTATTACGAAAAGAGGTTAAAGTTACAGTCAATAGCTCTGGACACAATTCATGTATTTCTATCTTCTATGACTTACCAAAAGCCATCATCTCTTTATTTTTTTTCTCGTCGTGTGTTACGTTGGCGCTCATCTAACTTGAGGACACTAATTCTATTGCACCCGTGGGGCAATGGTCAACACAAGCCCTGCAAAACTCCGGTGGATCAAATGCTCTCTTACACTTCGTCGCATCCACCAACCGCACTTTCCCTCCTTCGACCCTTAAAACCAGCTCGTCATTATATCTGCCACCTTTACCGTATATTACATCCTCGTTCATCCGGTTCTCCTCGCATACCACAACGCATATCCCACAACCCGTGCATTTATCATCTTCTATTATCAAGCCTGTGAGTTCTTTTTCAGTAGACGGGCAAAGAATCCTTAGTTTTTCTAAATTTGTCTTATACACCGGCTCTAAGAGCAAAGGGCAGTCTTCCGGCTTCGCTTCCCGTGAAATTAGTTTGGCAGCAAAGCCCATGCATATAGTTTCGCACTTCTTGCAGTTTGTCCGCGGTAATAAATTATACACTTCCAATAAAGATATAGGCATACTACTGATTTTGCTACTGATACATAAAAAAAAAACCGTAAACTTTATATACTCATCTTGCATATCTAAAACATTGATGAAAAGAAAGGGTAAGGCACAAAGCCCGAGAATGTTGGGCACCGTGCTTCATATGGCAGATAACAAGTTGATTGTAAGGGGTGGTAAGATGAAAGCAGAGCGAATAGTCAATTCCATCGTCATGACAAATGATAAAATGAAAATAGGAAGAGTTTACGATGTCTTTGGGCCTGTAAACAGACCTTACGTTAGTGTGAAGACTTTTAAAGGTTTAAAAGAGAAGCAACTAAGGAAATTCATAAATAAGAAAGTTCTTGCCCTCTGAACTGTAAAAAATGCGAGAAGACACAGAGTATAAGGAAACAAGCACATGGGAAGCAGGCAAAGTATCTGCGTCCAATAGAGAGCATTTACAGCGGCTTAGTGAACTACAGAGAAGAAAGAAATTGAGATCATCGGTCGGAAGGCAGCGTTTAGTTGCACAATCCGAGATTGAGAGATTATCTGCGTTGCTTTCCATACCCGAGGAGACGAGAGAGTACAGTATGGGAATATACCGTGAAGCATGGGAAAAGGATTTGATCCATGGGCGTTCAATCGAGAAAATACTGGCAGCGTCTATGTACATTGCGTGCCGTAAACAGAATGTGCCAAGAACGCTTGATGAAATAGAAACGGCAACGCGAGTGGGAAAAAAGGACATAATAAAGACGTCTAAGTTATTGGCAGGCAAGCTGGGAATGAAGCTCACTCCAACATCGCCGTTGGAATATGTGGGTAGATTTTGTGACAAATTAAACTTGAGGCGGCATGTAGAGGAACGGGCGAATGAGATAATAAAAGAGGCGTTAGAACAGGATATAACAAGTGGTAGAGGCCCTACAGGCATAGCAGCATCGGCAATTTACATAGCAGCCATCTTATGTGGCGATAGAAAGACGCAAAAAGATGTTTCCGAGGCTACGGGCGTTACCGAAGTGACTTTACGTGTAAGATATAAAGAGATAGCGAGGAAGTTAGGGATAAAAGTAGAATAGTTGATTTTTCATACATCACTATCTGGCTCATCTTTGACGTCTGCCGCGTAGGATACAATCCCGACAGGATTCCCACGAGAGCGGTAACCGCAACTACACCGAGTAACACTTCGGGTTTCACGATAATTACAATTTCCGCATCAAATGTAGAGTTGGTATCCCGCGACTTATTACGTGAGCGCCAATAATGTCTAAGCTACCGCCACAAACGCTTCATATTGCGCTTATTACGCAGGATTCTATCAGAAAGGGAGAATAGATATTTCTGCTCTTCGCTCATATCGCCTTCATCACTTCAATCTCATGCGTACGTCCCATCACAGACATCAGCATCGGATGCCAATGGATGCGACTGCGATTGCTGCTATACCCACAGTAATACCCAGCACGGGAAGTATCGAACGGGCTTTTCTCGCCCTACGATACGCCAGGAAGAATTTCATAGGTGTTCAGTTAAGTACGACTCAACATAAATAATGACCCATAAAATAATATAACAACGCATTTCCGAGACAGATTTACACTGATTTACAAGGAGTTGTCTTTTTTGTCTTTCATACGACTTTTTACCGTCACAGAGCAGATCGCCCAAAATCAATTAGAAGTTTGTGAGTTCCATCTGCGTTAATCTGCGTTAATCCGTGTCCATAAAATACTTTTTGTATGTCTTTTCTTTTGGTTTTGTGGGCCATATATTACTTCCGAACACACATGGGAAAAATTTATCTTTCATTACACAATCATTCCGTCGCACATCCTCTTTGTTCTACTTGCACATGCTGCAATCTCGAGCATAATGCGTCGCCACGATTAATCGTCCTTCACGATTCAATCCCTCTAAGATGCTCATTATTGCATTTCCCGCTTCGGTGTCCACGTTTCCTGCGGGCTCATCACCGATAACGATCCCCGAGTCGTTTGAAAACGCCCTTGGCATCGCCACACGCTGGTGCTGCCCGCTGATCAACTCTGCGGGTTTATGGTATTTGCGGCTGCCAAGCCCTACCTTTACGAGTAGTTCCGCCGCTTTCTCCAACCTCGCTTCTCGATCCACACCCGCGAAGAAGCGGGGGAGTGCACATTTTCTTTTAACGTATGGACGAGATTAAACTGCTTTGAAGTGCTTGAACCCCCATCTGGTATATCTTGCTTAAGTCATCGGTGCGGATCATACTTTTCGTCATCCCCGCTTTCACTTTAGCGCATCCCGCTGCAACACCGCGGCAAGGGATATGATTACAAGCAAAGCACCGAAGAAGATTGTATTCGGTAACTCACCGTTCTGCTGCTCCTTTAGTTCTATATGCACCTCGTAACCCGTAACTTCACGTCGTTTATCAGTATCACTATCCCGAAACACCAGTTAAAATGTATTCTGACAGTGCCATAGTTCAGGTCACTGGTATATACCTCAAAAGAAGCAGAAAAGAGTTCTCTTACCCCCATGTCACCATTGAAATATTCAGAAGGCAGTACTCTGAGTCATTCCGTCGCAACAAGTATCACAGATACCGCTTTAAAATACTTCGTCATACCATTCCACGTCAAACTATATCATTGCCACGTCCATTTTAAAGACCGATTCAGGCGCATTCACTAAGATGTGCTTCACACTTTTGCGATGTTCCTTACGACTACAGAAGATTCAAGCTCGCTGTGGTGTGTGTAATATTCCCATTCTTGTAGGGAACCTCAAAAGCGATTCTTTTGTGCGGTTTCTATTTCTGCACTTACCGCTGAAGTTATCTTGGTAGCAGATGAGTTCCCAGTAGTCGTAGTTTCCGTTTCTGACTACGGTGTATCCCTATTATTTATCGTGACTGTAATGGAGCCAGCGTATCCGGGCATCAGGACTTCGGGCTCCACGTTAAATCAGTGATTATAACTGCAGGCCCCTCGGCAGCGGAAGCTGTTACAAGAAGCAATACGAAGGCTACTGCAAAGAGCGTTGCAATGATCACATTCCGTTCGTTCATAGTGTTTTGATTTTGGACTCCTTAGAGGCTGTCCAACAATTCAAAAACGGGAGAAAAAGAGAGGTAAATAGGACTTTAAATCCAAAAAGAAGCAAAATTTTTAGTGCTAAAATCAATTGTGGGACAGCCTCCTTACGTAAACGCCGCACATAAAAAAGAGAGGCTTGAAATTAAGACAAAATGCAAATTCTGCCCGCAGCCGTTAGATCATTATGTATATGCTTTAAATATTTTGAGTGAGATATACTAAACAACGAAATGGCAGACACACCGCAGATCAGAGATACAATGCAGGCTACGGAAAAGATAGGCTTAGCTTTTGCTTTATTGACTGCGATAATCATGCTTGGCTGGTCGCTTTATTCGTTAGTTGTGGATTTAATATTACAATTTGATATATACGGCATCGTGATTGATTCATTTTTCTTAGGAGTGGGCATCTTTTTGGGTTATTTCGCCATGCGAATGTACAAGAAAGCGACATATTACGAAAGTTTGATGGATACAGCTTTTGACCAAGGGATATATGGGCGATTGGAACCGGTACTGAGGAAAGTAGCGGAGACGCAGGTGGAGATGGAAACTTTAGAAGGTCGTTTGGGCAAGATTGACCATATGGTTCAGACGGTAATAGACGAGCAGGTGAAGACGGAAGGCAGTCCTGGTGTAGAGGTGGTAGGAAAATCTATCGCTCCCGGGACTTCCACGAGCTTTGCGACAAAAGTTATCCTTATGGTTATGGTATCCATGTCGGGCTTTATATTTATGATAGAGACCTCGTTTGGAATGGCTCATCTCGCAACTTTAGTCTTTTTCGTGGCGTGGTGGCTGCTCATATCATCGGAATTTAAAGTTTTTGATAAAAATACCGCATGGGTAGTGCTCTTTCTGCCCATTATTTTGGTTCCTTTTAGCTTCATGTTTCTTGGTATTGCAGGGATATTTGCAATGAATAATTTGCTTGGCATTTTTTATGCTTGCCTTGCGCTATATGCCCTCTTATACTACTCGTGGGCGGCATATGAAACGAAAGGGACGGTGCCTTTCAACCTCGACTTTATACGTCACATCAAGCGCAAGTGAACGGAAAAAAAAGCGAAAAGTTTTTAAAGAGGTAGGAGACAATAGCGATACGTGGTATAAAATGAACAAGAAATTAGTAGGAGCTATTATAGCAGTAGTATTGATAGGGGTACTAATGGCAGGCTGTGTGGAGCAACCCGCACCTGAGGAGGCACACACACCAGAACCGGTGACTACACCAAAACCGACACCAAAGCTGACACCTGTGCCAACACCAGCAATGAAACCGACAGTGGAAATGTCTGCAGGTGGTTGTGAGATGTGTCACAAGGCGGAAATTACCGCTGATTTGAGTGCTCACGTAGAGGGCGGACAGTCATGTTTTGGTACATCACAGCTTAGTCCATGCCATAGTGCGGAGAAATACGGAGGGGCTGATGCTGACGTGCATACCGTTCATCCTCCTGAGGTGACGTGCAGGCAATGTCACATGGTAGAAGGGAATTTAGTAATTCCAGAAACAGGGAAATACTCAAGTTGTGAAGCCTGCCATGGATATCCAAATCCGCTTGATCCAAGTAATGGACGTCTTGTAGAGATACACCTGGATAGAGGCAGAGACTGCACAGTTTGCCACGTTGGAGAGATTTCGCAGATACATGGGTTGTCATAGGACAGCCCACTTTTTTTCTCTCCCCCCCTCTTTTTTATTTATTGCTCCGAGTATTATAACCACAAGATTTTCACGAGAAACCTTTTCTTTGAACAGCTTTGCTGTTCCATTGCTTTACCTACAACTTTTTTACCTCGGTAAAAACCTTGACTAAAAACCTTCTATTGTTTTTCTTTTAGCACAAACCTTTCTTAAAAAGAAAGCTTTACCAAAGAAACAATGGTTTTCTTTTTCTAAAAAAGAAAAAGTGTTGTGTTAATCTCGTGAAATCTCGTGGTTTTACCCCTGCTATACAAATATCAATTTATTACTAAAATGGCTACAAGAAGGCATAATATTCAACTAAAATTAATTATTGACACAGATTAACGCTGATTAACGCAGAAGAAATCAAATCTGTGTAAATCCGTGTAAATCTGCGTCCTAAATAGATAGAAGTTATACTTTATAGAGGCTGTCCCACAATTGATTTTGATCATAAAAATATCGCTTCTTTTGGGTTTAAAGCTCTATTTGTCTTTCTTTTTCTGGCATTTTGGGATTGTTGGACAACCTATATATACAATAAAAAGGAAAAGAAAGTTTGTATGTAGTCTTATTATAAATTCAAACGACGAAAAAGGAAACTACCTTAGTTAAGCTTATTTGGTGGCAAATCAGGTCGAAAACAGAAGAAAGTAGCACATACTCAGTTGAAAGTTCCTTTCTGTTGCTGGCAAAAAGCCCCCACATTAACTCCCCCCTGCGAGGACTTTCTTGTGTCTCCTCTTGGGTTGATGCGGTACTACGTTCCGCTGATTTTTGTATTATGTCCCCGATAGTATCGGAAGTGGGTGATGATGGCGAGGGTTCCGGTGTTTCCTCAATGTCTTCTTCTCCCTCTGCTTGGACAAAGAATATTTTCACTATGTCGGTACCAGGAATAGTAATTTTATAAGTGCCGGGAAGTTCCTTCGACACCAAGAAATGGAGTGTTTCCGTGTTGCCACTGCCCACAGTAACCGCAGCTTCGGCTTCTTTTTTGCCGTTTATTACCAGTGCTATCCTTTCCGTCCCCTTTTCCCCCTCGTTCTTTACCGCTACCGAAATTGCAACGGGCTCGTTGGGTTTAACCTTAAATTGATCTATTTGCATGTCAGACACCACGAATTTAGACCCTTCAATTACCTCGCCTTTCGGCGGCTGCTCAGGCGATTCTTCTTTTAGCTCCTCAGGACTGCGCACGTAGAATTGTAGTTTTGCTACTTCCTCCAACGAATCGTCAATTGACTTTACTACCCCCACATCCTCCAGGTCATCTCTATCTCCTCCGCACCCGGTTTCAAGGAGGTTTGTCATGTCATCATATGTATCATCGTCATCATCATCAGCTACGGTACCAAAAAACGTCTTAAGAGTCTCTTTGTCGGAATCTACTTTTCGGTTTATATACGATATTCTCGCCTTGTCCAAGCGATTATATGAATATATAGCAATCTCATACCTGCCATACAGCCACCAGGATGGGATTGGCTTTGTGTACATCACGTTCACATCGTCCTCGTAAGTTCTGCGATTTACACCCATGTGGTCTATCACAACCACATGCCCTCGAGGGTCTTTTATAACATAGAACAAATCAACGATCGTGTAACCCGCGTAATTTACGTTATACAGCTCCGTATACACTTTGATGGTATCGCCATGAGTATAACAACCATCCATGGTTGCATATCCGGTCCATGCACCTATATCGGAAACAACCTCCGCTTTCATCGCGTCTACTGTAGTAGCAGAAAAGAGTAACAACAATAACAACGCAAAGATGGCCAAGGTGCTTCTTCCCCCTCCCTTCATTTCTTCACTCCATAATCTATTTCATCCAGCCCTACATAAAATTATACATTTTAATTGATTAAAAACGAATATATTTTATTTACCTCAAAGCAATATATCGAATGATGAAAATCAAATTATTTGCGTTATTTGTCATGGTATTCCTCGTTGCCGCCGCACCTTCCCCTTGTGCGGGGGATGGGGAGAGCGAGAGCGAGGTGGTTCCGCCGAATCCTATGGGGTTCATAGGGTCGTGGCATCCCGTGCCCGAGTGTGGGCAGTGTCATGTCACGCTTCTATCCGATGGTGAGTTGCGCGCAAAGCTCGGGTCTTGCAAGTGTCATAAGGAAGCATACACCAGTGGGGGGAATATAGATATGGGGAAGATAAGAACGGTGGCGCATGGTTCAAAGATATGCGTGGATTGTCACATAGGCAGTGGAATGCTAACCAGTACGGGGGAAATACCCTGTGATGACATCCATCGTGTCCACGATGTGGGCGTAGATTGTCAGGCATGCCATGGAGAGGAGGATAACCCGCTAATACCGGAAACAGGGAATTGCAATTTCTGCCATCTCGGGGACGGTCATTCTATTCACGGCCAGAAAACGGGCGATCTCTGCGTTGCCTGCCATGGCGCGTTTGGATCAGAATACAAGGAAGCGGGTTACCAGATGGTAGAGGGAGTCCCGGTAGTGATAGAAGAAGAAGTGGTGAAACATCCCACAATCTTAAATACATTGAAAGCGTTGATAAGGTTCGTAATCGAATAAAAGAGTGAGTAAACAGATGAGAAAAGGAACTATTGTTGCAGTTGTTACCATTAACATTTTGGTTATAACCATCCTTACGAGTTCATGTATAAACTTAGAAGACGTGCCGGTTATAAACATAAAAACTGAGGTTACTTTGATAGATGAAAAGACGACAATTGAAATTGTCAGTGCGGAACAAGATGAGACCAGTATCTTGAAAAGTCCGAAGGGTACTTCTGTCGGTTTTCCAAGCGTGGATGCAAAGGCGCTAATCAATTATGGACATGGTGGAGTCAGCTACTGGGCGGCAAAGGAATACACGGGGAGTGGCACGTATGAGCTTGTACTCGGCTTTGAGAAGGAGAGGGTGCCAAAAAAGGACGATATAGTGAAGGTACTCGTGCGGGTAATAGATGGAAATGGCAAGACGATAGCGAGTACTACGCGAGTGATAATCTGGGAATAAAAAATGGAGACGGGGGAAATTTTTATAGTTTTAGCTTGCTTCTTACTGCTATCCGATTTTATTCTGTTGTTAATGGCAAAGCAAGAAGGGAGTAAGAAACGTGACCTCGCTTTTATCGCTTCTGCCATCGCTTGCGTGCTGATAGTAGCCTCTTACTTCCGGCTCACAATGGCGTTCGTGAATGATAATTTTTGGATAAGTGAAGTTTACACGTACAGTTCATCGGGCTTGTCGCTCATGTATAAGGTGGGCGACCCCTGGATAGGGAGTAGCGGGTCAATGCTCTTTATAATTTTCGTCTTTGCACTTGTATATTTTACGTATCGGTTTAAAGGATTGGGAAAAGAGAGCGAGTTCCGTACAACTACCTACAAAATATTGGACGTCTTCCTCATCTTCCTCCTTCTCGTCACCCTTCTGAAGAGCCCTTTTGAACTTCTACCCGTGAATCCCCCGGATGGGGGGGGTCTAAATCCGTTGCTACAAACGTTATGGGTGCTTATTCATCCGCCTGTGGTCTTTTTGGGCTACGTATTTGTCTTCTTCGCATTCGCGCTGACGCTGGCGGGGATGATAACAAGGGAAAGCGAAAGGCAAGAAGTAAGAGCGACCTTAAAACGTTTCTTGTACACGGCATGGCTGTTCTTAGCACTTGGAATTGCGCTTGGTGGTTGGTGGTCTTATGAAGTACTGGGTTGGGGTGGATACTGGGCTTGGGACCCGGTGGAGACGGCGTCCTTACTTCCCTGGCTTGCTCTCACCGCGTACTTTCACCTGCCGGTAAGAAGCAAAGATTTGGCGAAGGAATTCACGCTCATGATTACGTTTTTCATGATTATCTTCGCCTCCGCTCTGACGCGAGGGGGGCTATTGGAATCGGTTCATGCGTTTGGGGAATCCCCAGTCGGGCCAGCACTTATGTTATTCGCTTTTGGCGTCTTTTTATACTTCGTATATCTTGCGAAAAAAGCGAAAAAACCGCTTTATGCTTTTGAGATTGATTCTTCTTCACTTCACTCTGTCTCTATCTTTGTCGCTTACTGGTCGCTGATGATTCTGTTAATCATATGCTTTTTGGGCGATGCCGTGCCGATAATCGGTGGCTTTTTCCGCGATGCGTCCATGACCACAAGCGCAGAATTTTATAACCGGTGGTGCTTCCCCTTTACACTCGCATTCGTAGCTGCGTTAATGGGCTGCAATCTCGGTCTGAAGCTGAAGAATTTTGCCTGGCTAATCACAGTGATATTGGGCATTGGAGTTGTGTTAGCACTGCTTGGACTACCCACGCCAAATCCACTTGCAAACTTCGGGCTCCCGCTCCTACTCACGGCGGGGTTTGCTATCGCGCATAGTTTTGTGCGTTCATTACAAAAGAAACAGCAATCATCACACGTGTTGGGCAAAACCCTCGTGCATCTCTCCGTCATAATTATCTTAATAGGCGTATTTATCAGCGCCACCGCGGAAACGGACAGTGGCAACATTCTCGCAAAACCCAACTCTGTTATTGATACGCAGGGCGTGAAGATAGAATTAAATGATTTCGCAGTACACCCTGGTATAGGTAGCGTTTACCCCAGGACAGGGCATTTATTCACAGTCCCGGAATATTCCGCTCTGAAAATGGACGCTACTATAGAGGATGGCGGGCGTGTCCATAATGAAATCCTGGAGCTGTACTACTATGCAAACTGGGGTGTGGTGTCCGAGCCTTTGATTATTACCTCTCTGTCCGGCGACATATACGTGTTCATGCAACATACAAACTCCAGTTATAGTTCCTTACGTTACGCCCTTATGGGCGGGATAGTTCAGCCAGAAGATTTTATCATCAATGTGAAGCGGGTCCCCCTGATATGGCTTGTTTGGCTGGGGATAATATTACAGGGATTGGGTATGACTATATTACTATACGGTGAACTCAGGAAAACAGGAGCGAACTACAGCAAAAAATAAATAAAAACCGGAGAATTGGTTTATTGATTAATGTGTTTTCTCCGGCGGATGGCAGACATCACAGGTTTCTTCTTTATTAACGTTTACATCGTGGTCGTTGTGACAGGCAACACATTCATAACCCTCATAACTCGGACTCTCGTAGCCTTTGTACTCCCCAACCGGGTGCTCGGTGTGCAGAATTAGAGGCACATTCTCTCTAATCCCATCGTGGCACTCAACACACGAAATATCAGTACCTGTAATCACTTCCGGCATCTCAACATTGCGTTCCTCATGGCATTCCATACACCATTCGCTCTTTGGTGATGCAGGCGGTTTCTCTTCTATGTGATGTGCATGCTCCTCGAGTGCTTCGTTCATGCTCTTTCCTTCCATCATCCCTCCAGCTATCGCTTCAGCATGATGCGTGGCATGACCCATATACATGAACATTTCATCGACTATTTCTTCGTGCGAGTGATGGCAATCGTGACAATCTACGCCCTTATGCGCGGACACTTCCAAAGAGTCGTAAAAGGGCTGCATTTCATGACAGTTCGAAGCACAACTCTCTGGCTTCTCCATCTCATGCATCATTATAGGCATCATAATTGCCGCGCCACCGATAACTCCAACGGTAACCAGTACGACCAGCGCAATAATCACCTTCTCACCTGTTTCCATACTCAAACCTCCTAATCACATTTCTGATTTCCATTTTTATATACTCCAAGAATTTACTCACTTTTAAGCAGGCGATGATATATAAACTTTTCTATTTTTTCGCATCACGGTAAAAATTAGAAAGTTTTATATAGAGGAAAAAGTCCTTTATGATGTGGTGATTAGTAGAAATGGAAATGTTAAGTAGAATACGTGGTTTCTCCTTTAACCCGTCAAGAGAATTTGAGGCAGCGAGGGAAGAGACTATAAGTGATGCTTTTAAGTATTTCGTACCGCTTCTGGCGTTTCTTGCGGCAATTTTTGCAATCGCGGTGACTGGGATAGTGCTAATGCTTGGAATACCGGATATTAGTGGATTTGCACCACTGCTCGGAGCGGGTGCTTTTGTGGGCATAATCGTTGTCGGGATATTCGCCGCTATGTATATCAGCGTATGGCTTCATATCTGGGTCTATTTGTTTGGCGGCAGGAAAGGGTTTAAGCAGACAGTAAAAGCGATTACGTATGGCTCAACGCCGTGCTTACTATTGGGCTGGCTACCAGGACCAAACATCATTCTCGCACCGATATGGTCACTGCTGTTAGTGATTAATGGTATAATTGAGCTTCACGAGATGTCGCCAGGAGTGGCAATTCTTTCGGTTGTATTTGCGATTCTTGCTCCGTTTGTTATAGCAGGAGTAGCGGTTGCCGCTATTGCACTAGTAATGCTCTGATTTAAAACCTTTATTGCACAATAGAGGGAGAAGAGGGAAGCATCTATGATATAGTTTCTTTGGCGCACAGAAAAGAAAAATCTTCTTAAACCTCACTGCAGTTGGAGATATAGCAGAAAAGGTGCAACGGGAAGACGCGGATAGATGAAACGTCTTCTATCGGGTCCTTTACCGCTCATACACTTCGCTACATAATATAAAGATTGCGCATGCCACTATTCATAGATTGCTCTACCTACTTTTGGGATGAAGCAGGCAAGCGTAATTGTTGATATTCGTGCAACCTATTGTTGTATTTGTATAGCAGGGGTAAAACCACGAGATTCCACGAGATTAGCACAAGATTTTTGGGGTTAACATGGGATAAAAAAAACAATAATGGACTTAAGCAGGATCCCAAGTATTATCTTCTCGTGGAAATCTGTGTAATCTGTGGTTAGCTAAACAAATACCTACTGTTTTTTCACGGGAGGTTATATGGGCCTTTTCATACCCTTCTCGGCGCAACAACATTATCATTAGCGGTCATTATTGCAATTTATATACTTCGTAACCCGCTTGAACCAATCTCAAACGGTTTTAAAATTGAACAGGATTACTCTTTACAATCAATTGTTATTGGAGCAGCATTTGGAGTCGGGATACATATTATACTTAATGCCTTTTTATATCCAGAAATGTCTCCGCTTTGGCCCGCTCCGGGAAATCCTTTGGTTGGGACCTTCGGCACTAAAGACGTATACGGTTTTTATATCGTGGGATTTGTGATTGGCGGGGTGATTTATGTTTATAACAGCTATAAAAACCATGCGTAAAATGAAAGAAAAAGGAGCAATTGTGACAATCCCCATAAAAGGGCTGATAACATCAGAGGAATCCGCTTTCGGGTTCATGTCAGCATCTACTGAAGTAATAAGAGCGATAGATGAAGCGGAGAAGAAAAAGAAGATAAAAGCGGTGATATTCGAGATAAATTCCACCGGTGGTACGCCTTTTGCATCCAGGGAGATAGCAACTCGAATAGAAAATATGGATAAGCCCACCGTAGCCTGGGTGAGAGAACATGCAGCTTCGGGTGCTTATTGGGTTGCAAGCGCATGCGATGAGATTGTAGCTGATGAGCTGAGCACGGTAGGCAGCATAGGGGTGATGAGCATAAGACCAGACATCGGAGAGTTGATGAAGAAGTTTGGCATAGACATTGAGACGCTAAAGACGGGCGTCTATAAGGGCTTGGGACTACCGTATGAGAAGCCGACAGAGGTGGAGAGGGAGTTGATGAAGAAAGAATTGGCTGAGATTCAGGATTATTTCTTGAATGCTGTAGCGAAGAACAGAAGATTAGAAGATGCGAAAGTGCAGGAATTAGCCACTGGTAAGGTGTATTTAGGACGCGAAGCAAAACAGATGGGTTTGGTTGATCATTTAGGTGGGAAGGAACTGGCAATACGCATAGCGAAGGAACGAAGCGGGATAAAAAAGGAGAAGATAATAGATTATGGTGAGAGGAAGAGAAAAGGATTTTTGAGAAGAGTGATGGAAGAGATGATGCGGTGAAACTCTACACCCGCTCCAACCATCTCATATATCGCTCTTCTTTCGCATTCACGATGTCAAAGAACTTCCTTTGTATCGCACCTGTCACTTCGCCCCTCTTGCCTATCCCTATTATTACATTGTCTATCTCTCGTATCGGCGACACTTCTGCTGCGGTGCCCGTGAAAAAAACTTCATCGGCTGATAATAACTCCTCCTTCTTTATGCTTTTCTCTACCACTTCATACCCCATATCACGTGCGAGCTCGATTACGGACGCCCTGGTGATGCCAGGAAGAATAGAAGATTCTATCGCAGGTGTGTATAGAGTTGCGTTTTTTACTGCGAATATATTCTCGCCCGGACCTTCCGCTACGTAGCCTTTATTGTCGAGCAATATCGCCTCGTCAACTCCCTGTTCCTTAGCTTCATGTACTGCTAACATCGAATTCAGATAATGCCCCGTAGCTTTTGCCGTGACGGGCAATGTATTGGGGTCTATCCTTCGCCATGATGAGAATGCACATCTTATACCGTTCTCCAACGCATCATCGCCAAGATAAGCGCCCCAACGCCATGCTGCAACTGCACAATCCACAGGACAGCCCGCAGGGTTCACGCCTAAATGATGGAACCCATAGAAAGCGATTGGCCTTATGTAGCACGCATCAAGTCCGTTTATACGAACCGTCCCTTTTATAGCTTCTGTCAGCTCTTCCTTCGAGTAAGGGATTTCCATCTTGTACAACTCCGCTGACCGATACATCCTATCCACATGTTCCTTCAGCCGGAAGATAAACGAACCTTTGGCCGTGGCATAGCATCTTATCCCCTCAAAAACACCCGACCCGTAATGCAAACCATGCGCGAGCACGTGTACTGTGGCTTCTTCCCAATCCACAAATTTGCCGTTATACCATATTTTTCCCGATTCTGGTAGTCGCTCCACCATTTTTATCGCCTCTGAAAGCAATGTCTTAATAAATTCTACATGTTTCTATTTAAAAATATAGGTCTTTCCAACCCACGAAATGAACGAAGCGGAACGGATAAAAAAGGACATTGCTCTTTTCGATAAGAGCATAACAGAACTGAGCGCTTTATCGCTCGAAGGCAAGGAGGAAGAAGTGGTAGAACTTGCCAAGGGATACTTTGAGGATACGAAATATTATCTTGATAAGGGCGATTACTTCACGGCCTTTGGTTGTATAAACTATGCTCACGGGTTATTAGATGCGATAAGACGCAATAAAGAAGAATAGGTGACTGCCCTCTTCTATTTTTTCCCTACGCTGCGGAATGAGACAGCTATTACAAACCATATAATAAACGGCACCGCTATGCCTACAATCCCTATTGAAGCATAAACCATCGCTGCAAACTTTGAATGGTCTATATACATAGGAAAGCGTACCAGAATATCTGTGACATGCAGAAGAAATAGAATCGGGACGCCTATTGCAAGTATTTCAAGTCTCTTCTTCAGTATCAGCTTCGGCGTTGCTATCGCCAATGCGAACAACGGAACTAAATTAAAATTCACAAGATAAGCTTTTCCTAAGTTAAGAGCAGCGATTTGCTCTTTTGTATAACCCATAAGAAGTGGAAAAGGTTTTGAAAACGCAAAGACCGCACTTTGATAAAATTCACCAAGGTAAAACTTCCACCATACAATTAGAAGCGCCGCGGCGACAACCAGGAACTCCAGCAAGAAGATCAAAATTTGATTCTTAGTTAAATTTAAAATATCGCATTTACCATTTGCCGGCGGCTTTTCATCTGCTTTCACTTCTTTCTTTCCCCCAGTTCCCCTGCGCTTATCCTTCGCCATCTGCCACCACCACCTTCAGCCATATCAGAAAGAGCACTACCACGAATATGATAAAAGAAGCCTGCCACAGATACACGTGCATAAACTCAAACATCTCGGGATTGTGCATGCCAACAAGAGCCAGTACGAAAATACGAAGGAGGTTTATTGCATAGAGGCTGGGTACGCCGAAGAGGATACCCAGACCTTTCTGCTTTGGCGTTGCGGGATATGCTAATACACAGGAGCTATACACGATGGACGAGAAAACTGCGGTACATTCGTCTATTATCTCCATCGAGAAGCCATTGATTGTTAACACGTCGCCCCTCACAACTACGTCCAGCCCCACCAAAGAGAAGATAGCACCTAAAATTAATGCGGTGACGTGCCTCACATGCACCATTATCCCCGAGCCGCTAACTGTTATAGCGTAATAAACCATATAAAACGCGAAACAAAAAGCTAAGAAAAGAGCCACGTACTTTATTGCCTCCCCGTTCTCTTTTACTATTTCCAATATGGGGGTTAATATACCTTTTTTAGCAGGGGTTTTATCGTTAACGCTATGCGCCACATTCTTCTTGCTCTGCGTTCTTCCTCCTTTCCCCTTTTTTCGGGCCGTCATAAATGCAAAGAAAGAGAGAGAGTTGAAAAACGTTTAACTATTCCAACTTATTTTACAGTGCGAGAATAAAAACAAAAAGGGAAGACGGCCTTATCTACGTCTTCCTATCATACCTCTTATTGCAACC
The DNA here is from genome assembly GCA_013180585.1 of Candidatus Methanophagaceae archaeon GoMg2. GTDB lineage: Archaea > Halobacteriota > Syntropharchaeia > Alkanophagales > Methanospirareceae > QENJ01. The sequence continues at coordinate 15,829 of QBUM01000250.1, forward strand.
AGACTCAGCAGTCCAATCAAAGCTGCGATACCTACCGGCATAAGCACTGGTAGCTCTGGAACCCCTCTGATCTTTGTTATCGCCGACCGATCTATAGGCTCTGTCTCATCGGTAGTCAGGATAGCGGTATTGTTTATGACTGTTCCAGCAGGCACAAAAGCATTTATTTTGGCTTTAAACGTTGCATCTCCGCCTACTCCGGATGCCAACGTGCCTATATCCCATATCAGCGTGTTATTCACAGGATAATAGGTTCCCGCGTCATCATCCGCTGCGTCGGTTAGATCAACGCCGTTTAAGCCCATGCTTTCTGATATGTAAGTGGTGTTCGCTGGTATCGTATCATGTATCGTAGCGTTCGTAAGCGTTCCGGCTCCGATATTGTTATAGTGTATCCGGTAACTGAGCGTGTCATTGGAAGAAGCAAAGCTCTTATCAACCGTCTTATACGCAGATAGTTCAAAACTCGGTAACACTAAAACCGTCGTATTCACAGAGGCGTTTTTCGGTTCTGTTTCATTTGTGTCTATCGTGGCGGTATTGGTTATTAACGTATTATTTGTGAGATAATCGTGAACCGTTACATCGAACGATTGCGTTCCCTCTGCTCCAATCAACAAGTTGCCTATGTTCCAGACGATTCTGCCCACATCTACTTTTCCACCACCGGATATGCTTCCATCAACTAAAGTGGTATCTGTGGGAATCGGGTCGGTTAAAATGACTTCTGTAAGGTCTTCGTTATCATCGTTCCTATAGGTTATTGTATAGCTTAGCACGTCACTACAGTTGCATGTTGGTTTACTGACGTTCTTAGTGATGCTGACATGTGGTTTTAATTCCCTTTGCATCTTCTCTTTTATTGCTTCAGGGAAAGCCTCCCAATTTGGAGCTTCCATGTAAAACCCGGAATGATTAGCTGGTTTTAGCGAATAATTCAACTTAACCAAGAATTCACGGTTATATGGCTGCGCGGGTGGGTGAGCTTCATCAATGACATCAACACCGAGAACGTTCACTTCGTCAAAATAGCCTTTAAATATCGCATCATCCCTCGCTTCATATGTTGCATCTACGGCCGGTTGGTATTCTTCCCTATTTCCACCACATATCCAATTTGGTCGCCCATCTGTTGATATATCTATTATTTGCCTAACATTCGGAGAGGTATTTCCTCTTGTGACGTAATCCGTTAAGGTTTCGTTCGCTAATGTGAATGCTCTTGGCATTGGGGTATGATCCCCGGGCTGCGGCATAGCCAATATGGTGTCAGCGATGGAATCGGCAACGGTCTGGTTTGTGATTGTTGTAAGGGGCACTTCCACATTAGCGTAATATGGTGGGGAACGTGGCCCCTTAATACGGTTAGGGGGGAAATACCCAAACATGATTACACAAACTGAGATATCACCATTTTGTGGAGTTACCGATGAGTTTGATATAGCATCAGCGTATCCGTTCAATTGTATAGAATAGTTCGCAGGGCTAATGCTATTGGACCCATCCAGTATCAAGAACAAATCCACCTTTTCCGCTGCGCTCACTCCTGTCAATGCAAAAGCAGAAATCACTAAAATCGCTGCAATAAATATTCCTCTTCCTTTCATTTCATCCTCCTTTTTCTGTGTTGTTTCTATATGGTAATAACAGGTTGTTTTATCCCATTATATGCTTTTCGGGTACATTTCCGGTGGAGATAGCAGGTGTTGGCAAAACAGGTGCGGAACTAGTAAAAATGAATTATAATTTGTATTTGTATAGCTAGGGGTAAAACCACGAGATTTCACGAGATTAGCACAAGATTTTGGGGGTTAACATGGGATAAAAAAGCCAATAGTGCACTTAAGCCGGATCCAGAGTATTATCTTCTCGTGGAAATCTGTGTAATCGGCGGTTAGCTAAGCAAACACCATGATTTTAATGTCTAAAAACGAGGGAAACGTCCTTTAGTTACTCTTTCTTTTCTAAAGAAGCGCGTGATTTAAAAAAAGGTAATTGTTTAGCTAACCACAAGATTACACAGATTTTCACGAGAATAGAAGGGCAGTAACCAGATTTTAGTATACCATAGACCACATTATCCCACCGTAATCCCTATTTCTTGTGTTAATCTTGTGGAATCTCGTGGTTTTAAAAATTCGCTATACAAATACAAAAAAAGAAAAAAAGAAAATTGGTTATTCGTTTCAGCCCTTCCTTCTCCACCGCACTAAATACGCGACTGCGATTACCCCCGCAATAAAGAAAACGGCTTCAAATCCAGGGGTTGACGGCTTTGTCGTTGTACTTGGCGTTGGCTCTAGTGTTTCTGTAGGGGTTGTTGTCGGTGTTGGCGTTGCCTCATGTGTAGCCTCGGGACTCGCTGTTGGTGTAATTGTCTCATTTACCGCTGCTGGTGTAGCCGTTGCATTTGATGATGCTTCTACTTCGCTACTTTCGCTCGCTACGCCATTGCCTGAAATTGTTGCTGTTACTACGGTTCTAGGTTCCACAAAAGTTACCTCCGTTAAATTCCATCCGCCACTACGACACCTTACGTGAATCCCTGCAACTCCCGTTTCATTTCCCGATAGTAGCGCGATTGCTGTGCCATTGTCATCTGTGATTACGTTAATACTGGAGCCGGTATTGCTTTCATTTCCCGCATCGGTAAGCCAAGCAGATGCCCCCTCCATTATAGACATAATCACCGTCTCATTCTCCGCAGGTTCACCACTATGTTCAGTTTCTTCCGGCCACCGAACCACCACTTTTATCTCTGACGTGGAATTGCCATCGGCAGGTATTTCAGCGGGATTCGCACTAATTGTCACCCAGTCACTCGCTCTGTCCGCTCCCGTCCCCTGCGCCCCTGCAAGAGCAGGAAGTGCAAATAAAACTACTGCTAAAATTGCCCATATTCTTATTGTCATCTTTTATAATACCTCCTATTTAACTGTTCACAACGCAAAATAAAAATCTTTCGCTTTTTATCTAATCCTTCTTATAAAAAAAATAAAGAAGGAGGGATAAGGTTTTATCCTTATCCACCTACACTAAAGTTTGTCGTTTGTTTACGATACTTTGTATGTCCAGTATGCTTTTCCGGGTTCGAGTTCTTCGCCTGGTGGTCCTGGTATCAACGACATGAAGTCGTATGGATATGGGTATCCGTTCCTGTATTTCAGAATCACTGCACTTAGCGGTATATCCTTACCATCCATGCGTAAACTCTCGTTGCCTATACCTATCAGGTTCCAGCCCGTACCTGAATTGTCGTAAATCTCTTGCCACGTTAGTGATACACCAGTTCCGTATACTGTAATCTCCTTCGGCGCCCATGGGTTGTACACGTAGTAGCCCTTGCCACCCTCTACTTCACTTGCTTCTGACCAGCCCGTTGTTGCATTATAGCTCCATACTTCCACGTCACGACCGAAGATAGCTTCCGTGTTTTTATTGTCTGGTATTACTGGCAGTGATACGTAGTTCTGTCCCACATCAAGCGGGACGATGAATGGTTTTTTTCCCGGCTCAAATATGGGTATCTCTGGGTCCTTGTTCATGTAGATGCCTGTGCCATCCTCTGGGTTGTACGTGAATGCGAACCTATCTCTCGCCGGGTATGACTGACCACGGTTCAGGTCGCCTTTTGCATTCGGTGCAAAGAACGAAGTCGTGATTATGTAACATCCCGGTTGTGCATTGTTCACCATATCAAACCGTATATCAGGCTCGAATGTGAGCTGATATTCGCCGCCCACGTAAACCTCTGGGTTCAACGAAGGTATCTCAGGCAGTAGGAATCTGGTGTACTCGTCTGGTATCGTCTGTATATCGAACTTAGTCCATGACTCGATAAGACCACTCTCGTTCAGTATCTCTAGCAAGTTAGTCGAATATCTCGGCTCTGGCTTTTCATCTTTCCAGCAGAACTCCAACGGATCCAGATCCTCTATGATTCGCTCGTCAACGTCGTTTGCAATCCAGTGTTCGGTGTCAAAGACCGTGAATCTACCAGGCAGCGGCATTGGTATTCCGCATTCGCAACACTGCCAGCCATTTGGCACTGCTACATTTACGTCTCCCGGATAGAACGGACCTCCATAGTCACTCCATAACTGCCAATCTGATGGTATACTTGTAGTCATATCTCCGTCTGTATCAATCGGCACTGCACGGAAGAATCTCAACCATGCTGCCGGTGGATACTGCATTGTCAGGTAGCGTTCTCCACATGGGAAGTACTCTGTACCTGCTTTTCCGGTATCTCTATCGCCATAAGGCCACTTGTCCAGTAGTTTCAATGGTTGCCACAGTACCACATCGGTATCGTCCACGAGTTCGTGATCCATGTTCATCGGTGGAAGCACTGGTAGTGCCAATAGCGGATAGCAAGGTTTAACTTTCGTGAGCCATTGCGAGTCTGCACATGGCAGATAATGTTGTCTCAGTGTGTATTCGCCATCGTCAAGATACTTCGGAAGTGGTGTTCTCAATGTTATGTACTTGAACTTCTCACAATCATATCTGTTCCCATCGTTGTCCAGAACCTCTATTGCAGGTATCTCGTATCGCACTCCGTCCACGTAGAAGATGTCTCCTCTCTGTAATTCTTTACCCACTGTGATCAGTGCCTTATCTCCAGAAAATCGTCCTTCGTAGTTAGCATACCATGTTCTATCTGGATGCTTTTTTGTTGTTTCGAAACTATGTCTATCGAAGTACTTTCTTTCATTAGTTTTCAAATAGTTTTGTACACCATCTTCTGGTTCGGAATTACCGTAGTACGATATGAACACCATCGGATAGCTATCAGATATGTCATATCCATCGAATAGCAGACTGTGGTCAAGGAATTGCACTTCATCGCCTTCCTCCATGATGTACGTCTTCTCTATACTTATTGTTCCGTTTGTTGTTTTCGGTAGTAACCCGTCCATGTCCGATGGGTCGCAAGATATGTTTGCGAGTCTTACAAGGTTAGTCCTTTTAGACTCGGCACCTGGGTTCTCAAAAGAATCAAGTCCTATCTGATCCGTTGTTGGATCTGATACGATTGGGAATGGGAACCAACTGCCTACATCTGCATGATGTGGTTTCTTGTCCTGCGAATCAATAAGCATATAAGTTGTCTCGATAACTATTGCTGGTGCTAACCCAATCATCTCATGCCAGCCATAGAACTCGTACTCGGGCACATACCATACTCTTAAGTACTCCTTCAGGTCACTGTTTTCATCCTGTGCATTTGTTGGATACTCTGGGCTGTGTCGTAGTATCGCTGCATCAAAGGTGATCGAATCCTTTCTTATCGCAGTCGGATTGAAAGGCTCTTCCCAGCTCACGTATTGCTCGATATTGCAGCTATTGTTAATTCCAAACGTGCTATCACTACCATTACCGTATATCTTCACTGTGCCTTTCTTTAGCTCTTCATCATAGTACACATAGATGTCATTACCGTCCTCTCCGTCCTTCTGATCGTATGAGAACGCGACTCTCTGTTCAGTGGGATCTCCACCTCTTTTGTTGTCGTACAAATCTCCTGTTGCTTGCGGTGCAATCCACGAAGTCGTGATGATGTAATCACCATCAAGTTCGACCGGCCAGCCACCATCTCTAGGTATTGTATAATAGTCTGGTAGTTCAGGTAGCACGAACATTGTGTACTGGTCTGGTAGAGACTGAACATCGAATTTCGTCCATGACTCTGTTATTAGTCCTCCTGCCTCTTCTCTTATCTTCTCTATGGTTTTATCCACGATGATCTCAGAATTTTCTGCAAATATGTAGAAACCTGGTGGAATATTCCATGGTTGTGGGTTTGCCAAGCTCTTCAAAAAGTCTTCATCAATCGAGTCCGCAGATTCTCCTAGCCCGAAAACGTTTATTACATCAAGTCCCGCATCCAATGAAGCATTTCTCGCTTCCATCGTTGCATCAGCATCTCCGCTTGGTATGCCTCCATCACTGGATATATCAAGTATTTGCAGTCTTGCACTGGCATCTGGATTTTCTTCTATGAGTGTTTTTATTTTGTCGAATGCTGCAATCATGTTGGTGCCGCCATCTATTGCGTCCATCGCCCGTATCTGTGTCGCAACACTGTTGACTGTGTCAGGTGTTATTGTAGTAAGTGGTACTTCTACCTTGGCAACGTCCGAAAACTGAATCACACACACAGAGACAGTGCCATCCTGAGGTATTTCGTATATCGCCGAAGCTAAACCTTCTTTCTGCAAATCAAAGTATCCGTGCATAGCCAGGTTTTGTGATGAATCAACAACAAGGAATAAATCCTTTTGCTCTTTACCTTTCCAGTCTTCTCGCAGCTTCTCCAGTAAATTCGTTGAATATCGCTCTTCTACTTGCTCTTCGATGTATATAACCTCTAATGGGTCTATGTTATCAATTACTCGCATCTCAACATCGTATGCGATCCAATCGCCCTCGCTGTCTGTAAGTTCTGTACCATCATAATCCTGCCTTGTCCAGTCTCTTTCTTCTGTAGCATCTGTCCACAACGGTATGTCTATGTCATCAACCATGTCATGGTTCATGTTAAACGGCGGAAGCAGCGGTATTAACTCTGATTGCGCGATACACTCTATAAACTGTGTAGATACTATGCTCTCATCACGAACAGAATCATCGCCCTTCGGCAGCTTCGTCCTCAGCGTTAGGAACTTGAAAGCATCCGCTTCACCATCTAGCGGTTGTAATGTATCAAGCACTGCGACTGCCGTTACATCGTATCTTACTGCATCAACGTAGAACACATCGCCCCAGTTTAGCTCCTTACCGACGTAGATAAGAGGTCCATCCCGGCGTACATACCATGTCCTCATCGGAGTTGTTGTGTCTTCACCGTGATTCGGACTGGGATGCTCATTGTTATGACGGTCAAAGTATATTGTTTGTTGAGGACCTATACTGATCCAGCCTTTTTCTGCATCGTCCAGTTTATTTCCTGTATACCCCACTTTTATAACGTAGTCATCAGTTTCTTCATTGACCGTGGTGAGTTCCACATAGTGATCGAAGAACCGCACAGTAGATCCTACAACCGGAGTAAATTGCTTCTCGAGAGTAATGTTTCCCTTTACAGTTGTACCGTCTGGATCTACAATTCCACTAACACTTGCAAGCGTGGTTATGTTGTCAACATTTGTTCCGCTCTTCCATGCACCGAGTCCCGTCTGTGTATCAATCTCACATGTTGGTACTAAAAATTGTGTCTTTGGTGCTGTGCCCGTTATTGGTAGATACAAAGTGTCCATCAGCATGTAAGTGTATTCCATGTTTATCGTGGGATGTGTGTCATTCTTTCTCGGACCATTGTACTGACCACAGGGCTCGTACCATGACCTCAAGAATATCTTCTCACGGGCGTTCTCTGGACTGCCGATCGCATTACCTACTAATACACGATAATACGGTTCCCCTTCTTCGTGGCTCTCTTCAATAATCGCTGGATTGTACGTGATCGAATCTTTTGGTATTACTGTCGGGTCAAATGGGTCTTCAAAATTGATATATCGCTCTGGTGCATTCCCATGTGGTTGCACGTCACCGTATATCCTTACCGAAGAAGCAGGTTCTTCCTCTGGAGGAAACCCCCCATTCGTTCCTGCCATACTGGTAGGCGCGACCATAGCAAATATCGAAGCGACCATTATCGCCGCCATTGCTATCCCTACTATCACTTTTCCTTCTCTTACTTTTGTTTTCATGTTCTTTTTATTTACCTCCTGTGATACAGGTGGGAAGTTTGAGTATATAAAAGCATATGTCGAAAACAGGTGTATTTCTCCTCTGCCTGATCAACATTTAAATAGGGTACATTTCGTGTCGAGAAAATGTGGCCAAATGTGTGGAGGGGAAATGCAGGGGAAGCTGGGGAAAAGTGGGGATACTCTAACAAATGGTAGTTGTATAGCAGGGGTAAATAAACCACGCGATTCCACGAGAATCACACAAGGATTTTTGGGGTTAACCAGGGATTAAACCGTAACTTCGACCATTTTTAGGAATATGTTTTTGTGTGATGGTTTTAGATGTCTTTTTTCGTGTATTCATTGCTTTTCCTTACTTATCCTTATTTGTGTGGATATTACTAATTTTGGTAATATGAAAGGTGGGAACAATAAAAAACGAAAAACGCAGAAGTACCCCCAAAATCAAAAAAACTACGGGAAAAACTAGAACACAAACTAACTGAAGAACCTATTACGAAAAGAGGTTAAAGTTACAGATTAAAGAGTCAATAAAGTGCTTACGCCTGAAATATTTTATTGCCTTTCCACGAGAATAGAAGGACAGTAACCAGATTTTAGTATACCATCGGTCACATTACCCCACATTAATCCCAATTTCTTGTGTTAATCTTGTGGAATCTCGTGGTTTTAAAAATTCGCTATACAAATACATTGTGGTTAACCAAACAAGCGCAAAAAAAATTAATAGCTACTCTTCCCTTCTTCAGGTGCCCTTGCGTGAAGCATTTTAGAGTATATACAGCAATCCGGATTTACCCTTGCTCCTATTCTTTCGTTGTAATCGCAAAATACAATATGCTATTTTTGCTTCGGGTTGGCATAGTTGATCCTTTAAGTTCTCTTCACCATCATCGTCAAATTCAAGTCTTTTTCCAGTATCTTCTCGTATTTACCTTTTATATGCGGCTTTATCTTCTCCAAATCCCATATCCCCATGATTATCTCGCCAACCAACTCGCCATCGTCAAATAATCTTACCACGCCCTCACTCTCTGATACCACAATAGCCACGGCGTTTGTTTCTTTCGAGATAGAAGCGGCAGCCATGTGTCTGCTGCCAAACCCCATTGGAAGGTCTATATCATGGGAACCAGCTTCTATGTACCTCGCTGCGGAAAGAACATAGCCATCGGCACTGATGACAAATGCACCGTCCAGTTTCGACAGTTCGTTTAAAGTTCCCTGAACGTTTGCATTCCTTATATCCTTCATCGCTTTTGGGTAATTTGCAAGTGGATCTAAGATTAAGGGTTTGGATTTCTTCAATACCGCTTCCTCGTCACCGACCACAAATAGTGCGCCTACCCGCCCCCTCTCTACACTGTGTCGCGCTATTCCCACCGCTATTTCTATCACCGTCTCTAACACTTCGGGGTCACAGTTCCTCCCCTCTTCACAGATTATGCCTGCTATTTCTCTCATATACTAAAAATATAATCTCTCATTTGTTTATTAAATCGTAGAGGATAGCAAGAAATGATAAATCCTGAGTCTTTTAGCACCGCGCCTCATTTTGAGAAACGGATTGTGAAGGCATATTCGCCCTCGCACATCACGGGCTTCTTTATGATATGCGATAACAGAAATCCGTTGTATAAAGGCAGTGTTGGCGGTGGCATCGTATTAGATGCGGGTTGCCTGTCTGAAGTTTCTCTCAATGCCCCTCTGGAGGCAAGAACAGAGCTAAGAATAAACGGTGTAGAAACAGAGGAGGCGGATACCACTAAATACGTTGTTGATAGTATGATAGGGAAATGTGAGCAGGAGGTTAATGTAACAGTGTCAGCGAACTTTGAAGTTCCGGTAGGCTGTGGCTTTGGGGCAAGTGGTGCGGGTGCGCTCAGCACTGCCTGTGCACTAAACAAGTTGTTGTCGCTTAATATGACGTTTAGCGAAGTAGCGCAAATAGCACATCTCGCAGAAGTGGAGAACGGTACAGGCTTAGGTGATGTAATTGCTGAAGCATACGGCGGAGTGGTGATAAGAAGAAAGCCAGGTCCGCCGGGAATAGGTGTGATTGAGAAGATACCAAGTCCTGATGCAGAAGAAAAAATAAGCTCTGTTACATTCGGAACGAAATCAACAAAAGCGGTTTTAGCGGATGATTCCCTGAAGCGTAGGATAAACGAAGCAGGTAAGGCCGCACTGAAAGAGCTGATGAAAAAACTGAATTTAGATAATTTCATGCGGGTATCAAGGGATTTCTCATTACGAAGCGGCGTAATAAGTGATAAATGTCGGGATGCGATAGAGGCGGTGGATGCGGAAGGTAAGGTTGCCAGTGTAGCGATGTTGGGAGAAACGGTTTTTGTCGTTGGCGATAGTGAAGCATTGAATGAGTTCGGAGAAGTAAAAGAAAGTAGAATATCGGATGTAGGTGCCAGGATTATTTAGCAATAAAAACCGATTACAGAAGCGCCTTAATCTTTAAATAGTATTTGTATAGCGAATTTTCAAAACCACGAGATTCCACAAGATTAACACAAGAAATTGGGATTAATGATCGATAATGTGGTCTATGGTATACTAAAATCGGGTTACTGCCCTTCTATTCTCGTGAAAATCAGTAAAATCTTGTGGTTAGCTAAACAATTACTTTAGATATACTTATCTCAAATCCCACCACAGGATAACTCAACCCGAAATTCAGAATAACTTCTGGATGTAGTTCGCCAAAAACGCCTATAAATTTGTTTTCTAATAATATATCCGCTCTTCTACCCTCTAAGAACGCCATATCCTCAGACATCACCACTTCTGCCGCTTCCCACCCCAACTCGTTCAGCACCGTATCAACCACCGACTTCACCTCCGCGAAATTCGCAGTCGCATGTGTTGAAATACCCGCAAGCCTGTATTCCTCTTTTAAGTTCAGCACTATCGGCCCCACCTCAAAAATACGCTGTGGCAAGTCCCGATGCTTGTTAAACGAAAGGATTTCCAGCAAATTAGGCATAATAGAGCATCTAAGCATCGTATGCTCGCTGCTTATCGGAGATGCTACTTTTACTGCAAACTCTGAAAAAGTTTGATCAAAACGCTTCGCAACTTTTAGCCTCTCCCTCTGCATCAGCTCAAACTGCTTCCGCTCTGAGGTTAATGTGAATGTCAAAACCTCAAAATACCCTAAGCCTGTCATTATTTCTCTTACCGTTCTATTTCTCTCTTCTATCGGATGCGCTTCGCCTATGAGCATCGTACCCGGAATCACAGGCTTTATCCGGTCATAGCCGTACCCAATAGCGATGTCTTCAATTATATCCCATGTGTGGAGTATATCATACCGATAAGCAGGGATTTGGACCTCTAACATCCCTTCTGTTTTCGCTTTCGCGCCAAGTCCCATCCTCTCACAGCACTTCTTACAATCCTCCACGCTCAAGTCAATACCTGTAAGCGAAGTGACCTCTTTCACTGATATTTCCTTCGTCTTGATCTCAAAACGGGGTGTTTCTTTCTGCTCACCGCTTTTATCGCCAGGGAAGCGAAGCATCACCGATTGAATCTGCCCGCCTCTATCGGCAAGCGCGCATGCTATAATATTGAGTGCCCTCGAAACGCTTTCATTTAAGCCGGTAACCTCTATAAATATGTCCGTCGTGGATTCGGTTACCCTTGTCCGCTCTGCGTTGATAATGGGTGGGAACGAAAGCGTTTTTCCTTCGCAATCCTGAATCAACGGATATTTAGCCTTGCCTTCGAGAATATAACGGAAACCAATACCCTTTGGATGCCGCTCTAAAATCTCCGCCATGCTCATCTCTTCTTCAAAGTCAAGCGGAACAAAAGAGAAGCTGGGATCAACAGCAAGATACCGGAACGGTGGTTTCACGCCCGCTAAGTCATGCACGCCCACTGAGACTTTCGCCCTGTTACGACCTATTCCACGATGCAAATGCTCCTGTAAGAGCATCAGCGATTCTATCGCCATTGAATCGAACTGCACGTTTCTTACCACACCGCAAACGAGGTAGGGTCGCACTTCCAGAACAGAAGGCTCCACAACCATCTCTATCCCCGATTTCGCCACCTCGTAGGTAACCAATCCCGTCTCGATGTCCAGAAACTGTTTCAGAGCACGAGAAACACCCTCTACACTGAAAAGGTCAGGTCTGTTCGGGAAAAACTCCACATCCATATACTCGGCTTCTGTTCTTTCTACATCCGCGCACATCAATGGCAGTCGCTCCTTTATCTTCTCGATGCTCACACCGGTAAGTGCTTCCAAATCTTCATAAAACAGTTTTATTACGGGCATCTCTACATCTCAGTTATCTTTTGTAAATGTTTATCTCTTTTCGCTATAAAATTTACTTCCATTATACTGTTGTATGAAATGAACCGAGCTTTTATATTCAGTTCTATTCTCCTCCAACATCCACCCACAGATGAAGTGAGCGATAAACCGGTTGCTCCCCCGCTTTATACAATAAGAATTCCATCTTTTGGTCCTCTCCTTTCTTCTTCGCTCTAAACATGAAAGGGGTCTCCCAAGTTTCATTATGTGATAACGCAATAGCCTTCTCATCTATAACATCTCCATTCAACTGCACTTCCAGACGATAGGATGTATTGGCATATTCGTGATTTACAATGCCTATTATCACATTCCCCCCATCTCCGAGTTTTAAATCCGTAGGATAATCTGTGGCGTTTCCTTTAGGACCGAGAATATAAAATTCCGTGAACTTCTCGCCCTGTTTCGGCGTTATTATGACATAAAGGGTCATAGAGATCGCAATGATAATCGCGATGACCAGAATGACAGTCAATATCTCATCTACCCTACTGCCTGTTCTTTTAAAAGGTACTTTACTCGTTCTTTTAAAAGGTATTTTACGCGTCTTCTGAAATGGTATCTTACCTGTCCTTCTAAACGATTTTTTCACTTTTCTGTATTACATATTTATACAAGTTGCCCGGATATTTCCTGTGATTTGTTGTCTGCCTGTTCACATCTGACTTTGTCCTGACGGTCCTGATGCGAGCCCCTGTAACCTCGCCTGTACCTTCTGCGCCTCTTGCTCTATCTGCTGCATTATTCCCGTCATTTCGCGCTGTGACAGCTCTAACTCTTCTTTCTTTTCCTTGAGGTACTGCGCAGATGAATCAGGATCTTTTTCCGCGCTTACCCCGCCACCTATCATAACTATTACACTATCGGTAGCGCTAAGCGTGACATAAATTGATGAATTCGCGCCTATTGGCACTATCAGTTCGTCACCCTGTTTCAATTTCTTCAACTGTTTTATCGTCTCTATCGCCTTCTCGTGCTCGGCTATCGCCTGCTGGACAAAGAGCAACTCCTGAGACGTTGCCTGCGCCTGCGCCTGGTATTGTCGTAAAGTTAATGCTAAAGTCTGCATTTCTGCTTGCTGATCCTTTCCACCCTCATCGCTCTCTCTTTCTTCCATTTCTATTACCCTTAATCTCCAATACCCCTTCGCCCTTTATCCTTATAAAGCCCTCTGGTTTATGAATAGAGTGATGGTTAAGCAGATGGATAGCATAGCGGGCTGAGGCAAAATTTGACTATAAAATACGGGTAAAAATGCAGGGAAGCAGGATAAAAGGAAGAAGCATCTCAAAAGGAATAGCATCCGGGAAAGCGTTAATATCTAAGCAAAAAATCTCGTTCCTCGGTGCTGTGGATCCTACCACGGGCATTATTATAGATAAATCGCTTTATGTCTATGGAGAGGAGATAACAAACCGGATTTTGATATTTCCGAGTGGAAAAGGTTCAACCGTTGGCTCTTATGTGATATACCAGCTTAAAAAGCATGGAAAAAGTCCTGCTGCGATGATTACTCGTCGTGTAGATACGATAGTGGCAGCAGGTGCGATTATAGCGGAGATACCTGTGGTTGATTCGCTTGAGATTGATCCGATTGAACGGATACGGGATGGAGGGGAGGTGCTTGTAAATGGAACAGAGGGCTATATTGAATTACGATGAAGCGACGGGAAGAACATTAGAGCGACAGGGTTATCACTTCGTGGGAACGCACAAGCACAGTGCGGTGAAAACTTGTCTGTGGTTATGGAAGTCAATGAGAGGCGAAGGAAACTGCTATAAGGGTAAATTTTACGGCATCAGTGCACATAGGTGCATCCAGATGACGCCTTCTATATTCTGCAACCAGAGCTGCCTTCATTGTTGGCGCCCTCTTGAGGCGTTCAATATAGGGACAAAAAAGCGTGCAATCGTTTGGGATTCTCCCGCTGAGATAGTAGAGGGATGCCTGAGAGAGCAAAAGCGGCTCATTTCTGGCTTCAAAGGCTCACCCAGGACGAACATGGATGTTTTTACTGAGGCTACACATCCAAAACACGTCGCTATTTCGCTCATTGGCGAGCCTACATTGTACCCCTATCTGAAGGAACTCATAGAGGAATTCCATGCCCGTGACATGACCACGTTTGTGGTGACAAACGGCACGAATCCAGAAGTGGTGCGAGAAATAAGCCCAACTCAATTGTATTTATCCTTGAATGCACCCGATGAACTCGTTTATAATACAGTTTCTCCCGCTGGTTACTGGTCTCGTATAAACGAATCGTTGGGAGAGCTGAGAAGGCAGAAGGTTAGAACAGTGATAAGAATCACCTGCGTGGAAGGGGTGAACATGTTGAATCCCGAAGGCTATGCAGAATTGCTAAAGATAGCGAATCCCAATTTTGTCGAGGTAAAGGCATATATGCACATTGGATATTCAAGGAAACGGCTAAGTCGGGACGCTATGCCCACGCATTCGCGTGTGAAGGATTTTGCCGGTGAGATTGTAGATTGCTTAGTTGCACAGGGGCAGGAATATCGGATTGCTGATGACTCAGAGATAAGTCGGGTGGTTCTTATTTCATCTAAAAAAGCGATATCAAAATTAAATTGCTTTTGACGCCTTTTTTGTTCTTAGCGGTAGAGTTATAATCCTAAAGGTCCCGCATCCTTAAACCCTTCTCTCTTCCCCGTCCCCGCTTCTCGCTCCAACTTTTCGGGCATGAAAAGCAGTTTTATAACGTTCTGCACATGTTCCCTTGCGCGGCGGTCTGCAAGCCATGCCAACTCATTCTCTTTCTCAACCTCGTCTTCATGTACAAACACCTCTATTATATGTCGGGAAGTGAGAAGTTGTGCCGCAATAATACCAAGCGAGGCTTCGTGTGCACATTGCTTGTCTATATCCTTAGGTCCGGGCATGCCCAACGCCATCACAATATCGCATCCTTCCCCCTCTATTAACTTCTTCGCTGCCACGGGCAAGTCCTTTATGCCAGGAACGGTGTACCGCTTTATCTTCACCGATACCGTCTTCTTCAGTTCGTCTATTGCCGCTGCACCCATATCATACCTTGCAAATGTAGTATCGGCAATGCCTACTTTCTTCATCACAAACCTGTTATATATTCCCCATAACTTAAGGTTTAACGACTGAACTAAGATAAAAGGAAGCGGAAAGTTTATAAAGGCGCATGAATAAGTTATTAATGTAGAATAGTAACAGAGGAGGTAACAACATGAATATAGCAAAGAGGTTGGGGGCATTAGCCATAGTAGGGCTATTTATCCTGAGTAGTGCTGTTAGCACAGTAATCGCGAGTGGGCAAGCTGTCGAAGCAGAGACGCAAATCGGTAGTCAAGAGGCAGTTAGCAGTCAGGCTTATACATTCTCTCGGGGGGAATATCGTACTGCGAATGCAATCCATCAGGTCCGAACGTCAACAGGGCGGTATGCTAAAGAACGAGCATTTGTGAGGACCCCATTCAATATGCCAGCATTAGATATGCCAACAGATGATGCGCCAGGGTGGCAGCCACCGGAACAGTGGGCAGGGGATGCCGAGATGTTCACAAGACGGGATGGTATGATGGAGGGTATCAACCAGTATCTTCTTCGTGCAATCAACGATTCACAAAGAAATCCGTACAGCATGTTTCCGCCGGAAAATACAACAACAGTACCGATACCAGAAGGGGCTACTACTCTCTTTGGATGGCGTTATCCGCCTGGTAGTGACCCTATGATGGAGGGCATCAACATGTATCTTTTCCGCGCAATCGATGACTCACAATCCTACACTGGCTGGCAAATATTCCAGTAAAATAAGCGCATCGGAGAAGAACGAAATAATATTGTAGTGCGTAAGGTGATAGCTTTGCGCATATGATTTTTTTTTGATTAATTCTATACCTATTTTTTAATATTGGATAGACATTATTGCTATAATGAAATGAAGATTCCAGTTGATAAGCCAGTTCTGGTAACCTCTGCACTGCCTTATGTTAATGGTGAGTGTCACATAGGGCACCTCAGGACTTACGTCCCCGCTGATATCTACGTGCGGATGCTCCGGAAAATGGGCTACGATGTACGTTTTATTAGCGGTTCCGATACGCATGGAACGCCGATTGTGCTGAGTGCAGAAGCGCAAGGTATCACACCTGAGAAGGTGGTCGAGAAGTATCATGAGCATTTCAGACAAGTGTTTAAAGCGTTGAATGTGAACTTCGACTATTACGGACAGACCGATTCGGAAAGCAACCATAGGAGGACGGAAGCGATAGTGAAGAAGTTGATAGAGAAGGATTATGTCTATAAGAGGGTTACAAAACAGGCATTTTGCGATACCTGTGGGCGGTTCCTACCGGATAGATACGTGGAAGGTAAATGCCCTCATTGCGGCGACATTGCACGGGGCGATGAATGTGACCAGGGCTGTGGAAAGCATCTTGAACCTGGAGAGATAATAGAGCCAAAGTGTAAGATTTGTGGAAACGCCGCGGTCTTCAAGGACCAGGAACAGTTCTTCTTCAAACTTTCCACATTCGCCGATTTCCTGTCCTCATATCTGGATAATTTGGGCGGTACGCTGAATGCCCGGAACTATGCGCGGGAATGGGTAAAGAAGGAACTACGGGATTGGTGCATAACGAGGAACTTAGAATGGGGCGTTAAATTCCCGGGCAGGAATGACCTGGTTGTTTACGTCTGGGTTGATGCACCTATCGGGTACATCTCGTTTACTGAAGAGTTACTAAAGGGAATGGAGGGCGCGGATAAGGACTGGCGGAAATATTGGAAGGATGATAAAGCAGTTATTGTGCATTTCATTGGCACTGACATTATTTATCATCATTGCATATTCTGGCCCGCGATGCTAAAAGGAGCGGAGTATTCGCTGCCTGATGCCGTCGTTGCTTCGGGTATGGTAAAAATAAATGGAGGAACTTTTTCAAAGAGCAGAGGGAACGTGATCTGGACAAAAGAGTTTTTGGAGCGTTTCCATCCAGATACGTTAAGGTATTATCTGGTCTCGCAATCGAGCCACACAAAGGAGTTGAATTTTTCATGGGACTCTTTTTACTTGCGTGTGAACAATGAGTTAGTTGGTGTTCTCGGAAACCTTGTTCATCGTGTTCTTACATTCGCCCATAAAAATTTCGCCGAGGTTCCCGAAGGAAATATAGATGAAGAGGTATTTGCTGCGATAGAGAAGAGGCGAGATGACGCGATAAGCGCGGTGGAAGAGTACGAATTCAAGAAGCTTGTTGATGCTGTGATGTCACTTGCAGACTTTGGAAATAGGTATTTTCAGCGTGCTGAGCCCTGGCATTTGATAAATAAAGGTGAAAAGGGTAGAGAGAGCTGTGGAATAGTAGTAAAAAATGCGTTACAAATACTAAAAGCGGTGTGTATATTGCTGGAGCCTGTGATGCCGGAAAAGATGTCGGAGGTGTGGCGTCAACTTGGCATGGAAAGCGATGTGCATTCCGCAAAGCTTGATGAGTTAATGGTGCCGATAGAGAGCGGGCAAGCGCTGGGGAAACCGAAGATGTTGTTCAAGAGGATAGAGACGTAGACGCATTTTGCAATTCTCTTCTATCTCGACCTCTTCACCGTTATCGGAATAACACCTTTCTCAAATTCCTGTATCGCTATCTCTATGGAGTCCATTTCGTCTGTCTCTATGAGCACTGGCGCACCTGCAGCTATTTGCAGTGCTCTTGCACCTATAATACGTGCTTCTTCGTATTTCGTATATTTTACCCTCTCTTCTTCCAA
Source organism: Candidatus Methanophagaceae archaeon GoMg2 (assembly GCA_013180585.1). Taxonomy (GTDB): domain Archaea; phylum Halobacteriota; class Syntropharchaeia; order Alkanophagales; family Methanospirareceae; genus QENJ01. The sequence continues at coordinate 33,653 of QBUM01000250.1, forward strand.
ACAAACCGCCCCTTAGCCCTTTTTTATCACGATGGGGTTGCTGAGATTTGAACTCAGGTCGCGGCGTCCCGAACGCCGAAGGATAGTCCAAGCTACCCTACAACCCCTTTTCTCTTCTCTATCACCCATACGGTGCCATCTCGTCTATTAACTCTTCATGCGATAAAAGCATCCGCCGGCAACAATATCTCAGTACCCCCAAGTCATCCATTACCTTACCCGGGTCTTCGTGCTTTATCCGTTCCTTATACTCCTCCCACACTTCCGATATTACTCTTCCGCATGTAAAACACCTAACTGGAATCATGGTTCAGTTTACCGGTACGATTTTTGTCTGTGCGCCCTTGCACCCTTTGCACCAAATTTCTTCGGCTCCTTCTGTCTCACATCACTGACCAATAAGCTTCTATCGTAGTCGAGATAGACATCCTTTAGATTTTCATTCTTTGTCCAATCTACTAATCCACGCGCAATAGCAGTCCGAGCTGCCTCTGCCCGACCCATAAAACCGCCGCCTTTCACTTGTACATCCACCTCGATGCCCTCAATATCACCAGCAACATCGGGCAGTCCCGAAGCAATGAACAGCGGCTCAGAAATCTTTGTTCTTACCACTTCAGGTTCCAGTAGCTCCAAAGGCTTCTTATTTATTCTCACACTACCCTTACCTTCTTTTACTGTTACTCGCGCAATTGCCATCTTCCGTTTCCCTACCTGGTTCACTATCCGCTTTATCTTTACTTTGGTACCCATCCTAACTTCTCACTCACCTCCCCTAAAGTCACATATTTAGCAACTGATAACCTCTCGGCATCTGCATTTTCTACGCGCGTACTTTCTCCCCCCGCGTACTCATCCGGTATGCCAAGATAAACGTGCAATCGTGAAAAAGCATCTCTACCTCTTTCCCTCTTATACGGCAACATCCCTCTTATAGTCCTCTTCAGTATTCTATCGGGCATTTTCGGGAAGTAAGGCCCTTGCTCTTTTGAACCCTGATCCTTTCTCCTTTTGTACTCCTTAAATATCGCCACTTTGGAACCACTTATTAACACACGTTCCGCATTAACTATTGTTATTCTCTTCTCTTTCTCTCTTAGCAACTTATTAGCCACTTCACTCGCTAATCTGCCCAGAATGTGCCCTGCCCCATCTATTATCTCCATCTCTTCACTCATCGCTTCTTTGATAAACCTTTTTAAAATGTTTTATTTCTAAAATGTTCAGACGATTATCTTCACACCAGACCCTTTTGGATTAGCCTTCACCAACTCCTCGATGCTTATGCACTTTCCTGCTCCTCCTTCGGCCTCACTGATTTTTTCGTGCGCCTTTTTACTGAAGCCCAATGCGGCAACTGTGACCTGCTTATCTATAGCACCAGCGCTTAGCACTTTCCCGGGTACCACTATCATATCATTCGCATTTGAATACCTATTTATCTTACTCAGGTTTACCTCGGCATAATGCCTTTGTGGCTTCTCTAACCGCTTCGCTATGTCTCTCCAAATAGGAGCCTCTTTCTCTCTTGCAATTCTCTTTAACTCCGCTACTAACCCAACAATCCTCGGGTTCGTCTTTTTATTTCTTTGCATCTCTTCGCCTTTGAATTTTTAAAGCTTTGCTTTATAAAATGTTTATACAAATGAATAGGTGAAAGTAAAAGATTAAAGAAGGCAAAATAAATAAAAGCTATAAGGTTTATTCCCAAGACAAATGATAGAGGATTATTCGTGGATTCCTACAGAGATAAATACTTTCTTCAAGGATGAATACGGAAAAACGCTATTGATAAAGGGGGCACCGGGGTCGGGAAAGACAGTATTTGCTCTTACTTTGTTAAGCACACTGGAGGGAAATGGCACTTATCTCGCCACACGAGTTGACTCCGATACGCTATACATGCAGCATCCCTGGATAAAGGAAGCGATCTCTCCTGATAACATCATAGATGCGACACAGTCAGGAGGCGGACACGCGTCGGCATCGCAGGGTGTTACCATAAAGCCACTTAAATATACTAATGTACCTGAATTCCTAAAAGCCGTTTATGTACGGACAGAAAAGATGGAAAATCCGGTTGTTATCATTGATTCCTGGGAGGCAATCGCTTTTTACTCGGGATATTATGAGCAAAGGGATAAAGAGGAATTAGAACATAATTTATGTGATGTCGCCAGGAGAACAAAGACGAAGATTATTCTACTCGTTGAATATACAGGGCAAACAGCTCTTGACTATCTCGTTGACGGTGTAGTTGTAATAGAAAGCGACTTGTATGAGGAGCGTCGCGTGAGAAGGATGTTCATGCAAAAACTACGCGGCTGCCAGATAACAAATCCCGTTCGCCTCTTCTCGCTTAATAATGGCATTTTTAAATGCTTTGTCGAATTTAGAGGTGTAGGGATGGCGATAGAAAATCCCACCATTCGTGACCCAATTCCAGACCTCAGCGATATGAGAATTTCAACAGGGATAAAAGACCTTGACCCGGTTATAAACGGCTATGGTGGTTTTAATCTTTTTGAAGGCGACTATATTACATATGATATTCTAACATGTGCTCTTTCGATAAATGCACTCAACCTCGGTAGGGACCTCATTTTTGCCTCGACTATGCATACAGAAGACATAAACAAGATTTCTGCCTTTGTAAGGCCGGAATATAGGACTAATATAGAGATGGTGGAGGAAATAAAGGATCTCAGGGATAGGATAAAGTGTGAAACGAGTATCGTCTTTCTTAACTTAGAAGAGATAGAGGATGCCGATGCAGCGGTTCGAGAAGTAATGTCTTTAATTCGGAGGCAGGGCTGTAAGATAATGTGCTTTGGTGGAAGAAGGGGCAGTGAAGAGCTGGATTCTTTTGCTTCTGCACATATAATGACAAAATTTGTCTCGGGCGTACCCTGCATCTATGGAGAGCGTCCAAGAACGGAGATCTATGCCATGGAGCTGGATACTTCGGATAACAATCCGCAAATAAAACTTACGCCTATTGTATGATTGGAATAGATATTTTCAGCGTGGCATTTTGTGCGCTCATTCTAATTTACGCATGCTGCTCAGACATTAAGAAGAGGAGTGTAACAAACCGGCTTTGGCTGCTCATGATCGCCGTGGGGATCCCTATTGCCTTCTACAATATTCTTATTCAGGGCATGCCCTTTCTCATCCGTTTTACTTACTCCGTCATTTTCACTTTTGTTTTTGCTTATCTATTCTTCAGACTCCGCCTTTTCGGTGGTGCAGATGCGAAATGTCTTATAGCCCTTTCCGTGCTCATCCCCGTGAACCCGGGTTTCACTTTCTTTTCCTATCAATTCCCCATCAATTTCAGTTCTTTCGTGATGCACGACCCTTTCCCTTTTGCAGTCACCACGCTTTTAAATGCTACACTTTTCTCTTTGTGTGTTCCCATCGGGCTGTTTATTTATAATCTTCTGACTTTACGTCGTAATGAGCTAAAGGGGGATTTCGGTTTGGCATTCATCGGTTATAAATTACGTATCGATGCGCTTTCCGATATGGTGAACAAGCATACAAGATTAGTACATTCGTATGAAGAGGAAGAAGGTGACGTAAAGCGGATTTTCATCTTCGGTGGTAGAGAGATAGATGCAGAAGTGGTGGAGGCGCTAAAGGAGTATCGTGCGCAGGGCAAGATTGGCGATAAAGTCTGGGTCACGCCAGAATTACCATTTATACTCTCTATTACTGCTGGATTCTTTACTGCGCTATTATACGGCAATTTGATTTTTAATATTATGCTCGCTCTTATGCTTTGATCAGGAACAGTAAAAAACTCTTGGTAAAAAGATTTTTTATGGTTGATTTCAATCCTCCATCCCAACCGCCATTAAATAGCCACGTGCACGCTCGGTTTTTGGGTAACGGTTCACGAGCGTCCAGAATTCAGGTCCATGCCTCGGCACCTCCAGATGTGCAAGCTCATGCACCACGACATAATCATGCACGAATTGTGGCATTTTCAGCAGGCGGTCGGAGATCCGGATTGATTTGGTTGTCGTGTTACAAACCCCGAACATGCGTGCATTCTGTTCTGTCGTGTAGCATATATTCGTCCAGGCGAGTTCCCCTGAGAAGTACCGTCTGTTGAGCTCTTGAGCTCGCTTTTCTAACTCCGTATCGGCATCATTAGTTCTGAGTTCTTCCTTACGCTGCCGCGCCACAAATCGCTTCTTCGCCCATTGCACGTATTTGAACTCATCATCGCGCGAGAGGCCTAGCGGGAGATATAAATGGATAACACCTTCTACTTCACGTGCACTTATCGTCTTCTTTCTTTTCCGGCTGCGGATTATTTTGACGTCCACTTCAATAAGTTTTTATACTTTTCGGTGATTATAATAGAAGCGACAAAATGACAACAGCATACGATGTAGCGCCAGATGAACTGGTGAAGAATGTAGCGGAGAAGTTAAAAAAGAACAAAGCGATCCATCTTCCAAAGTGGGCTATGGATGTAAAAACGGGTGTAAGCAAAGAATTACCACCTCAGGATAGAGATTGGTGGTATGTGCGATGTGGATCTGTGCTGCGGCAAATATACATAAATGGTCCGGTGGGTGTAGCGCGACTACGCACGTATTATGGTAGTAAACATAGACGTGGAGTGAAGAAAGGGCGGTTTAAGGAAGCTTCGGGTAAGATAATAAGGACGGTGCTTTTGCAGTTAGAGCAGGCGGGGTATGTAGTAAATCCAGAGAAAGGGAAGAAGGGGCGGATAATATCGCCGAAGGGACAGTCTTTTCTCGATGACACTGCGCATGGGATAAAGACAGTGGAAAACCAGACGAAGCAGGAGTAGCGTAAAATGGCGAGTGAAGACGAATTAGAGGGGATACGGAAGAGGAAGTATGAAGAGATGCTGCAGTCGCAAGCAGGGGCGGCGGCAGAAGAAGAAAAGAGGCAGGAGTTAGATGAAGCAAAGAAGAATATTATCCGGCAGGTTCTCACAACGGACGCACGGGAGCGTTTAAATAACATAAAAATGGCAAAGCCCGAATTTGCAGATGTGTTAGAGAATCAGTTGATTGGACTGGCGCAGACCGGCAGGTTAAAGGGCAAGATAGACGATACGCAATTGAAGGAACTGCTGCGACAAATAATGCCAAAGAAACGTGAAATCTCTATTACGCGGGTGTAGCTAATATTAATACTTGTGCAAAGTAAAGTTAAAGTGATAATTGCAGAAATTACTGTTGTGCCCATAGGAACAAAAACGCCGAGTGTAAGTAAATACGTGGCAAGAGCAGTAGATGAGCTGAAGAAGTTAGGATTGAAGCCAGAACTTACAGCCATGGGCACCGTATTTGAAGCAGAAGATATTGCTTTGGTTTTAAAAGCGTTTGAAGTGGTGCATGACTCGGTTTTCGAGCAAGGTGCGGAAAGGGTCGTTACGACCTTAAAGGTAGATGAAAGAAGGGATAAGCGCGGCACAATAAAACAAAAGATGCACTCAGTCTATTCTCGCTTGGAATAACTAAATTTCATAATGATTAGTAGGATGTTACAGCAAACGCCCATAATATTCGTAAGTATAAGGGGGATAGAGCCGATATGAAGCCCGTATATGAGCCATAGGAACATGCCAGAACCCATGAACAACATCAGAAGGTACGAAAGGTCATCAAGTTTCTTGGTTCTGTAACCTTTCAGCATCTGCGGGATAAAACTGGTTATGCATATAAACCCTGCAATTAAGCCAAAAATTGTCCAGAACATATGTTAGATATTTAATGTTTGTTAGAACTAAAAAACCAATGGCTTCTGTGAGTTGTTAGAATAAAACGAAACATTAGTTGTGCTCTTTAGCCAGGAGACAACAGTTTTCAATGCTCAAATACGCTTTTAGCACCTTATTGACCAGTTCAAAAAAGCGTAAATAGATGGTAAGTTCACAAATACAAAAAACTCAACGCAGAGGTCTTATCGGCACGATATACGGTCTGCCCGCGTGAACGTTTACTTCCACCTCGACACCATAAGCATGTTTGATGTTTTCGGCAGTAAGGACAGAGAAAGGTTCGCCGGCTGCAAAAATAGTGCCGCCATTCATTATTATTATCCTATCGGTATATCGTGCAGCGAGATTGAGGTCGTGGATAGCCATTATTACGGAGATGCCTCGCTCACTCACTATTTTTTTTATGATGTCCAGCACTTCAAGCTGGTGCCGGATGTCAAGGTTAGAAGTAGGCTCGTCAAGCAGAAGGACCTCAGGCTCTTGCGTGAGCGCGCAAGCGATATATATTTTCTGCTGTTGCCCGCCACTGAGTTCATTTATGTCGCGCATAGCGAGGTCTTCGATGTTCAACAGTTTCAGCGTTTCTAAAACCTTTTCTGTGTCCTCATCGCTACTCTTCCAGCCGATATGAGGACGTCGGCCCATGAGAACAGTATCAAAGACCGTAGCGGGAAAGACATTGGAAGTGCTTTGTGGAATATAACCCATCTTTTTGGCTAATTCCCTCATACGCAGCTTTTTTATATCATGGTCATCCAGCATTATACAACCTTCTTGTGGCGTTAAAATCCGATCTATGCACCGGAGAAGAGTGGATTTGCCTGCGCCATTGGGTCCTACCACGCCCAACACCTCAGACGTGGCAAGCTCTATACAGATATCCTTTAGTATCGGCACGCTTGCGTAGCTAAACTTTACATCTTTTACCTTTAGTTTCATTTCACCAATACTCCCTCTTTCTTCTTATTATGAGATAGAGAAACAAAGGACCGCCCATAATGTATGTCAAGATTCCTACTGGGAGGATCATAGGTGCGATGATTGTTCTTGCAACGGTATCAGCGCCAAGTAAAAGAGCAGCACCGAAAAGACCGGAGGCGGGGATTAAAAATCTGTTATCACCACCGATAACTATTCGGCATACATGTGGGGCGACTAATCCTATAAATCCAATGGTTCCCGTAAAGCAGACGATACCTGCGGTCAGTAAAGAAGCAATCAGCATTATAAAGACTCGAGTACGCTCGACATTTACGCCGAGACTTTTTGCACGCTCATCGCCCGCACCCATCACATTGAGGTCCCACGACTTCCATATAAGTGGGATAACGCAGCCTGTTAGGACAATAGAAACGGATGTTACGGCGTTCCACTCAGAAGCCCTTCCACCAAGACTGCCAATCATCCAGAAGTAGGCATCCATCGCTGGATCTGCTTCAGAAAAGTATAATACTAATGCGATTAACCCGGAAAAGATGTAGAATAAAGCAATACCAGCGAGAATCATTGTCTCGGGAGTAGCGCTTCGGTAGCGTGCCAATCCTAAGATAATAAATGTGGGAATAAGAGCGAAGAGGAACGCATTTCCTATGATGAGATATTCACCACCGACAATTCCGGCACCAAAGCAAATAGCAAGAGTGGCACCAAATCCGGCACCTGATGCGATACCAATGGTAAAAGGGCTTGCAAGCGGATTTCTTAAAATCCCTTGCATCATCGTGCCCGCGATCGCAAGCCCCATGCCAGCTAAAATGCCCATTAAAATCCGTGGCAGCCTCAGGTTCCACACAACAAACTCTTCAGTGGTCGCGGGTTCCTGGAATAGACAACGCCATATTATTGAATATACTTCCGTTACGGTGATGGGAAAAGAGCCGATTGTTGCTGCTATACCAGCGAGAATAAGAATCAAGAAGAGAGAAAAGAAGATAAACAGGATTTTCCTACCAATAAACTTTTTGTATTGCGCTTTTATCTCTTCACTTTTTGTTTGAGTTCCTGATATTGCCTCGGTGCTTGATGTCATGACAGTCAACTTTCTAAGCGTTATAGATATACGGATATTTTTTTCATGCTCTTTATTAATAACATTTTACGATAAAACAATAAATCATGAGGTATATAAACTTTTTAATATGAACATAAAGGAACTCACAAGGATTTTTTTAGCTCGTGCTTCATTTGAGCTATTGATTTGATAAATCGTTTTTTAGTTGTTTTGGGGTGTGTGGTGCAGTCTTACAGGCGGAACTCCAGTGAAGTTGAAGTGCAACAAGAAAATAAATCACAGGACACAGATTAACGCAGATTGACACAGATCAACAATGTCAAACATAAATAAGTCCGCGTAAATCAGTGTAAATCCGTGTCTTTAATAGAAGGTGGTTATACGTTATATACAATAAAAAGAGGAGATTAATATCATCCGAATCCTGGTCCACCCGGTCCTTGGGACAGCAGTCCGGGCATCGAAGCAATAAACGCAGCAAGTAACGCGCCGAGGATAATTGCCGGTATAATTATGGCGATAATCACTGCAAGGACCGCCTTTCCGGTAGATAGCTCGTGCAGTTGCCTTATGCCGATGATCTCCACGATAAGCGCCCATATCCCTGCGATCATGCTTACGATTGGTATCCATCCCAGGAGTAAACTCGGTGTCATTCCATACATAACTGCCTTTATAGTCTGCGTTAATCCATTTCTACCGCCTACTACATACACCCAAATGTGAAGCCAGACTCCGCCAATGAAGATACCGATTATTCCAACAGCGATTGTAGCGCCAAAAACACCGATAGCAGCTAAAGCACCCGTACCTGCTCCGAATGGCATCATAACCGCGGCAATTGGACCACCCATTCCTACGATCACGGAAAACGCTACTGCCGCTATGATAGCAGAAAGCACTGCAGATATTGCCAAAATAACGACATAATACTTGAAGGCATCGCCAAGTGTGTCGTCCTTAGAGTCGTCGAAGGTGTCCGAAGGACGGAACAAGAATCCCTTTATTCGTTCAACGATACTTAAAACCATTTTGTGTCACGCAATCTACTAAAAATATATCTTTCCTTATAAGGTTTTTGGTTGCATTTTCATTGTACTTCTAAATTATCACGCAAACAAAAGTATAGGTTATTCCATGAATTATTTAAATGAGTGTAATATCATGCCTTTGTATGGCGTGAGGGTGTAAAATGCTGGCAAAGAGATTAAGCAGGATAGAGGAATCGGCAACCATAAGAATGTCGCATATAGCGCAGCAGTTGCAGGACGAGGGTAAAGACGTGCTGAACTTCTCGCTTGGTGAACCGGACTTCAAGACACCGGAACATATAAGCGAAGCGGCGCGGCAAGCGTTAGACCTTGAATATACGCACTATACGAGCAGTGCGGGTATCGTTGAGTTAAGAGAGGCGATAGCGAAGAAGATATGCGATGAGAATAAGGTTGATGCGTCTATGGAAAATGTGATAGTGACGCCGGGCGCGAAGCAGGCGATATACGAGCTGATGATGAGTGTTCTGGATGAAGGTGACGAGGTGATGTTGCTTGACCCGGCGTGGGTTACGTTCGAAGCCGCAGTGAAATTAGCAGGTGGCAACCCTAAATGGGTAAAGCGAGTAGAGGAAGCAGTGAAATACGAATCGCTGGAATCTGTAGTATCCGAAAGGACGAAGCTGATAATAATAAACAGTCCGAATAATCCCGGCGGGTATGTCCTAAGCGAAAAAGAGCAGCACGAAATAGCGGAATTCGCCATAGAGCATGACCTTCTTGTGCTATCGGACGAGATATATGAGAAGATTTTATATGGGCGAAAGCAGGTGAGCATTGCTTCTTTTGACGGCATGCAAGAGCGAACGGTCATCATAAACGGGTTCTCGAAGACGTATGCAATGACCGGCTGGCGAATAGGGTATGCCGTTGCACCACTTGAGATAATGAAAGGAATGCTAAAGATACAACAACATTCGGTCACCTGTGCACCTTCGATTTCGCAATTCGCTGCGCTAACCGGGCTTAGAAGCTCACAGGAATGCGTGCAGGAGATGGTGGGTGAGTTCCAGAAGAGAAGAGATGTAATTGTAAAGCAGCTAAATGATATGGGGCTGCACTGCGTGAATCCTGAAGGAGCGTTTTATGCCTTTATTAATACTTTGGGTCATGGTAACGATGTAGAATTCACGGAACTATTGCTAAAAGAAGCGTATATTGTTGTTACACCGGGTTCGGCATTTGGGCTCGCGGGTAAAGACTATGTGAGATTATCGTTTGCAGCGTCAATGGATGATATTTTAGAGGGTATGGAGAGGATAGAACGAATCATCTCTTAATTGCAGTGTTTTGAAAAATGCCGGGCAAGTGCCAGCGTGGATAACGCTTTATTTGTTGTTAGCTTGATAATCAATATTGTGGTGACAAAACAGGATTGAACGCAACAAAGAACGGCGGGTAGAATGCAACAGAAGTAGTAAAAGGAACGTATTTGTTTAGCTAACCACAAGATTACACAGATTTTCACGAGAGAATAATAATAGTAACCAAGTTTTAGTGTTTTATCAACTACTGTAGCCATTATTAACCCAAAAATCTTGTGGGTTTTTACATCCGCTATACAAATACGATTATGCTTATAGAAGATATACAAAAAATTGTTTAATGTATAAGAATTCCAATGGAATTACGTGAGACGATGGAAGAGTTAATAAAAAACAAGAGTAAGGAAAGATTACTTGCTGAGGCAAAGGAGATAAGAAAAGCTATGAAGGCAGACGTGAGTGCTGCTGAACTAATAAGAGCGGACAGGGATGCCAGATAAAGTAATTCTTGATTAGAGTGTTATTGCAGCTTCAGAAAGAGAAAAGGTGCCTATTCTGACTACGGATGATAAGAAAACAAAGTCAAAGCGGAATGTGAAGCTAATATAAGGGTGTGTCAAATGTTTACTGGCATTACGACACCACACCTGTCACCCAAAAATATTTATGTGTTGTAGAGGCTGTCCCACAATTGATTTTGACCATAAAAATATCGCTTCTTTTGGGGTTTAAAGCCCTATTTGTCTTTCTTTTTCCGCTATTTTTGGATTGTGGGACAGCCTCTGTAGTCAAAGTTTTATTTGATGACTTGTTCATCATAACAGCATATTTTACGGATACTGTAAAGGGCGGTGGGATACTATGGGAAAAGAAATAAAAATATGGTATAACAGCGAAGGTGATTTCCTTGAAGTCATTTTTGAACGTAAAGCGGGATATTTCAGGGAGACGGGAAATGACGCGGTGATGGAAAAAGTTGATGCGGAAGGGAATATCATTGGTTTTTCCATCCTGAAGGTGAGTGCATTGAAAGAACGGGAGCCGATTTCTGTTAGTTTGTGATGAAAAGTAAGCCTTCAAAGGGGCATTTTTGATTTATCTTTTACTTGCTACTCCTCAGCAATGCAGCGAATTTGCACTTAGTTTGCGGAGATAACACATATTTATTAGATGAGTAACAACTATAGATATGATGGTGATTGACATGGAAGTAATAAAGCTTAAGGTTCCAGATGTTGTGACGGCGATTGGCGTGTTAGGGACATCACTTAAAAGAGAGCTGTTTTTGCTCGATAAGAGCATCGTTGACACAAAGAAGAAACTGAAGGTGTTTGAAGAGAAGAACAGAATGCGAAGTGACGATTTTTTTGATAAATTCGATAAAGGGCTTGCGGGAGACGATCAGGATACTATGTTGTGGGCTGCTGAGTATGAGGCATTGAAACTGCTGGAGAATGAACGTAGCATTATCAAGCGAATGCTGAGTCAATGCAAGTGAAAGACTACTTTTCTGAAATTCAGAACTTCCTACGGAGGTCTGCGTTCATTGAGAACGTAGATGTCGAATACAATGTGGAAGCAGGTATTGTAAGCTATGGAGGAAGGAGAAAATCCGAGAGAATTAGAAAAAGAACAGATACTCAGGCTTGTGAATATCATAGCAGAGGAGATATTTGTTGGAAAGTTTGAGCCGGACATTGGAAGTTACAGAATTGAAAATAGAATCCAGAAAGGTGAAGATATACCTGAGAATCATCTAACGGCTTACAAAATGAGTAAAGAGGAAATAATTTACAATTGGCTTCGCTATATCGAGCAAATAATAAAAAACTACTTTATTATGCAGGGAAAGCCGATACAAGAAAAGAAGCTTTTTCAATACCGATTTCCTGAACCTCTTTGGGAACGGATAAGGGTATTTGCAAGGAATTTGATGAACTTGCCTTTATGGGTAAACAGAGAGCTATCACAGACAGTATTTGGAGGAAAGCAAAATTATGAGTTTTGGCAAACTGTATTTGAAACGGGCAAAACACCTCAAGGTTTTCGGGTATTACCAAAGCCATTAGACTTGATGGAGATGATAAAGGAGTGAATGAAATGAAACGCTTATTTTTTTTTGGTGTAGGATACAAGTCCTTTTCGTACATTTTAAACTCCGTCATGCGTTCTTGAAGCCTCTGCATTCTTCCACGCTTCTATCGCCTTCTGCGTATCTTCCGCGGACCCTTTGAATTTTCTACCAATCTTATCGGAGAAGAACACCTCGCCTAACTGCTCTAAGTCTCCTAAGTTCCCCTCCAGTTTAAATTCAGCGGGATTCACGATAATACTTCTTGAGTCTCCCGGTTTCAACTCACCGGTCGGAACCGGTAAATGATATACCGAGTCCTTAGCAATTACCAGTCTGTCCGTACTGCCTTTTATAGCGATGCTAGGCCAACTTAGAAAGACGGAGTTTTTATCGTGATTCTGTGCTTCGATGCTAATAAAATGTAGGACTCCTCCTCTCCCGTCAGAACCCATTACTAAATTTACTTCCACTCTAATGTCCGGCAATTTTCCATCTGCCTCCAGCTCCTCATAGTTTCTTGCTGGTAATCTTCTTATTAACTCATTTGGATCAACGTCAGGTGCGCGTAATCCAACTTCCTCTGCAATTATCTTAAGCAATTTACTCACATCGTTTTGCTCTGAAAGGTCAAGGGCTTCAAGACTCGATAAGGGTCTAGGAAGCGTCTCCTTTCTTTGACCATGATAACAAAGAGGGATAACTCTCGCACCTTTCACCAACGCACCACCCGCCTCGAAGTTTACCCAAGGTTGCCTCACGGACATTTGCGTGCACACAACTAGCGCAATACTGCAATTCTTTAGTTTTTCAATAATACACTCTTCCCATTTATCTCCGGGTTTTATCCCCTCGTCGCTTGACACGAAAACCTCGACTCCTTCCAGCAAGTTATCCTCTAACCAGTTCTTAATTTTTGATGCTACTGCGGCATCTTCCTCCACATGGCTCACAAATACTATTGGCTTATCCTTACCAGTCTGGCTCATTAGTTTCCGCTCCTCCGAGAAAACTCTTTTTCGCATCTTCAGGCAGCAAGTCCGTCCATCCCACTGGATATACCTTTCTTTTCAGTTCCTCCTCTTCTGATTCGTCAGTTCTGATTAAACCGTCCTCTTCAAGCCTTTTAACTAAGTTATATACCTCTTCAGCGTTCCAACCCAACCTTTTCGATATCTCGTACATAGTTAGACCCCTATTTACATTGACAAAGTCATAAAGATAATCTTCTACAAATTCCCCCCTTTTATCATTGCTTTTATTTCCATCATTAGGACTATATTGTAAGATTAAATATAAAGAGTGATATATATGAAATGCACAGAGGAAGTCAAGAATGATTAATATAGAAGATATGAAGAAGAAACGTTTTCTGTTTTTAAATAGGTTGTACGAGTTGAGCGGTGGATTCACACCCATGTTTTTTAAGGATGCGAGTCAAATTGGCGAAGATTTGGGGTTTGATGCTGCTTTAACTAGGAATATCACGCGATATCTCATGGAAGAGGGATTGGTTGAGTTATTAAGTGGCAGGGGTATTCTAATATCCCATCAAGGCGTTCGAGAGGTTGAAATGGCTTTATCCAACCCAAATGAACCCACCCCTTACTTTCCGCCAGTCAATATTTCTATTGGACAGATGATAAATTCACAAATTCAACAAGCTAGCCATGGAGCCACGCAGGTGGCTAGTACTGATGAAATTACGCATGAACAACTGAAAGAACTCCTCCAGTCACTGAAAGAGTCTGTTGATCAACTTGAACTTGAACCACAGCAAGAATCTGACCTTCACGCCGAGATTCAAACGATAGATGCACAAATGTCTTCATCGAATCCGAAATATACGGTCATAACTGAGTGTCTTGGCTCGATTAGGAGGATTCTTGAAGGTGCTGCAGGTAGTGCGATTGCATCTGGTCTGTTATCTAAATTTGTAGCCCTGTGGGGAGGCAGATAATTGTGTCCAATTTTCTAAATCATACATCCAGAACACATTAAAAGTTGTCTCATCCTAAAAGATAACCCTATCAATTCCCTCCTCAATTCTCACCTGCACCTCAATCGTCCTCGCAATCGCCTTCGCCACCCTCCTGTAATGCTCTATCTCCTCTAAAGACAATTCCCGTTTCTTCCTATCCTTCAAATACTTCGCCATCACATGATACCCACCGATTTGATACTCCCACACCGCTTTTGAAATACCCTCGAAATACTGCGCCTTATTGAAATATACCCTTCTGGTTTCTTCATCGTAACTGACTTTCTCCACCGTATTCGAGCCGCTCACCGGGAATCCTATTTCTGTCTCGCTCAAAGAAGGATGCTTGAGCAAATGCAGTTCCACGAGTTCCTTGCCAAGCTCGCTCAGGTTCTTGAACTTTTCGTAATCATGAGGTAGAGGAACCCTCGGAAAATCTATCTTCAGAAACTCCTCGTAGCGTTTGCGGTAAGTAGGCGAGTAAAGAACTGCGTAGATGTAGTAGAAAATTTCCTCAGGCGTTGGTTCTGTGCCTAACGCTTGCTTTATGGCATGTAAAAACTCGTCAGTGAAGTTTGGTGTGCGCTCTGATTTGGTGGCTTTAATGTCTGACAACTTTCCTTTAGATTTATCTGAATAGAGATAGAGAGGGAAGAGATAATTGATATCATAAGCACTGACTGTTTTGTGTCCAGTAATATGCTCTGTAACAAACGCTCCTGGTACCTCTTTAAACTGTTTTGGTGTGATTAACCCTAAATTCGCCCGTACCATGTGCCGCATGACTTCTAAAAGTGGTCTTTCAACAACTACATTTGTATAATAAATATTCCTTTTATCAAAGGGACGATATAGGATTTCTGTAAAATATTGATCCCATTTATCGTCCTTAGATAGACGTTCTCTGGATTTTCTAAGTTTAAATGTACTAGTATCCTTCAATTTAAATCTTTGCTTAATGACTTCATCAGTTATTGATAGGTTTCTGAATATCTCTATTCGTCTTCTCAATGCTTTTCTATCAAAATCAATCACAAACTTATCCCTTGCCGTGACAACGCCCACACTATTAACTAGAAAAATATCTGTTACTTTCCAGTATTTCTCATAAACATCCAGATAGGTCTCCTTCCTCGACACGAAGAAATAATAAGGACTGCATGGCTTTAATTCTTCCCACTCCGTCGTTTCAATGTCATTCCTCAAAAGCCATTTGTATTTAGCCCCACGAAGTCCCCACTTCTCAGCGTAATACACTTTCGCAATTCCGTTACCCTTTTGCTCTTTTTTCTTGACAAACAACCCGATAGCCACACCTTGCCGGATGTCAAACACATTTTCGTCCTTACTGCCATCAGGACTTTTCTCTTTTTTCAACGAGTTACCGTGCAAATTCAGCAAATAAATCTCATCGAAACTCGTCATCAACGATTGCCGCATACCCCTAAACGTGGGATTATCTAAATAGCTGTGATTCGTGATGAATCCTAAAATCCCCTCTCCTGTACGGTCAATCTTCCACTGTCCGAACCGGATAAACTTCACATAATCATCCAGTAGCCAGTGCTTCTTCTCTCCAAAATGCTTTCCATCAACGTATTTGTAATCCTCAATCAATCCAGTTATCCAGTCCCCTTTGTTTTCGGAAATGCCTGAATAAGGTGGATTACCCAGCACAACCAAAATAGGCACTTCCTCCTTCACCCTCTTCGCTTCTTGACCTTCTTTAGTGAGTTCAGGAAAGATAGTTTCCTGCTTGGGCTCTTTCATCTCCAGCGTATTCGTAAGATAAAACTGGAATCTTTCATTCTCCTTGAACACATAACCCCATTCTCGCTCCAAAGCCATAGAAACCCTCAAATGCCCTATTATGTACGGCACAATGAGCAGCTCAAAAGCAAAGAACTGTTGTAAGATGTGTCGCTCGATGTAAGAAGGCACGAGTCCCCTTAAACCGCGCGTATCCAATTCGCTTAACGCTTCTCGAATCGCACGAAGAACAAATGTCAAAGTCCCTGCTGCGGGGTCAAGCATCATCACATCGTCTTCAGCAAACCCCTTATCCTTTCCAAACCGGCTCTTCAAGAGCCCATGAATTGACCGCACGATATACGAGACCACCGGCAGCGGAGTATAGTAAACACCTAATCGTTCTCTCTGCTTTGGATTATAAGTAGCGAGAAACGTCTCGTAGAAATGGATCACCGGGTCTCTCTTTTGCCGAAACGACTCCTCGTAAATAGCAGAAATATGCGTTTTATTCAGGACTCGCACCAGGTCATCAATAACCCAACTCAACGATTCTGGCGTGTTTGGACCACTGAACGAATAAAATATCTTTGCAAGTAACGGCACACCACGAGGAATAAAACCCCAGGCATTATCCTTGTTTATCTCCGTATCTTTTGCCATCATTTTAGCTGCGAATAGCCCGTAGGTAATTGTTTGTGCGTACAAATCAACAAAACCCTCTTCCGTCAACTCCTCGATAAGTGTATCTTTAAAAATATCGTAGAAGCCTTTTATCAATGGATACGGGTAATCAGGGTCCTTCTCCTCCGCAAGCACTTCTTCTAAAATGGTTTTAGCAAATCTCGTCTTCTTTGCAAGCACAACTGCGAGTTCAGAAGCACTTTTTAGCTCAGGTGTCGAAAAGCTGTAAAACTCGCTCAGAAGCTCAAAGAACGAATCCAAATTTTCAGGTGCGGGTGGCTTTACAGCTTGTAAGGCACTCAGCGAAGATATTTCTGCTTTGTATACAAGCTTGCCATCTCTATAAAGCCAGAATTCCAGAAAGTTTGTCAATATTAGATTAGGTAACGCATCACGATACCTTTTTAGCTGCTCCGACACTTCCACCGCGTGAAGATTTGTATCCGGTTTTTTCGCTTCTATATGCCCTATGATCTCTCCATTTTTACGTATGAGAAAGTCAGGAATACCAACTTCGGTGCGTTTTGGCAAGACAAGAACGCCAGCTTCTTCGTCCGCAGAGAAAACGTGCGAACATTCTTCAAATAGCTCTTTTAAAGCAGGATAGAAGCTCTCCTCTCTGAAGTTGTCATCTGCGTAAATCGCGTGGATTTCTTTGAGGTACGCAGTAAGAATCTTCCGCAATTTGGCTTTTACCGGGGTGGTCATTTTATCTATAGCTGTAAAGCAAGGATTTGATTTTAATGTATTAATAGATGACCACGCAAAAAGAAGAATAGTCCTGAGGCAGATATATGAAGGAGGAAAAAACGTTGCAACAAAGAATTGATGACTTCACAAAATGAGTTGCCCCTGTTAATCCAGACATCAAAATCCATGTGGAGTGGATAAGCAAATGAAATGACCCACCGAAAGAGAAAATAGTTTCACTTATTGACTGCGGCTGCCACACATCATTCTGATTCTTATGCTCCAGGGGTGGTAGCCGAAGTGTCTATTACATAAATTTTGATCCAGATATGGAGCGATTTGCACCTCATGTGTTCCTGACTGGTGCGGTATGGAACTGGACGCCGGTCATGACTGATATAGTGGAGGCAGTGCATAACGAAATGTGAGACGAATATCAGGGGCAGGACTGGTGGTATGGCCTAGCAGAAGGAGGAGTGAAGCTTGCACCTTTTAGCGATTTGGTTCCTGATGATCTAAGGACGATAGTAAAAGAGAAAGAGCAAGCGATTATCGAGGGTAAATTCGAGGTCTTTCTGGAGATGACAGACGA
>QBUM01000232.1 GCA_013180585.1 Candidatus Methanophagaceae archaeon GoMg2
GGATACGTACTACCTGAAGAACCTATTACGAAAAAAGGTTAAAGTTACAGATTAAACCACGAGATTTCACGAGATTAACAGAAGAATGGGTGGTTAATACAGGATAAAATCATAGATGAAACGCCGAAAACGGATTCATGTAGATTACTTTCCTTACTTCTGGGATTACATCACACTATTAAAAATAACGTATTTGTATAGCGAATTTTTAAAACCACGAGATTCCACAAGATTAACACAAGAAATAGGGATTAATGTGGGATAATGTGACCCAGGGTATACTAAAATCTGGTTACTGTCCTTCTATTCTCGTGGAAATCTGTAAAATCTTGTGGTTAGCTAAACAAATGCAAAATAACGTTTCATTGCAACTGCTTCAACATCTCACGCATATTCCGCCAGTGGCTTCCTTCCCAGTATACCTTACCGCAGCGCTCACAAATCCAGAAATTCCACGTCCAGACCATGCTCGTTGGTACATAGCTCTTTTCCTTCAACATAGCCTCTTCGCCTTCCTCTACCGCCCTTATCCTCGCATTGCATACGCTACACCTGAGCGGAACGGGTTCGAGGTTTATGGCTACGTTATAACGAAGCAACTCCTTCAGTTGTGCCATCACATCCTCCGTTTCTATATACAGGCATTGCACACCCTTTTTTCTTGCCAATGTTACAAGTTCTTTGTCGCGAGTGAGCAATATTCGCGCTTCCTCTTTTGCAAAAGCCGCAATGGCTTTATCCTCATCTTCATCCTCTTCAATAGCTTTCAAATCCGCTGCGTACACCGTATCATGTCCAAGAACACGTAACCAGGTGCTTAACTTGCCGAACATCCGGTCGGTTACGAATCGTAACTCCTCTTTCTTTTCCGTTATTGTCATCCTGTCATTGTGGCTTATTCAAACCGAAAAAGTATTTCCTTCAGATCACGCACTTTTCTTCCCAATATTAAAACCCCTTCCTCTCTTAAAAGTTTTATTTTCGTTTCCATACCTAAACTATAACCTCCAACGTCTCCGATAGTTCTCACGACACGATGACAGGGTATAATTAGGGGATACGGGTTCTTCGCAACCGCTTGCCCTACTGCACGAGCAGCGCGAACCGAGCCCGTTATTGTCCTCGCTATCTCGCCATACGTGGTTACTTCTCCTTTTGGTATTTGTTTTACCTTGTTCAATACAGCGACCTGGAAAT
This sequence comes from Candidatus Methanophagaceae archaeon GoMg2, assembly GCA_013180585.1. Classification (GTDB taxonomy): domain Archaea; phylum Halobacteriota; class Syntropharchaeia; order Alkanophagales; family Methanospirareceae; genus QENJ01. Next base: position 1,198 of record QBUM01000232.1, read on the forward strand.
TGCCTGCCATACAATTAACTTGACATTGTCATATTTCAAAGTTAGTGCAGAGAACGCGGAGTTCGCCAGCGAAAACCTTTTATGCTGTCGAACTACGCGATATGCACGCACAGAATCGGCGAGGTATCAAAATGACTGACAAATATTTGCTACTAACGACTACAATGAAACAGATATATCCCTTTTAATTTATACCGAAAATAGAACCACTCGAGACCCTCCGTTTATTGAATAATCAAATCAGTAAACTACGTTTAAACGAATATAGACCTTACCCCTCTTTTGACATTAAAACTGTCGCAGAGGTCAGATTTACACTAACAACTAACAACCGAGTAACACCCGAGTATAAATAGGGAAGGGTTGCTTTGGGATATAATACCCATATGTCGAGTAGAGCCCATAGCGCACCTTTTTTGTGGTAATAGCCCCCGGTTACTATGAGCCCCCTCACAGAACCGGACTTGAAGATTTCCCTCATCCGGCTCTTCAGGAGCACATCCTCTACGGGTTCAGGTTGTATAGCGAATGATATATCTTCGGCTTCGGGAGTGGATTAAATAGGATGAAACTGAGAAACTGAGCCCAGTTGTAACTTTTCCTCTGGCTACGCCTGTTTACCCATTTAAAGGCGAGTCTCACGACCTGATGGTAAAAGTTCTGTAGCATACGGAAGTTGCCGCTCATTCCGTAATAACGGTAATGTCCAAGCAACTTTAGCCCCAGCACCTTCCACCATACTTTCAGTGGGGCACGATTTCGGATACGCTTCAACCATATATTCATATCCGTCATCTTCTGTCTGAACTTCTTGCGTGACGTCTTCCGCCCAAGCTTGAAGTTGCCCCATCTGGACTTGTCGCAGAAGTGCGTAAACCCGAGAAAATCAAATGTTTCGCATTTCCTGCCATGTTGCTTTGCTCTCGTACATGCGCATCGTCCGAACTCGATTATCTTACTCTTCTCTTCAGACATCGTGAGTCAAAACCTGCCCATTTGCCTTCTCAGCTCATCTCCGAATGTTCTGGCTTCCGCTTCTTTCTCAAAACAGACAACGAAGTCGTCTGCATATCGAATAAGCCGAGCGAAGCCAGTTAGCTGTGGCAGTACCTCATTCTCGAACCACTTGTCCAGCACATAGTGGAGGTATACATTGGCGAGTACTGGGCTCAGCACCCCGCCTTGCGGCGTACCTTGATCCGTCTCAAAGTATTTTCCTTCCTCCATTATGCCAGACTTCAGGAATCGACCAATCAACCGCAGCAAAGTCGAATCTACGATTCTCTGCCTCAGACATTCCATCAGTCGCTTGTGATCCACTGTGTCAAAGAACTTCGAGATGTCCATATCCACCACAAAGTTGACCGGAACGTTCATTATGATCCGGTTTAGTTCAGTTAGAGCATCGTGGCAACTGCGATTCGGTCGAAACCCATAAGACGTGTCTATAAAGTCCTGTTCAAAGATCGCTTCGAGAATCTTCTTTAACGCCATCTGGACAATTTTGTCCTCGACAGTCGGGATTCCGAGCGGTCTCTTATCGCCGTTTGGCTTCGGGATATATACGCGCAAGACCGGTTGAGGTATGTACTGCTTTGCTTTGCCTTGTCACCAGATCTGCGATATTCTCATCCAACGCTTTCGCGTATTCTCCTACTGTTACGCCATCAATACCGGGAGATTTACCTCTCTTTAACTCTCTGAAACATTCTTTTAGGAAATCCTCTGTAAGCAAGTGTGCTAATGATGTAAACTTGCATTTCGGGTCTTCCTTAGCTTTTGAAGCTATAGTTGATATAGCTTTTAGAATTTTGGACATCAGTTTTGTTGTCATCTACATCCCACCTCTGGGTGTGGTAGATGTGTCCCTGATGTCCAGCGCACTCCTGTCAGCCCCTTCCCTCCACAGGAGTTACCCTGCTTCAACGGTACTATGAACTGATCCGACTCCCAATATGCCATTTGCGGTATCTTGCCGTCTATATGCTTGACATCGCATACTCCAGCCCCTATAGGGGGATCAGGGAGAGCATACTGGGCCTCACGAGCCCCCATAGTTGCCGTTTGGTACCATGCTGTGGTCTTAGACCCCGCTGGATTCACATCACCTTGCAATGTCCCAGAGCTCCCTGCTATATTCCAAGACCGGAGGATTGGACTAACGGTGGTGCGAATGCTGCCTTCCGTCACACAGACAACGTCGGCTTCCAGAATCAACAGAATTTCGGGGCTCATAACCTTCACCTTTCGATTGTGGCCTGGTATCCCGTCCCCCCGGCTTCACACAGCCTGTTACCAGGCCGGGTGCGGGGTTCAGTTCTGAGCTGGCGGCTAACCTTTCCTCAGGCTGGATTTTCACCAGCTGGCGAGTATGAATTTATCTCGGCACGCCTGCGTAATCTGTGTCAACAATCATTAGTTGGATATTATGCTTTCTTGTGCTAATCTCGTAGAATCTCGTGGTTTTTTTCGATTAGCTATACAAATACAAGAGCGTTAACAAATAGCCGTATTTTGTGTTTTTCTCTCGGGTGTTATCTTTTGAATAAAGATCAAAAACTCGGATTTGTGCAAAAACCCTAACTTTTTTAGGTTTTTTGCTAAAACCGAACATTTTTAGGGGAAGATTTTTGTTTCCCTAACTTTATAATAGAGATATGGAAAAAATGAAACTGTGGAAAAGACATATTGGACTGCTGGTAGTGACTGCGTTACTTTTGATTTTTTTGATAGGAACTGCGAATGCTAAAGACTGCGGTATTGGAGTTGCGGATTGTGAATGTGGCGACACGGTCGTGGCGGACTGGACATTTACGGGTGATTTAAGCTGTCCGTCTGAGACGCATGGCTTGACCATTGGAGCAGATGGTATTACCATTGACGGTGCCGGATTCAAGTTAACGGGCAGCGAAACCGCAAGTGTTTGTGACTGGGTCGGGGAATCCAATCCCGGGACCGGATATTGCGGTATTTTCAATCTGGGTCATGACAACATTGTAATAACGAATCTGGAGCTAGAAAATTTCTGCACAGGGATCGGGCTTCAGGGATCGGGCGCAAACCCTGTTGTAGGCAACACGATAGAGAACTGTGAAGTCCATGACAACGGTAATGCCTCTTGTACTACCGATACCTCTACGCATGGAATACATGCCTGCTATGTACACAGGTGTACGATAAGCAACAACAGGATTTACAGCAATACTGGAACGGGCGCAGGATGTGGTGATGGTGGCAATGGTATATTTCTTTATGCCGGCGGTGAAGCCTTTACGAATAACACTATCACAAAAAACAAAATCTACAATAACAGAAAAGGCGGGTTCTTCGCCAAGAAGGGGCTTCAGCATGCCAGGATTACCGATAACCACTTCTATGGCAACGGTCAGGGCGGGATCATACTGCGCTGCCGGACCTCAAACTACAATCTTATCGAGGGCAATAACGCATCAGGCAACTACGGAGACGGGATATTCATAGGCAGTGAGTACAACAAAGTCCGGAATAATGTTGTGAAGAACAATATGGCAGGCTTTAAGATCAAGTCAAAAGATACCGTTGGCGATGGTGACGGGATAAACATGGGCAGGAATCGTGAATCAAATAACAATGAACTATTATCAAACGAGGTGTGTGGAAACGAGGGTACGGATATAGAAGTAGAACCCGACTGTTTGGGTAATCACGGTAAAGACAATACCTGCGATACAACCTCGAATCATTACGATGACGGAGCTACTGGATGTACTAACGGATGTCCGGAAGAGCTAAATGCTGAGGAGTTAGCCAAAGAACTGAAAGAACAGGGCTGGGTGGTGTACGGTGCTGAATGGTGTGGGGCGTGCAAAAAGCAAAAGACAGAGTTTGGTGATGCGTTCCAGCACGTGAACTACGTGGATTGCGGTAATCCGGAAAATCCGAATCCCGCGTGCAAAGAAGCGGGTATTGGCCCTATTCCTTGTTGGGTTTCGCCGAACGGTACTCATCATACAGGCTACAAAAATCTGGTACTATTATCAGAGCTTGCGAGTGAATATCGGGTAGAAGAGCAGCCTGCCGCAATGCCTATTTCAACGCCAACGACTCCGGGGTTCGGATCGGTATTTGCGATGATTGCGGTGATTGTCGTTACAGTTATCCGGCATAAAATAAAGAAGCGGTGCTAAGAAAGAGAATAGGGAATATCTGCATTAGCTAAAAGATGACTACGGAAAAAACGAGTGTTATGCTCCTCGCAGTAATATGCTTGGCTGGTATTGCACTTGCGATTGCACAACCTGCTTCTGTCTCTTCTAACGGCACGGTATTGAGTGTAAACCTAACCGCGTGGTGTCCCTTAGATGAAACTATTAACGACATTGAAGGGGCAACAAGAACTTTCAACGTCTCCATCAACCAACCGGTAACTGTCAGTTGGCGGATAAACGGAACAGAAGTATTGAACCAATCAGGTGTGAACATCTCTGAATATACTGCAACAGCAGCAGCGGGTTACTGTAACGTTACCGCTTATGCCTACAACCAAAACAGCAGCGATATGCGAACGTGGTGGTGGACCGTTACCGTTAAAGATACCACTCCACCTGAAATTGTTGACTATGCGCCAACCGATACAAAAGTATCCGTAAAGGCAAATGTTACGGCAACATTCAACGAGACGATGAACCCTTTTTCGTTGAATAACGCAACATTAAGCGTTTGTAACAGTTCCGGGAGCTCAGTTACCGGATACATAACATACGATTCCGCGCTCAGAACTGTCACTTTTGACCCACTAAGCGCACTTGAATACAACGAAACCTATTATGTGACCATTACAGAAGGAGTGCATGACCTCGCGGGAAATAATATATCTCCTGATTTTTGCTGGAACTTCACTACATGCCGCGAGATAAATGTTCCTATCGTTATCTCGGGATATGTCCAATACACCGAAAGCGCACCATTGAGCGTGAATGTGGCGATAACAAATCTGGACACGTCTGAGAACTTCACGGTAAAGACGGTTGAAGATTCAAGTTACTACCGGATGCAGACAGATTCAACACACCTTCATGTTGGCGATAGGATCAGGTTCAACGCAAGCGACGGGGAGACATATACGGAGGCATATCACAGCGTAACCGAAGCGGACATAGAAACTGGCGGGTTTACGCGAAACTTTATGGGGTCAAAGCCGGACCTGATCATAAATACTAAGTCCGAGACCTGGGCTGATTGGTGTAATAGTACCTTCAATGTCACCTACACAATAAGGAATATCGGAGATGGAAATGCAAGTAAAAGCAATACGACCATATATGTTGATGGCGTTTTAACGAAAAAAGAAGCTGTCGGACCTCTGGCCCCGAATGAATATTATACCAGCACATGTGGTCCATTCAACCGTGCATACCATAAGAACACCACCACCATTAGGGTCTGTGCGGACGGTGACGATGTAGTTAACGAAAGCATTGGCGAAAATAACAACTGCCGGGAGAACGAGTTAGAGTATCAAGGTCCGCTGCCAGATCTAGGCTTCCTCACAACAGCGCACATCCAGACTTCGGTAAGTATTGATAAGTATGGCAGATTCGTTATTACATATTATATAGCGAACAAGGGTGAGGGTTATGCAGGTCCAAGTAATACAACTATCAGTATTACAAATGTTTCGATTAATGGTTCTGTTTCTGATGTTATTATCCGGGAGCCGGTTCCTGAAATGAGTAGTTCTGGCGGTTATCAGTATACTTTAAGACCATCATCATTCACTTGTGCATGTAATCACACGGTTATGTTCAGCATTTGTATAGATGGAGATAAAGCGATTTTGGAGAGCGATGAGAATAACAATTACTATAATCAAACACTTTTCTGCCCCGCGTCTGTGTGTATGCCCGACCTAAAAATCACTAATCAGTCAATGACCTGGATTAACCGTAAAAACATGACTTTCAATGTCACCTATACGGTACGGAATTTCGGAATTACGAATGCGAGTGCGAGCGTGACAAACATATCAGGCGTAATGTATGATGATCCGGTTCCCGCGCTGGCTCCGGGTGAGAACTATACCTGTACTGTCGGACCATTCTATGGTAATTATGGCACGATCAACATATGTGCGGATTGGTACGATAGTGTCGCAGAAAACAACGAGAGTAACAACTGCCGGCCTGTTACCATTAGCACCGGTGGAGACGCAAACCTTGTGATATTTCTTTGGGACAAGTATTGGGTTGATCCGATAGATAAAACATACCGCATCACCTACGAGGTGTGTAACTACCGCGGTACACCATCAACAAATCTAACAACGGTGCATGTTTATATTGACGGTAATCTCAGCGCAACAGATGACGATGTCCCTATACTGGCACCGCCAACGGACGGGGCTATCTGCTCTGGGGCGATAGAACTACCCAAACAAGGATTCGAACCGTTCAAGATGACGGGTAAAAATGACACGATCAAAGTTTGTGTAGAATGGGAAGGTGGTATAGAATGCAATAAGGGCAAGTTCGAGTATTGTGGATGCTTAGCCGATGACCGCACAAGACTTTTTATGTGTGACGATCGTATAGATAGAAGCTGCACGTTTGTCGGCGATCTGAACTGTGACAGGAGGCAAAGCGGAAAAACGTACCCTCATGGGCTATCAATAGTAGCCGATAATATCACCATTGACGGTAACGGTTATAAGATATTAGGGGAGCATAGCGCTTGCGAGCGATGGGTCACGAAGCCCAATCCCGCTTTTACGGGAATAAAATATTCTGGTTGCAAAAACGTGACGGTAAAGAATCTGGAGGTCCGGGACTTCTGTAATGGGATTTCCGTCAAGAACGCAGATAACAACCGGATAGAAAACTGCATGGTTCATGACAATGGCGTTACCGTTCAATACAACTACGGAATTACCGTGCTGAACTCAAGCTATACTACAATAGACAATTGCAGTGTTTACAACAACACCGGTATTCTCACCGAGCCGAATATAGCAGGAGGCCATGGAATAAACTTCGATGAGAGCAGTGATTACTGTCGAGTCATGAATAGTAACATCTTTCATAACTACCGCTCGGGCATACTCGCTTCTCCCACCTGCAAATACCTTTACCTCGCCAACAACCACATAGAAGAAAACGGGTATTGTAACGAATCAGGATTCTGCGCAGGTGTCAACCTGCATTGGAAAGGTGGATATGGGATAGCCACAAACTCGACAGTGGAGAACAATGTGATACGGAACAATACTGGACCCGGAATCTACGTGACTCAGGGCTATACAACTCTCACGAATAATCTCGTGAGTGAAAGTAAGAACGGCACAAATGTTACGGGTAATGGAATCTTCGTTGACGGTGGATGGGTTACTTACCTCTATAACAATACGTGCTGCGAAAACGAAGGCACGGACATCTTCGATAGAGGGTTCACAACTTACGGCGATGACAATACATGCAACACGACTTTCAATTATGACGACGAAGGAACAATTGGCTGCAACTTCTATTGCCGTGGTGTGAACGGTGCTTGCGTGGGTGCAACCAGAACTTTCAGGTGTGGCGACTTTGTAACCGAAAGCTGCACGTTCAACCGCAGCATAAGCTGTCGAGGCAGCGCAGGAGACGGTTTAATCGTGGGTGCGGATAACGTTACTATTGACGGCGCAGGTTATGCACTCACGGGTAACTACTCAGGCATCGGAATCCTTAGCAACCACACAAACGTTACGATAACGAACTTGCAGGTAGAGGATTTCGCTACCGGCATGAAAATCGGGAACGCAAACACGATAGAGAACTGCGTGGTGCGTACGAACCTTGTAACAGGCTTAAACGTAAGTGCTAATAACGGCACCGTGCGTAATAACAGGATTTACGATAATGCCGGACCCGGTATCTTTGTGGACGGCGTGAACAGCACTTTTGTGAATAATACGGTGGCACGGAACAAAGGTTACGGTATCTATTTAAGTTCCAATACAGGTAACAATACGCTCATTGCAAACGCCCTCGGCGATAACGAAGGCATGGAGATATACAACGACAACGGTGCATCAAATACGGGATATAATAACACCTGTGATATAGCATACAATTACAATGATACAGGAATGACGTATTATAACTGCACATACGCGTGGACCGTGCCCGACCTCGTGATCAGTGATAAGCACGAGGAATGGATTGATGAGAAATCAGCACGTTACAGCGTTACCTACACGGTAGACAATATCGGAAAACCAAATTCTCGGTCCGCCGATTCGAGCACGACTTACCTGTATATCAATTATGCTTTTACTGCTACAGACGGGGTTTCTTCGTTGAATGCAAGTGCGAACTATAGCTCGACTTTTAATAAAACTCCAGAGATGAAGGAGGATAAAGATACAATCAAAGTCTGTGCAGATGGTGCGGATGCGGTCAAGGAGAATAACGAAGCGGATACATACTATTATAATGACGTTGTGTCTGAGTACTATAATTTAGCCGGGTTTTTTGCGGATAAAGAAGCAAACAACTGCCTTGAGAACGTGTTTTCTAAGTGTGGAGATATGTACGAATGGGATGAAGATGCTGCGTGCGTGGCCGCGGGTGGCACGGAATACAAGTGCGGAGATCCTGACCCGGACAAGAGAATAGTAATGAAAAGCTGCACGTTCAACGGAAATATGAAGTGCCCGTCAGGACACGGGTTGGTAGTCGGAACAAGCGGCATTACTATTGACGGTAACGGATATGCAATAGGCAGAGATGAGTCTGCATCTTCCTGTACGCTTGTCGCAGAGAGTAATCCCGATTATGGCGATTGTGGTATTTACAACTCAGGATATGACCGAGTCACGATAACCAAATTAGAGATTTTGCATTTCTGCAACGGAATCGGGATTCATGGCAGCAAAGGAAAACCTGTCAGTGGTAATACTATAGAGAACTGCCGTATACACGACAACGGTAATTCTGCTGCGGGTATGAGCCATGGAATACACATGGTATGCGTGAAAGATACCAAGATACGGTATAATGACATTTATAAGAACCGAGGCACAGGCGTAAGCTGTGGTGACGGCGGCAACGGTATCTTTCTCTATGCGGGAGGCATAGGAAACGCAAATAATGTCATTTCCGGAAACACCCTCCACGATAACGACCGAGCCGGTTTCTGGACTAAGCAGGGGATGCAAGGCTGCACGATTAATAATAACAAAGTATGGGGCAACAGCCGCGGCGGTTCCAGTTTAGGTTCAATGACAGGCGGGATCGTGTTGCAGTGCGTGCAGTCAAGCCATAACCGAATAGAAGACAACGAAGTGTGGGATAACGATGGCAGATGTGGAATATTCATCGGTGGTGATGATAATACAATCAGTAATAATAACGTGTACGATAATAAGGGTGATGGAATAAATATAGGCAGAAATGATGGGTCAAGGAACAATAAATTAAACGATAATACCGTTTGTGACAATAAGGATATGGATATAAGGACATGTGGGGATGATTACGGTACTACAGGCAATAACAATTTCTGTGATACGACCGATAATTACGCTGATACCAACGCACCAGAAGGCAGCAAATGTGCAAAGAAGTGTTCAACCGTCCCAAAGCCCGACCTTGTGATTATGGACAAGAACGAGACCTGGATCGTTGAAGGTAAGAGCTACAATGTAACATACACGGTGCAGAACATCGGAGAAGTAAATGCAAATGCGAGCACCACACATATCCAGATTGTCAATGGAAATTCTAGGGACGATCCAGTTCCGGCATTGGCACCAAACGCAACCCATACCTACACAGTCGGCTCTTTCACGATGTCTGGAGATAGCGATATGATCGAGGTTTATGCGGACTACGAAGGATTAGTAGAAAAACAGGGCTTAAGCAGCAGGGATAACAACCGCCTGCCGAACACATGGTGGGCTTTGCCTGATCTTAAAGTCATGGACATCTTATTGCCAGACCGGCTTTCCTTTGGTATGCCGAACATCATTACCGCCATGATTGAAAACGCAGGTACTGTTAGAACAAACGGAACGTTTACAGTCGCTTTGTTCATTATGCCGAGTACCGTGCCCATTGATACTGCGCCAGCACCGTCAGAACTTACTGCAGGCCGCGATACCACGGTGAAGTTATCGTGGACACCGCCCGCACCTGGAAGATACACGCTGAAGGTAGTTACCGATTACGGAGATGCGATACCCGAGTCAAATGAGGACAATAACGAAAGGACATTAACGATTACAGAAGAGTTAGGTATTGAAATGCCGGAAGGACCTATTAGAGGTGGCGGTGGTGGTGGCGGCGGTGTCTCTATAAATAAAGAAAATGTTTACGGTCCCGAGGTGGCAACAGGCGAAATAAGCACGGGCGAGGCAACCAAAGAAGTGCCGATAAATGAGACTAAGCAGGTAAAAGAAGAGAAGAAGATGGGTACCGGCCATCCATTTGGAGAAGGAGGGATGATAGAAACGGTAAAGGTGGTAGCACCGGTGTTTTTAGTTGTGGCGCTGATAACGATAGTGGTTGTGCTGTTTTATCTGGGATACCGCAAGGAGAAGAAGATGCACCGGCGAGGAGATAAAAAGATACGATAAATTCGTAACAAAGTTTATGATTATTGAAGCAAAAGAATCAGTTTTTGCTGGGCATGCCCTAACAATTTTAGGTTTTGCAAACAAACCCGAATCTTTTTAGGGTTGGGTTTTTGTAGACCTAACAAGCATATTAGATGTTATATAGGGACGGAAATGAAAAGGTGGAATACACGACAACAGAGGGAAGCTAAGATATGATCACAGTAAACCTGCCGCAGATTCTGCAATCCGCCGTTTATATCGTATCTACTTCGCTGCTCTATCCGGTAATCATCATATTACTCGGTTTGACTGCAGTACTCGTGGTAGAGATTGGCATGTTCTCGTTCGAAGCGCTCAACCGAGCAGGCAGGTTAAAACCGGAGACGGTACTAGCAGAAAAAGGCAAAAAGAAGCGATTGAAACGTTTTTTAAATTTTTTCTCGAAGCACGAGCCCAAAGATATGGAAAGGGGCGTGCTTGAGGCAAAAATGCTGATGGCTAACGATGAATTTGAAGAGGGCGTAATTCTGCTCGAGGATTGCACCACAAAACGGTTTGTCTATCTTTTTTTAGACGGTCTTTTAGCGGTTAAGGTTAAGGATGCCAAATTAAATAATCCGAAGCCAGTTTTTGCTCATTTAGACCTCTTTTCGTTAAATCTGGAGAAGCAGTTGCAGAAGTTAGAGCTGATGATTTCAAAACGGCTGGAAAGGATGAATGTGATGGTCCGGTTGGGACCGATGTTCGGGCTTATGGGCACACTGATACCGATGGGTCCCGCGCTACTTGCACTTACAAAAGGCGACATAAACACGCTCGCAAGCAATTTGATAATTGCATTTGGCACAACGGTCATTGGATTGCTGATCGGCGGCCTCTCGTACTTTATATTCACGGTCAGAACACGCTGGTATAAACACGATATGAACGAAATCCATTACATTTGCGAGGTGCTGTTCGGATGTGAATGAAGAATCACGCGATCATACAACACTTTTTCTTTTTCGCATAAAAAGAAAACCTGTGCTAAAAGAAAAACGAATAGGTGTAACCAGGAGGTCATAAAAAATGAAAAATAGGAAATATATGAATAGGAGTGTAAAGAACGGCGAAAGCGACATTGGCGACCATGACCCGATGTCAGGCGTTGCCAATCTGTTTGACGTGGCTATGATATTTGCACTGGGGTTGATGGTGATGCTATTGATGTATATGAGCATCCCGGAGCTTTTAACGCAGCAAGACATAACAATCGTGAAGAATCCGGGTCAACCGAACATGGAAATAATAGTAAAAAACGGAGAGGAGATAGAAAAGCTGGATATGAGTAATGATACCGTGCAAACGGAAATAGTAGGCGTGATGGGGACGATATGCAAAACAAAAGGTGGTGGAATGATATATATACCCGAGAGCCAGATAGGTAGTTGAGATGGTCAGAAGTATGCAGCATCGGTATTCGAGCGATAAATTACAGTGTAATGGATTATTATGAAGGAACTGAACTGGCAAGATATTTGGGAAGATACGCGACAGCAGCGAATGCGGCCATTGAAAATAACGTACGATACGGATTTCCGTGCTAAATTTGCGGAAGATCAATCGGCAGTAGCAAAGTACAACAATTACGAATATGGACGGGCTGCGACAGAGGTACTGGGCGAGATACTGGATAAAGACTGCGAGGTGCTGGAGATAGGTCCCGGCTCCGGAACGTTGACGATACCTGTAGCTCAGCGTGTAAAGAGCATAGTTGCAGTGGAGTCTTCCGATATGGCAGTGGATTATTTGAAACGGAATCTGGAAGAGAGTCGAGTTGAGAATGTCACGATTTTAAATGCGAACTGGTTGGACGTTGACGACCGAGAAATCAAAGATGGATTCGATTTGGCTGTTTGTTCACATTTCCTGTGGCAGGTGAAAGACGTTGAAGAGCATTTGCGAAAGATGGAGAATGCTTCGAGAGGATATTGTGCGGTGATACAGCCTGCGGGTCGGGCTGAAATCGTGAAGGAGCTGTGGCGGAAGATAACGGGGAAAGATTATAGTGGCGAGTTTGACCCTGATGCTGATTATTTTGTTTATTTAATACTGCGGCTGTGGGGGCGGTTGGTAAACGTACGAATAATGAATTACAGCATAGAGCGGAATTTCGAGCAGGAAGTGCGATACATCGCGAGTTTTATCGGCAGATACGTGGAAGTTGATGCCAATGTGAAAGAAGTTATCGAGCAGTACGTCTCGGAGCGGAATAAAGAGCAGCAGTCGGCAGTGGTGATGTGGTGGACACTATGATTTGTATAGCAAGGGGTAAAAAACCACGAGATTTCACGAGATTAGCACAACACTTTTTCTTTTTCACAAAAAGAAAACCTGTGCTAAAAGAAAAACAAGGTTCTTTTGGTAAAGCTTTTCTTTCTAAGAAAAAGTTTCTCGTGGAAATCTGTGTGATCTTGTGGTTAGCTACAAATATCAGGATTTTGTAGAATATGTGGTGAATAAACGTGGATAACGCAAAAGAGCTTAGACTGACTAAACACACGAAGAAGCAGCTTGAAGTGCCATATTATGGGTATAGCGTACTGCGGTATTTCACTGCTGCTTTATTTGTAGCTACAATTGTATGCGTATGGCTTGCAATCGTCTTTACCGGCTGGAGTTCGATTTTATGCGGGACTTTAGGTGTGATCTTACTCTTCTCAGGCGTGTTCTGCCATCTTTCTATGGGCTGGGCGACTAACCGAGAAAAGATAGAGCTGCTAAAAACCGATTTTTCTGAGCGGTTGGAGTGGGCAGGCAATGGAAAAGTGCTGGACATCGGAACCGGACAAGGTCGTGTGGCAATAGGTATAGCAAAGCAATTTCCGGAGGCGCAAGTGACTGGCGTTGATACGTGGACAAAAGGCTGGAAACTGTTTGGAATGACGAAAGCAGGTGCAGCGCGAAATGCGGTAATTGAGAGTGTAAGTACCAGGTGCAGTTTTCAAACCGGTAGTGCGCTTGGCTTGCCATTTGCGGAAGGCGAATTTCAATTGGTGGTAAGTGCTTTTGTGTTTCACGAGGTTAGAATACCAGACCGAACGCTGTTACTAAAAGAAGCTATTCGTGTGCTTGCACCCGGTGGCGTGTTCGTGATATGTGACCTCTTTAACGGTTCGCTTCTGAAGACGTATAAAGTAAAGAGCGTGCCCGAACTGCTCGAAACGGTGCGGCAGATGGGCGCGGAAGAAGTGAAGTATGAGAGTCTAAAGGACGCGGGTGTCGAACTCGGTGGGCTCGTGCATATCTGGGAACTTGGGTATTTGAGCGGGAGGAAAGTGTGAAATGTACAAAGGTTGTATAGAACGGTTATTATTAGCAGTGACGTTTCTGGCTCTTTTAATAGGAACTGCAAACGCCGGCTGCATCGGTGACGTCACCGGCATAGACTATGGCTGCGGCGATACAGTAATAGAGAACTGCACTTTAAACGGCCATCTCGACTGCACCACGAAATACGGGTTGATTATAGGCGCAGACGACATTACAATTGACGGTAATGGTTATAGTTTGACAGGTTCTGACGAGCAGGCTGATTCCGAAGGCATACATAACGCAGGTTGCAATAACGTAACGGTAAAGAATTTGACAATCAGGGACTTCAATTACGGTATTTATCTTTCTGGTGCCGACAATTGCGAGATAATCAATAATAGCATAACTTACGGCGTGGGCAGCGGTATATGGCTATTCGCCTCCTCCAATAGCAGCATAACGAAGAACGAAATCGGCTATGGCGAAGAAGGACATGGCATTTTACTATCAGATAACGCCACTCATAACGTTCTGGACTCTAACACTCTGATGACAGCAAATGGCATGGGTATCTGCATGCACGACTCGAACGAGAACGAATTCCGTTGTAATGTCGTATGCGGGAATGCACGAGGCGATATAGTTGTGGAATCGGGGCGTGGCAACACGGGCACTAACAACACTTGTAATATCACGATGAACTATAATGATAGTGCCGGATTGACATGTACTTATACTTGCTCCGAGACATCAAATACGACCACAGCCGCAGAACCTGATGTTGATGTAACAACAGAAAAAAACAGGCCTCGCTGTGGCTGCCGGTCTAACAATGATGCAGCTAAGATATTCGGCTGTGGTGACATCGTGACCGAAAGCTGCACGTTCAATTGCAATTTGTCGTGTCCTGAGGGACATGGTCTTTCTATAGGTGCAGAGGGGATTACAATTGATGGCAGTGGCTACGTGCTGGATGGACTTGACCCCGGATTGTGCGAAGAATTCGGTATTCAGCGTTCCGGTATTTACAATCCCGGGCATGACCACGTAGAGATATTAGACCTGGAAGTTAAGAACTTCTGTAACGGCATTTACCTCAGAGGTGGCGAGATTACAGGTGATTTCGTCTTTAACAACACGGTAAAGAACTGCGATATACATCACAACGGTAATAATATAGGAGAAACGGCAACGCATGGTATAAAGCTTAAATACGTGTCGCACAGCACGATTAGCAACAATCGAGTGCATCACAACAAGGGTAAAGGCGACAGTTGCGAGGGCGGTGGGAACGGTATTTTCATATACGGCGGCGAGTACAATACGCTATGTAATAATACGGTTTGCGATAACACAAAAGCCGGTATTTTTACGAAGATGAAACCCCGCTATAACAATATATCCCATAACGAGGTAAGAGGAAACGGCCAGGGCGGGATTTTACTGCGCTGCAAATGCAGCAGCTCTTCTAATATTGAATATAACATTGCAGCGGATAATAAAGGACCGGGTATTTACGTGGGTGGTCAGGATAACACGCTCAGGTTTAATAAGGTGACTAACAACAGGAACGGTTCGGCTTACAGAAATGACGCATCGGTAGCTAACGGAATACGTATCTCCAGAGAGGCATACAACACCTCTTTGATCGCGAATGACGTTACGGCTAATGACGATGTGGACATATATGCGAGTGAGGCACTTACAGTCACGGGCTATAATAACACTTATCAGACGTTTTTGAATTACGAGGACGGCGGGCTGAGCTTAACAGGAGAAGTAGAGGTTGAAGGTAAGAGAATGGTTATTCGGGAGGAGATGCTTGAGTTGAGCAAACCGGGAATAGAGCTACCGCCGGTTAAAGCAACGCCGTTGATAGCTACGCTAATCGTGCTTATCGTACTGGCGTTTATGGTGTACGGGTATTTACGGAGGAAGACGTGAACTACAAGATCTCACACAACACTTTCTTTCTAAAGAAAGAACCTGTGCTAAGAAAGAAAATAAAAAGGAGGTAAGAGCGGGGAAGAATGGAAGAGAAAGTTCTTTTGGTAAAGCTTTTCTTTCAAAGAAAAGGTTTGTGCTAAAAGAAAAACAAATAGAAGGTTTTTACTGAAGGGACGTATAAAAGAGGGGATGATATAGAGAAATAGATGAGTAAAAGAAAAATATTGGCATGTATAATAGCCGTATTGCTGCTAATCACATCAGTAGTGATGGTTCACGGTAAGGTAGGAAATGCGGACACCGAAGACCTAAAAGACTACGCCGAGAAACTCGTGAGCCTGAAGAATCACAAAAACG
The DNA here is from genome assembly GCA_013180585.1 of Candidatus Methanophagaceae archaeon GoMg2. GTDB lineage: Archaea > Halobacteriota > Syntropharchaeia > Alkanophagales > Methanospirareceae > QENJ01. The sequence continues at coordinate 17,372 of QBUM01000232.1, forward strand.
CAGGTATTTTATACCAGAAGATAGCCGTGCGGTATAGCAACGAATCCGACTGGAACAACGCCTCTTGTTATTACGTATTAGCAGGTGACAATTTCGTAACCGTGAAGGAATACGAACTTGCCGCTGCTACTTTTTTAAAGGCCGGCAACTGCTATCATGAACTGCGCGACTGTGAAAACGCTTCTTTATACTATTATAAGGGTGCCGAGCTGTACAAAACTAATTATCCTGAGTATGACTCTACATGGATAGAAGAAAAGATAGAGCAGTGCAAAGAGAGGAGTCTGATAAGTACACTGCTAATCGTGGGCATTTTGTTAGCGACAATAAAGTTCTCATCGAAGACCGCATTTGGGTGCGCTTTTGCTACACTCCGTAAACGTGAAATCTTAGCCGTTGCTTCCTTTTACTTCGCCGTTCCTTTTACTATGAGCATCCTGCTAGGCGAATTCGGCGGTGCATACGAATTCGTGAACATGTTAATGAATTCCTGGGTTATACTTGGACTAATGCACCTGATAATAGCGTTATTTCTGCTCGTGCTCGGATTGTACACGGTAAAGAAATGGGTTCGGAGTAAAAAAGATATAACGAGAAAGACGTTTATACTTATGGCGATTCCATGCCCTGTTTGCGGTGCGACAATGTTCATCGCATGTGCTTTGCTTATAATCCTGGGCATGAGCAGCGTGCTGGTAGGACTTTTAGTTGGCGGGATTTTCTTTGCCACTATTATCGGGCTGACATTCGGAATCCGCGAGTTAAAAGAGCGAAAGAATCTTAGTCCGTCCAGTTTGGGTAGCGTGATGACGTTTTTCGGGTTACTTTATTTCCTTTCGCTATTGCTAATACCGGCATATCTACCGGTGAAGGATATGGAGATAAATATAGCGGGCGTGCCGGCAAGTGACGTGATTGCAGGCATACTTTTTATGCTCGTTATGATGGCTGTAGGATTTTCTAAACAAACATTCGATAGAACCACGAGATTACACAAGATTAACACAACACTTTTTCTTTTAAAAAAAAGAAAACCTGTGCCAAAAGAAAACAAAAATGAAAAATACCTAAAGAGCAAAAATAAATAATCTGGTGGTTATAAAAGGAGGACTAAAATGGAGCTGTTAGCAGAACTGATGAGGATTATGTTGACATTGAGTAACGCACTGCTGTATCCGGTGCTGATACTGCTGGTGGTACTGGTAGGGGTATCGTTTATTTTTGTTGGAGAGCTGTTGTCTGATTATTCGAGACGGAAGAGCGGGAGCATAGAAGATAAGCTAAACGAAGGGCATCTAAGCGTTTTCTTTGAGAAGCTGAAAAAAGTACTTGCCGGGCACAGTGATGAGGATACGCTTGTAAGAGAAACGGAAAGACTGATGCAAGAACGAGAAGTAGAAATAATGCGGAAGTTAGAGAAACCTCGCATCCTGATAAGATTTGGCCCAACACTCGGATTGATGGGTACTCTTATCCCGTTGGGTCCCGCGTTACTGGGATTGAGTGCCGGAAACATAGAACAACTGGCGAATAATCTTGTAATTGCATTTACGTCCACGGTAGTGGGGCTTTTAATCGGTGCAGTGTCTATGATCGTAGCTACCGTAAGACAGAGATGGTACACGGAGGATATGAACGATATGGAATATATAGCGGAGAAATTATTGAAGAACCACGAGATTACACATGATCAACACTAAAACTTTTTAGAAAAAAGTTTTATCAAAAAAATATACGTTTCTTTGGGGAAGAAAGGTTGTGTAAAAATCTATGGTTAATAGGGTAAGAAGAAAATGAAAAGAAAAACGAGGATCATGGGTAGGCGAAAGCGTTCGGGCATAGCTGGGGGAATGGACGATGACCCGATGGGGGGTGTGGCAAACCTTTTTGATGTTGCGATAGTATTTGCTGTGGCGTTGATGCTGGCGCTGGTGACTTATCACAGTATCCCGGAATTGATTTCCGAGTCTTCTAATCTCACACTGGTGAAGAATCCTGGAACGCCAGATATGGAGATAATAACAAAGCACGGCGAGAAGGTGGAAATACAAAAGGTCACGAATGAGACCATCGGAGGTAAGGGTACGAAGTTGGGGTCCACATATATGCTGCCTGGTGGGGATGTGATTTATGTGCCGGAGAGTCCTCCGTGATTGTATTTGTATAGCTGAGGCGAAAAAAAGAAGCAGATTAAGAATAGGGCGATTACTCGCCCCTTCCCATCTCAGAACGGTACGTGAAAGTTTCCCTTCATACCGCTCAAGCATTTCATAACCCTTTCTGTATCGGGCAGCAGTTTGGTTCATTCCGTGGCATTTGGTCTTTTGATTTCATACGCATAAACTAACCTTTAGCTTATCCCATCTCGTTTTGCACCTCTCAGTCAGTTTTAGAGCCTTCTGCCTGAGTTTACGCAGCTTGAAGTACACAAAATCGAGGTAGGGGTTTTTTATCCAGTTTCAGACTGGTATGTCTGACTATCTTCGTGTCTGAAAAGAGTCTCAACCTGTTCCTTTACGTGTAGAATACCCAGTTCCGTTCGTTATGCCAGTACTTTCTGGCAACCCAGGTTCTGGACTTGTGCGGATGCCTCCTCTTAGCCCATCGCCAGAGCATATTCCACATCCTGTGATCCAGCTTGCTGAATACCTTTTGGATACGACTGATCGAGGATAATTCGACCAGCCGAGGATAATGGGGTTCAGAGCGTCAATGAGATTCTCCTGATTCCATGCTTTCGCTCTTTTGGTCACGTCACTAATCTTTCGCGTGACATTATCAATAGCCTTCTTAGATGGCTTTATCATGAGTTTCCCCTTGTATTTACGGAAGTTCCAGCCCAGAAAGTCAAAGCCGTCGTCTATATGGGTAATCTGAGTCTTCTCCGCCGCTAATTCCAGACCTCGCTCCTTCAGGAATCCTTTGATCAACTCGGCAATCACTTTTGCGGTTTCCTCAGACTCGGCAGTAACGATAAAGTCGTCTGCATACCGCATAAAATTCACCTTGTATGGATTACAACGTCCCTTATCAATTATCCCTCTTTTCGTGACGTGCCATCTGGATGCGATAGCCATTTCCAGCCCGTCCAGAGTCATATTTGCCAATAACGGAGAAATAATACCACCTTGTGGAGTTCCTGCCTTGGTGGGATTCAAATGACGATTATATACGAATCCCACAGTAAGAAACTGCTGTAAGATCGCTTTATCCATTGGGATGTTCTTCAGAAGCCAGTTATGGTTGATATTGTCGAAACAACCTTTGATATCTCCTTCCAAAACCCACTGTGCAGAATTCCGTGTGCTCAGGCAAGCGAAAGCATATTCACACGCATCTTGCGCGCTTCTATACTTCC
>QBUM01000052.1 GCA_013180585.1 Candidatus Methanophagaceae archaeon GoMg2
CTTTTGTACTATATAAAAATAGTTGGACCGTCTATCGCTTATCCGAACACGCATGCAGTGCTTTCATGTGTCAGCATTTCCCTTTTTTACGTTTAGGTGATTTTTGTTCAAATTCATGTGGTTCCCCCTGTATTCCTTGAGGCTGTTTTTCTATCCATTCCTCAAATTTTTCAATGTCCTTTTTAGAGATTGATTTGGATTTATGTCCTGGACCTTTTTTAATTATTTGTTTGAGTTCTTCTTGAATAGATATGGCGTTTCTCCCAAAATAGTAAAAATGGTCTGAGATTAAAACATATTCTCCTTTTAAATCATGCTCCTGATGTCGCTTGCTATGATATGAAGGACGTTGTACCCACTCACCTTTATCATTTTTAGAATAGATATTATCTCCTCGTTCCTCTCTGAGTCCGTTGCTAGGAATTTTGTTTTCAAACCGTTTATCTTTGGCATATTGCTCAAAAGTTAATTTATCTGTTACTTTCATCGCATAGATAAGTTTATTATTTCCCATATTATTCATAGAACCACTTCCCACTATCCAATCCCCTAATTCTGCTCTCTTGCGGATAATAGGTTTGCAACAAGCCAATGTGGAATAATTCCAAAAAGGATTTGGCGCAAATCCAGAATCATCACGAAGAACATACGAGTATAATTTCATACCTTCCCCTCAACCTTTGTTATAAGCGTCATCTCATGCAAACCATTCATATCCGATTACTAAACTTATTTTCTTCCATTAATATATCTCACTAATCTTGCAAGTACACGTTTTAAGTTCCTGCCACTCAAATTTTCATCCCCCTACCCGGTCGCCACACCACCTCCCGTTCCATCGTCCTTAATCCGCTATAATCACCTTCCAAGCACTTCTGCACCGCACTTACCAAATCTTCGGTTCTCGAACGAAGATAGCCCCTTGCATCATCATAAATCTCTGTTTCCGTTTTTGCTATTGCACCGGCATATTCACCCAGCGTTTTTCTATACGTACTCAAAAATCCGCTCTTGAACGACACTTTCCGGTTTGTTATTCGATTTATGTCTGCAACGACTCCTGGATCTGGTGGTAAGAACAGTGGCACACCCAACAGTCCGTACCATTCCGGGTTGCGTTCATAATACCGTTTCAGAAAAGCATTGATAGCAAATCGTTGCATTCGCCTTGCTAACAGTTCTTCATTCTCTTTGACATAAATCGGTGCTGTGAACTCCATCGGCAGGTCCTTTATTTTCGCCCCTGACGAGGGTTGCTTTTCTTCTATCTGCGTTCTTGTCCTATCCACAAGCTCTGCGAATAATGCCGCGTATTCTGTCTTATGCACATGCGAATGCGTATCCTCATGTACCGGTCTGGTAACCATAAACCTTGGCACCGTGAAGTCATACGCATAGCAGTTACTTCTTATTAGCCCGACCTTCCGCTTTATCAGCTCATAGTTCTCCATCAATATGTATGCCGTATCGGACTTTATCTCGAACTCCGAGAAGTATCGGTTCTTTAAATGCCCTTCGACTGTTGTCCGTTCTGCAGAAACAGCTTCATTCAGTCTTTCGCCTATCCTTGTTACAGCGCCGTTCATTCCGACAGCGGCTTCAAACTCCAGGATAAAGCTATCTATCTCGTTTAACAGTAGTAAAAATGACTCAGAAGAGAAGCTATTCGCTTGATTAATCGAGTAAAAAGGTTCTTCAGCCGATTTTTCAAACATCAATTCCGATTCTTCAGTCAATTTTAATTTCATTTTTCGTGTTTTGTGTCTTCAGTTAAAATAGATTAAGGGTATATTTGTAGTCTTACTTAATCGTTCTCCTTTGGTATGAAAATACTTTATTAATACTCGTTTACCGCGGAGCCCGCAGAGAACACAGAGTATCAAGATAAATATTTATCTCGCCTACTCCGTAGGCGGTAAGCAAATACCCTTAGCAGAGATAATAGGTCAAGTAAATGCGTTTCTAATTGCATAGGGGTCTGTAATAGGATACCGGGATGTTGCTATTGCTGCAACCTTTATTTAGGAAAGTGGAGATGGTCTGCTCACGAAGAACAGAAAACAAATCAGTGCAATCAGTCAGTGTCGGAAATGTGTTGTTATAGAGAACTCTCAACTAATATTTTAATCGAACTGTAATCATTTTCCGATGATTTTTAAGACACAGATTAACGCTGATTAACACAGATTTTAAGTAGTGTAGTTTTTTAATTTTGATTCAACCCGTAAAGCTCAATAATCGGGACAGTAGCGTCCGTGTAAATCTGTGAAATCGGTATCTACGATATTTATCAATATGGGTATGCTATTTACTTGAGGGGATGATCTCATATGCGAGGGGGTCCCGTAAAAGGTTTTTCATTTGGGGGAAGTTTAAAAATTACGTGCTGTATCCATCTCTTAACGAACACGTATGGAGTTCGATTACAGTGTTGTAGCAAAAGCAGCCGAGTTTTGTGGAACCTTAGCAAGTTGTGTCGATAATTTTCTAACAGTGGGAACCAATTTCAACGAAAACCTTCCGAATTCATTATAGTAATTGGTTATACGTGTCGCTGGGCTATATCACATATTAAATTGGTGGTTCTGCACTGAAAGTCCTTTTAACCTCTCGGATATTCGATTATTCCGCCCTGCTTGAAGATTCGAAAGAGATTACTACTGTTGGAATTATACCGTCACAACTTGTTCAGAGACTTGAAGAATATAAGCATATTACGCAAATTTAGAAGGGGGTAAATGAGCGCTTAAAGGAATGTAATATATGGCGTGAAAAAATTGATTGGAAACATCATCGCTCACGTACCGGGGGGGGGGGGGGGGCGAAAC
>QBUM01000051.1 GCA_013180585.1 Candidatus Methanophagaceae archaeon GoMg2
GCATAGGTGTTAGAACGAAATAAATCTTTTTGTGATATGCAGGTGGGATGCTATCTGTGGTTGTTGGGTAATTGTGGGACAGCCTCTGTAATTATAAAAGCATCGTTTAAGCCAGTTTTAATTCCGTAGTTAATTTTCACATCCAAATCTTTTAATAGTCTCCCAACCTCTTCAATCTTCTTCTTAATTTCTAAAACATCTTTTGGATATAAACTCCATCCTTGCTTTAGTGTTTCCTGTTCAATAGCAAAACCGTCTCTTTTTATAGTTTCCTCAATATTCAATAAGGAGGAATCTTTATACGCGCAGTATCTTAAATTATTCTTTACTGGAATGGTACTTTTTAATTTGTATATTAAAACATCAACAGTTGCACCAATAAAAACTCTGATACCGTTAAAATCTACAATTTCATTAATGTTTATACTTTCTGTCAGATATTTCCTTAATTTTTCACCATATCCGGCCCGCATCCATTTATTTGTAATAATAAAAGAATGATAGCACCCGGTTTTTGTCAAATCTAAACTCCTCTTAACAAAATAGACACAGAGATCTGCAATACCTGTATAAACTTCAGGATACAACTTTTCAAATATTGGCTTTTGGGCTTTTATCTTTTCTTGTCTTACATACGGCGGATTTCCAATCACCACATCAAATCCTCTTTCCTCTTTTGGCTTCTCCAGATCGAAAACCTCGTAAAATTCAAAGCCCCAATGGAATGGGTTCAATTTCAAAAACTCTTCCTTACTTATTTCTATCTTCTTGTCGCGGAACTCTCGGTAAAGATCAGAATTCAGCAAATTACTTATTTTCACATCGAGTTCCTGCACAGAACTTTTTAATTCCTTTGCCTCTTCACCCAAGGTCATTTTATACTCGCCGATCAAGTCATTCCTCTCTTTGAGCAGGCTGTCTAAAGTGACTTTCTCTTTATCCATGAGAAAATCAGAGAGCGTGAGTCTCGCACCTCGAAACTCGCCTAAGTCTACGTATCCAATTAAACTATTCCCGACTCTGAGGTTGTAGTCAATATTAGGCAATGGTTTTATGTACCCTGGCTCATAAGAGTCGGCAAGCCAGAGCCAAAGCCGCAATTTCGCTATCTCTATGCCGTTTGGATTGAGGTCAACACCGTAAAGATTATTGACTAATATTATTATCTTCAATGTCGTGTCCGGATTCTCAGCGCCTATTTTGTCATTTATCTTCTTGTTCAACCCAAACAGGATATTTGCCGCTGCAAGCAAGAACGCACCGGAACCACATGCGTTGTCCAGAACTCGTAATTTCTGTATTATCTTCTCCCAAATCTCTTTCAATGTCGTGGCGGGAAGTATAAACAACTCCTCAATCTCTTTTATGAGCTCAGTATCCTTGTACCCCTTTTCTGTCTTAAGTATTTCGTTTGTCTTTTCTATTATGCAAGGATAGATCGTATTCTCCGAAATGTATTTCGTTATTGATTTTGGCGTATAATACGCTCCTGTTCCCTTTCTATCTCTGGCGGTCATCGCACGTTCAAAGATATAACCTAAGATTTCAGGGTCTACGGAATCGCCGTTCCCTAACTGCTCTTTATGCACGAACTTGAAGCTATCCAGAAACTGTAGTACAGTCTTCAAAATCTCCGCTCTTACTTTATAATCTATATTCTTCCTTTCTACCTCTGTGTGAACAAACAAACTACCATTTAGGTATGGTACATCCTTAAACCGCTCATCTATATCGAATCGTTCAGCCTTTGGTCTATCCAAACTGCCAAAGAACAATTGTCTCAACTTTGGCGTGAGTAAATCCTCTTTTACTTCGGCTAAATATTTTAGTATGTCCTCACCGATTATGCCTTTTGACTGTAAGAACTTGATAAAAATCAACCTGTTCATCACGACCTGAGCTATTTGCTCCTTCTCGTCCCTCTCCTTCACGCCTATGATATTGTTGACCAGACAGTCAGCTTCAGAAACGGTCTTCTGTTTGTTTTCATGGTCTTTATACCGACCGCCATGCAAAAGCGCGTTATACCAATCGTAGAACTTCTTACTTATTTCCTCTTCCGTCTTTGGCGAAATGACCTTCTCTTTACCAACTAGAAATACTCTTATCTGCTCATAATCAGTTTCTAAGTTCAGGTCGCTGACTACTTCTTTATTCTTGTCTATGAATACCCATCGCAATCCGTTCGTTGCTACACCAAAATCATAGTGCTCTTTCACTTCTGCAAGCCTAAACAGGCCTTTTATTTGGTTTACGCCCCCATCTTTACTTTTATCAAATAGATTAGCATTCAGCGGCTTCGCTTCAACTAAAAACATACAGGCTTTGCCTTTTATCCGGTAATCTACGTTTCTATGACCTTTTGGAGTCTCAAATGATTTTTCCGGTAGTTTCTCCAACTCTAACGGATCGAGAATTTTGTCAATCAGGAATTCCTTTGTAAATGCTTCTGGCTCTGCCTTATCTTTCATAAACTCTGAACTGAGTTCCTTGCCTTCTTTAAAGACTCTGTTCTTGCCGTCTAAAGTAAGGCGTTCCTTAATATCCGTTATTAACGTATCAACAATATTTGCCGGATTCATTTCTATCTTCCAAAATCCTCGCTTTAATCAACTATAATTGCGCTCATATTTATTCCACCCATCACGTACGCAAATGAAAATAATGTTAGAAGACATAAATAAATATTTAGTGCTTGTTTAGCCAACCAGAGATTATACATATTTCCACAAGAAACTTTTTCTTTGAAAGAAAGAGGCTGTCCCACAAACAAATCATTGCATTTTAACACAAGAAAAACACAGAAGCCAACAAACAAACAACCAA
>QBUM01000050.1:0-1188 GCA_013180585.1 Candidatus Methanophagaceae archaeon GoMg2
CTTAAAACATATGAAGAACGTTTGTCACTGGCATGTAGTGGCGAAGACACGATAGCGGAAATGTAGGGGAAAAAATAAGTAAACTTCTGTTAGGTAAGATATTGCCTAGTTTAGATTAGTCTTTCAAATTTTTGTGGTTCATCATTATCTTTTTAATAATCAAGATAAAATTAAAAAATCGAGATAAATTTTAAACATGAACTACAAATATCTCACAAAAGAAAACATTATACGACTTCATAAAAAGATTGTTGAAACCACGGGAGGAGAAAAGGGAATGCTAAACGAAGGTATATTATCGTTTATATTTGATTTGATTCGCACGGAAAAATTGTATAACGAGAACATCGGGGATTTATTTACCCGTGCAGGGCTTTTGTTGCGGGGGGCATCTCAGGACATCCGTTTGTGGATGGAAACAAAAGGGCAGGATTTGAAGCTACTGATGTCTTTTTCAGGATGACCGGATATTATTTAGAAGTGGATGCGGATGAAGGAATGGAATTTACGCTGAGAATTGCGAAGAATGAATTGGATTTGGACGGCGTGATAGAATAGATACGAAGGCATGCAAAGGCGGTGGGATGATAAAGTGCACGAGAAAAAGTAAAAGGAAGAGGAATCAAAAGAGCTTGAAAAAATAATGGATGTGAGCATTGAAAAAAATAAAGAACTGCTCAAAAAGTTAGCTAAGGTGTAGAAAGCGAAGCGCTTTGCAGGCACGGATGCCCCCGAATTCATTCGGATGTGGCGCGGCTGGGGCTTCAGAAATTTTTTGGTGAAGTTTTTTACATGCAAAAAGGTTTGTGTTAATCTTGTGTAATCTCGTGATTAGAAAAGAAGCGGAAAAAATACGGAAAAGATTGCATTATTGTTAGCAACACTCAGATTGCAAGCCGTACTATGGTTATGGCAGGAAAAATGCACACAAATGCGTTATTTGCTTCTAATGATGACCTACTCAGCCTATTCACAGGCACAACACTATTCGTAATAATCACAATCTGCTTTTTAATATTATAAAACCGATAAATAAATGATTTTATTATAATGTAAGGCATGTTTAATACGGGTAGGTATGAAAAATGAAGATAACAGCAATAACATGGGGCAATGATATGGCATTGCTAATTAATGCCTGTAAGGAGCTCGGAATTGAGTTAAACGCATGGTCAACACATGACGTAG
>QBUM01000050.1:1541-2797 GCA_013180585.1 Candidatus Methanophagaceae archaeon GoMg2
GATGACTATTTCGCATGGTACAAACCCCATCGGCGGCACAAAGTTGGCATTCTCTTCTTTCGTACTTATTGGACGAACCGAGACCTTGGGATCGTGAATGCGTTAATTCGTGAGTTGGAAACCGAGTTTGATGTAATTCCGGCATTCTGTTATGGCGCGGGCGATAAAGATATAGGTGCTAAATCGAGCAGTGAAGTCGTTGATTCTTTCTTCATGGGCCGGATTGACGCGCTAATAAACCTTCAATCGGTATTTAATACAGGAAGCGGAGGAGAAGACAGTTCGGTCAATACACTGAAAAGGCTCGATGTGCCTGTGTTCCACCCGTTGACGGCATACTACAATACAGAAGAGGAATGGCAAAAGGATATTCATGGAATAAGCAGTCTGGAAGTTGGCTGGAGTGTTGCATTGCCAGAATTAGGAGGCGTAATCGAACCGATAATTATAGGAACATCAAGAAGAGACAGCGAATTTGAGCGACATACGATAATAGAAGAGCGGGTGAAAAAGGTTGTGAGTAGGGTGAAGAACTGGATAGCGCTAAAACATAAACCGAAATCCGAGAGAAAGGTTGCATTCATACTCCATAACAATCCCTGTACCAGCGTGGAGGGCTCAGTAGGAGGAGGTTCACATCTTGATACCCTGGAGAGCGTTGCGAGAATATTGAAGAGCATGAAAGAAGCGGGATATTTGGTCGAACCACCAGAAAGCGGAAAAGAACTCATTGAGAACATCATGAACCATAAAGCAATTTCTGAGTTCAGATGGACAACCGTGGATGAAATAGTGAATAAGGGCGGTGCTCTTGCGTTGATAAGCACGGCAGATTACGAGAAATGGTTTGATACACTTGCACACGCAGTGAAGGAACGAACGTGTGAAGCTTGGGGCAATCCACCGGGTGAAGCAAAGGATGGAGTTCCTGCTGCTATGATTTACAACGGTAAAATCGTGGTAACTGGCGTTCAATACGGAAATGCAGTCGTGTGCGTGCAGCCGAAACGTGGCTGTGCGGGTTCAAGGTGCGATGGTCAGGTCTGTAAGATTCTACACGACCCCGAAGTGCCACCGCCGCATCAATATCTCGCTACCTACCGGTACCTGGAAAACACCTTTGGTGCGGATGTAATCATACATGTAGGAACGCACGGCAACCTGGAATTTTTGCCGGGTAAATCAGTTGCGTTATCCGAAAGCTGCTATCCCGACATTGCAATTGGAAATCTACCTCATCTGTACATATATAACTC
>QBUM01000049.1 GCA_013180585.1 Candidatus Methanophagaceae archaeon GoMg2
TAACGATAGTAAAAGTAGCGCATGCAAAAGCAGCTAACGGGGCGACGATCTCATCCACGAGGGTAAGAGCGGGCGAGATAGATGAACATGGGGCTTTGTTGTAAACGCAGTTTCTTTTTGAGGCACGGGGCACAAAAACTTTTAAAAAGGGGTTATCAAAAAATTTATGCAACATAGTGGGGATGCGGTAGAGAAGTATATAGGGGCAGAAGGGGTATTGTTATAAAACGGATACCATGCCGGTGGTTGTTTTAGATGGTGAGGAGGATTAAGCACTCAAAATCGGTTATATGACGCTTTTCAGGAAGCTTTTTATGACTTCTCAAAAATGGGATATCGAAAAAAACCGAAAATAAGTTTATGTCTTGTAACGTATAGTAATGTTTAGTCACGGAGTTCTGTACTTGGGGGGGACAGGCCTTGTACTTAAGTACGGGGTATAAGTGACTTCCCAAAAAGGAGGAGGAATAACAAATGGCTGAAATAAGAATAAACGGAGTAGTTGAGATAGCCAAGCGTAGACTGGCTATAAACGGTAGGGTAGACCTATACGACGACATAATTGACTTTTGTCGTGCACAAGAATACAGGAGGGATTACTAATGGCTAAAGCATCTGCTTTACTGGTTGGACTGAAAAGTGTAAATCCTGCTTGTTATGATGGGTGGGATGGTACAGGTGGCTGTTGGGGTTGCGAACTTGACGTAGATAATATGGCAAGAATACTAGAACCCCTTGGATATCAAATACAGACTTTGAAAACAGAGGAGGCAACACATGAGGCGATTCTTTCTTCGTTACATCGTGCTGCTGAAAGTAGGGTGGCTGGTGATATCTTTATTTTCTATTATTCGGGTCATGGAGGACAGCAGCCGGATCGTAACGGAGATGAGCTAGATGGTAAGGATGAAACGCTTGTCGCTTATTGTAGACAAATAATTGATGACGAGATACACGAAGCTTTAACAAAGTTCGAATCGGGCGTTCACATCATTATGTTAAGTGACAGTTGCAATTCCGGAACAAATTACAGAGGGAGACGGACTGTACCTGTAAATGAAGAGGCGATATTTAGACCTGTGGCAAGAAAAGCACAGAAAGCAGTTGATATGAAAGCACAGCTTATTCATTTAGGCGGATGCTGTGACGGTTTTGGTTCGGCTGGGTATCAAAAAGGCGGCGCTTTCACTATGGCGTTATGTGATGCATGGGCGATGGTGCATTTCAGGGAACTCTTGAGGACCTGCACAGTACGATCTGTGAGTTGATAGAATCGAATCAAAAGCCACAGTACAACGAGTATGGACCTGTATCTGATGATTTTCGTAATCGAAGAGCTTTTGATGTACCTACCATTCCACCGGTGGATGGTCCTGTTGAACTCACGGTTGTTGAGACCGCAGCCACGGCAGCTGAAATAAGTCATTCCGGGGAGAAGCACTCCTATAAGTTCACTGCGGTAAAAGCCGGTCAATATACGATTGAGACCGAGGGGCGAACGGATATTGTGATGTCGCTCTACGGTCCCGACAGTCAAACGAAGCTAATTGACCAGGATGATGACAGCGGTAGTGGTTTGAATGCGAAAATCGTCGCTGACTTTACGCCTGCTACTTATTACGTCCAGGTCCAACATTACAATAGTCATAGTGGTACTGGTTCGTACGGCATCAAGGTGAGTATATAAGAATAAGGGGCTGACACAACGGGGCTGCCGCAATTTATTCCGGGGTGGCGAGGATGGGGCTTTTAGAGCTATAGATAGGGGAAGAAGTAAAAAGGAGGGAAAAACAAATGTTGTTTATGGATATATGGACTTGGGAACCGGAAAGAAGGAATGAGATGGAAAAAAGGTGGGCTGAGTGGAAATATCCGGAAGGGATAAAAGTAATCGGCGAGTGGCTTGACCTCACAGGAAACCGATTCTTTCTTCTATATGTGGTGGAAGATCCTAAAGTTCTTTTGGAAGCAAACTATTATTGGACCGACCTTGCAAAGGTTGAATCTGTTCCTGTGATGGAATTTGAAGAGGTTTCGAAACTTCTGCCAAAGGGTTAGAAGTTTTTGTGAAACGGGGGAAAAAAAACCCAAACCTACGGCATAGGGATGCCACGCAATTTATTCCGAGTGTGGCGGCGTGCCTCGTAATTTAATCAGCCAGAGGGTTGAAAGCCCGCGTGCTATTCTTTAAGCAGTTCAAAGAAAAGGTTATTTATTAATTGAAACAAGAAAAGGATATTACAAGAGAAGATAGAATCCACTCTTGGTACAGATAAAAAAGACAGAGGAAAGAAGAAAGATGAAACGAGGATATAATATCGCGGTAATCCGTGGCGATGGTATAGGCTCAGAGATAATAAGCGAAGGTAAAAAGGTGCTTGAGGCGGTTTCAGAGAGCGAGGGCTTCGGATTCGACTGGATAGAATATCCGCATGGTGCAGAGCATTATTTGGAGACAGGCGAGTTAATAAGTGAAGAGACGCTAAAAGAGTTGGAGCGATGTGATGCGATTTATTTTGGTAGCATAGGCGACCCGAGAATAGAGCCCGGCGTTTTAGAGCAGGGTATTTTGCTCGCTATGCGGTTCTATTTCGACCAGTACGTAAACCTGCGGCCGGTGAAGCTTCTTGAGGGTGTCCCGACTCCGCTGGCGGGTAAGGGACCCAAAGATATAGATTTTAGTGTCGTGCGAGAGAACACGGAGGATTTCTATGTCGGCATTGGCGGCAGGGCGAAAGGAAAAGAAAAAACGAGGGACGAGTTAGAAATCGTAAGGAACCTTTATAG
>QBUM01000048.1 GCA_013180585.1 Candidatus Methanophagaceae archaeon GoMg2
CGTCATTGAAGTTCGTCACGCCGAGTAAGTTATTTGACCACACAGGTAAATCCGTAGCTGCTACGTGGACCGAGGGAACGTTTGGATGTAACAGAACTTTAGATACAGGGCCTGGAACGTACCCGAGCATCTCCGGCACGCATAACGGTACGATAACGCCAAACCGAACCATAGAAGTGCAAACGCTTTACACTTATCCCTGCGCGGGTACAGGCGGACACACCGAATACGCTAAATTTTATAATGATACCTGGAGTATCGAGTCACAACCGTGGGTGGGCTATCAAGAAGATTGGCGCAATCTTACCTTCCCCCAATCTTTTAAGTTGCACGCAAACGAAGAATACAACTATACCATCCGTACCGGCTCGTATCCGCAAATTCATCATACCAATATTCTATCAACACCCACAGGATTCATAACCTGTTCAGAGTTCACAGGTGCAAATGGAAAACGCTATACTGACCGAATGCCAGCCATTAAATTATTTCTTTAGTAAAGGTTTCTTTTTTTTAAAACGGAAAAGTTTAATGTCCATACCTGCAAAACATAAAGAAGGAGCAAGAAAGCATTACAAATGCGCCATACTCACGATAAGCACCTCTAAATACTGGAATAAACAAAAAGGTGCAAAAGACATCGGCGACCTATCAGGCGAAATAGCGCAAGACCTTGTAACAAAGAACAGTCATGAAGTCGTCTATTATGACATACTGCCCGACATTGAGACAAAAATCAACGAAGGCATAACAAAAGCTTTGAGCACCGAAGCCGAGTTCGTCATCACCACCGGCGGCACCGGCATGACAAAAAACGACATCACAATAGAGGTTATATCAAAACTCATGGAAAAGCAAATGCCTGGCTTTGGCGAACTGTTCAGACAGAAAAGCTACGCGGACATAGGCACCGCAGCGGTATTAAGCCGAGCAATCGCAGGTGTGATACACAAAAAAACGGTCTTTTGTCTGCCCGGGTCGCCCAATGCCGTTAGATTAGCATTGACCGAGATAATCATGCCTGAAATAGCGCATATAATGAAGCACGTTCGGGAATAATGCCAGGACAAAATTTTCTCGTGAAAATCTGTGTAATTTGTGGTTATAAACTGGGCAACTACAAATGAAAATCCTCGTAATGGGTGCCGGCGCATTAGGAACAGCATTTGGTGGTATGTTAGCCGCTGCTGGAAATGACGTCACACTTATCGGACGAGAACGGCACATGAAGCCTATACGCGACCACGGTCTCAGAATCTCCGGAATCTGGGGCTTGCACATAGTCAAAAATATAAACGCAACGTCAGAACTAAACGTGACCGACAAACTAGATGTGGTGCTCTTAACAACCAAGTCTTTTGATACCGAAGCTGCGATACGAGAGTTGCAACCACATATTCATGCTGATTCCGTTGTTATTAGCTTACAGAACGGTATCGGAAACGAGGCGACAATCGCGAAATACGTTGGAGAAGCACACACAATGGGCGGTATGGTCATCACTGGTTTTGAAATACCAGAACCAGGCGAAGTAAATGTGACCGTCACGGCAGATACGACAAAAATCGGCGCACTCGACAATAAAATCACGCTGCGGTTGCGCGAAATCGTTGCGATATTCAACGATGCAGGGATACCTACTGATGCCGTAGATAATATCCAGGCGCATATCTGGGCGAAAGCATTGTACAGCGCAGCTTTAAATCCGTTAAGTGCTATCTTCCGGGTTGAATACGGTAGATTAGCCAATCCTCATTCTTTTGCTATCATCGAAGACATGATTCACGAGGCTTTTGAGGTCGCCGAAGCGGAAGGAATAAAACTATTCTGGACACGAGCGGAGGACTATCTGGATTTTTTACGGGCTAAACAGATACCACAAACAGCGAATCATCACTCTTCTATGCTTAAGGACATAGAACAGGGTAAGCAGACAGAAATAGATTTTTTGAACGGTGTTTTCGTGGCTTTGGGTAAGAGGCATGGGATTCCCACTCCTGTGAACGAAACCATCGTCCGGGTGATTAAGTTTTTAGAAGGTACAGAGCTTTAGCAAATGTTTTTCACGTCAATGCCGTATAGCCCTTTGGCTGCTTCTCCAGAACTCGCTATCGTCACTATCTCAAGCATTTAATGGAGCATTTTTCAGTGACGCAGAGGGCACTGTCTAAAATCACCGCGGAGAGCGCAGAGTTTTACGATTGTTCCAACCCTTGCTGGTTTTTCTGATGCCTTTGTGTGCTCCGCGTGCTCTGCGGTAAAACTTTAGGATGTTGGGACTTCACAGGAAAAATCGAAAGTGCCGACACAAAGCAATAAATTGTTAGTATTTGTATAGCGAATTTTTAAAACCACGAGATTCCACAAGATTAACACAAGAAATTGGGATTAATGTGGGATAATGTGGCCTATGGTATACTAAAATCTGGTTACTGCCCTTCTATTCTCGTGAAAATCTGTGTAATCTTGTGGTTAGCTAAACAATTACAATTGTTAAAATATTTCAGGTCACTGACGAGCCAGCGGCATCAATTTATTAAAGCCAACCATCATTCTTTTGGCAATCATATCGCCGTGTTTTGCGAAGAAGGAGCCGATGATCGAAATAAGAATCACGTAAGCAACGACAAGCGATAATAACAGCTCAGAAATGCCCGTTTCCATTCCGATTACAACAGCCAGCAGCACAACAGAAAACTCGCCTCGTGGCGTGGTGTATGCCCCAACCCGCAAACCGGTTTCGAGTGAGCCGTGCAGTCTCTTCCCGA
>QBUM01000047.1 GCA_013180585.1 Candidatus Methanophagaceae archaeon GoMg2
TTATGAAAGATGTTTACACGGAAGAGTATCTGAGGGAAGTGGGGCTGAACGAGAGACAGATAAAGGCGGTTATGTATGTGAAGGAGAGGGGGAGGATAACGAACAGGGAGTATCAGGAGATAAATAAAGTTTCTAATAAAACAGCATATTTAGATTTAAACGACCTATGCACTAAAAATATTTTAATTTCTGAAGGCAAGGGTAAGAATATAATTTATCGACTAAAGTAATGAAAAAGTAATGAAGAGGTAATGAAAGTAATGCAAGATAGAAAAGAATTTGATGAAAGGGATATAAAGGAGATATAAGCCGCAGGAAAGGCGCAAAAGAATCTCCAAACGGGAAGAAAGTGTAAAGATGACAGAGGCTAATGAAATGGAAAAACTCCCGGAAGGGTTGAAAGAAGAAAGGGACGAGGAAGTCAGGGAGCTGGATGAGTTTTTAACAAACCTGAGGTATTATCATGGCTGAAGGTGTGGAAGTGCCGGAAGGGTGGAGAAGGATATCTATTGAGAAAGATGTTATTTTAATTTCAGGTTTGAGGCCTAAAGGTGGTGCTTCAGAAGACGAAGGAGTCCCAAGCTTGGGAGGAGAACATATCACTACCGATGGTAGAATAAATTTTACCGACCAAAACGCCAAATATATCCCGGAAAAATTCTACAAACTAATGAAAAAGGGTATAGTGAAAGAATACGACATCCTCATGAATAAAGATGGAGCAAATACTGGAAAAGTAGCTATATTAAAGGAAAAAAATTTCCCCAAAATAGTAATTAATGAACATTTATTTATAATAAGAAGCAGAAAATATTTTGAGCATAAACATCTATTTTATTGGTTGTTATCAAATTTCGGACAAAAACAGATAAAAGATAAAATCACAGGTTCTGCACAACCAGGTCTATCTTCAAAATTCACAAAAAATTTTTTTGTTTTAAAACCTCCACTCCCAGAACAACGCAAAATCGCCAAGATTCTTGAGACCGTTGACAACGCCATAGAAAGGACCGATACCATAATAGAGAAATACAAACGGATAAAGCAGGGCTTGATGCAGGATTTACTGACCAGAGGCGTTGTGGAGAATGATGAGTTAGGAGTTATGAATTATGAGTTGAGAGATGAGAAGAAACACAGATTCAAGGATTCACCGCTCGGCAGGATACCAGAGGAGTGGGAGGTTGTGGAAATATATGAAATATGCAACATTATAAACGGTGGCACTCCCAAAACAGAAAAAACGGAATATTGGAATGGAGACATACCTTGGTTGTCAGTAGAAGATTTTAATACAGGGAAAAGGTGGGTTGTCTCAAGTACTAAATATATAACGGAATTAGGATTAAAGAAAAGTGCAACAAGATTGCTCAGAAAAGGCATGTTGATAATATCAGCCCGTGGTTCAGTGGGGGTAATAGCTCAATTAGGGCGCGATATGGCGTTCAATCAAACCAGTTACGGTCTAGATTCTAAAGATAAAAGCCATATTACTAATGATTTTCTATATTATGCCTTGAAACATTATATCAATTCATTTTTATCTTTAGCATATGGTAATGTGTTTGATACAATCACGAGAGATACATTTAAAGAAACCAAAATCCCCATCCCTCCACTCTCTGAACAACACCGCATCGCCTCAATTCTCTCACAGACGGATGAAACAATAGAAAAAGAGCAGAAATACAAACAAAAACTTGAAAAGATAAAGCAGGGTTTGATGGAGGATTTGCTGACTGGAAAGGTGAAAGTTAATTATGAATTAGGAGTTAGGAGTTATGAATCGGAGGTTGTAGTGAGATGAAGGAGAGTGCTGTCAGGAAGAAGAGCTTTGAATTTGCTATTGATATAGTGAATATGTATAAAAAAATGGCAATGGAAAAACGTGAATTTGTGATGAGCAAGCAGTTGCTTAAAGCAGGTACCTCTATTGGAGCAAATGTAAGAGAAGCA
This sequence comes from Candidatus Methanophagaceae archaeon GoMg2, assembly GCA_013180585.1. Taxonomy (GTDB): domain Archaea; phylum Halobacteriota; class Syntropharchaeia; order Alkanophagales; family Methanospirareceae; genus QENJ01. The sequence goes on from QBUM01000047.1 coordinate 1,957, forward strand.
TCAAATGGAGAATCCACCGCTGATTTTATTCACAAACTCGCAATAGCACAAAAAGAAGCTGATGAAACATTATATTGGCTCGAACTACTAAATGAAACACATTTTATTAACCGGGAGGAGTTTAGCTCACTATCACACTCTTGTGAAGAGTTATTAAAAATAATAAAAAGTATAATTTTAACAACAAAGCACAAGAGTAAGAAAACATGATTAACAACTCATAACCAATAATTCATAACTAATAATTCATAATTCATAACCGATGTAAAAAAATGTACAAACTGCTTGATGAAGAGCACTATGTAGAAAACACGTTCCTTGCACAAGTCCAGCGATTAGGCTGGAAAATATACCGGCAGAATAAAGCTGACCCCGAAGACACAAAAGAAATAACCGGATTTAAGACCGGCGAAGAACCTGCTTACGGTGCACAGATAAAATTCAGGGACAGTTTCAGAGAAGTAATCCTGGAAGACGAGCTTAAAAAATCCATCAAAAAAATCAATACATGGATTGAAGAAGACCAGATAAATGAAGTTGTGAGAAGAATCACAACACCAACAGCAAACTCAATGTTAGAGGCGAACAGGGAAATCCACGATTTGCTTTTAGAAAACACATCAGTATCTGAAAACCGACAGACGGGAGAGAAAAGCCCGACTGTAAGATTTATAGATTTTGAAACCCTGGAAAACAACTCCTTTATTGCCACCTCACAGTTTAAGGTGAACATCCCCGGCACTGAGAAGCACATCGTCCCTGATATC
>QBUM01000046.1 GCA_013180585.1 Candidatus Methanophagaceae archaeon GoMg2
CTTTCTGATAAGTTCAGCATTGTCTATACTGGCAACTTGTATAGGGGCAAACGAGACCCCGAACCGCTATTAAAAGCTATACAAAAGTTAATCTTGGAGGGGATTATAGAACCAGATGAAGTCGTGATTGATTTTTATGGATATGACGAGGGATGGTTAGAAAGAGATGTAGAACGGTATGGCTTACAGGACATTGTTAGGGTACACGGCGTAATTCCTCGAGAAGAAGCATTAAAGAAGCAGAGAGAAGCGCAAATACTACTTCTACTCACCTGGAATGACCCTACGGAAAGGGGAGTCTATACGGGAAAAGTTTTTGAGTACTTAGCAGCACGGAGACCTATTCTTTCTATGGGTATATCTGGGGGTGTCGTTGAAGATTTATTAAAAGAAACAAATGCGGGCGTACACACTTCCTCTCAAGAAGAAATAGAAAGGGCTCTTAAAATATTTCACTCCGAATTTAAATTAAAAGGCAGAGTAGGCTACTGCGGAATAAGCACAAAAATAGAGCGGTATAGCCAAAGAGAAATGGCGCGAAAATTTGCGGATGTGCTTTATACATTAGCAAAGAGGTAAGAGGGGATATTTATGCAATCCTCAAAAAATTCGCAGTTGACGTTGGTATAACATTCCTAGCGTCCGTAGTTACCCTGCCACTTGGCTTTGTTATTACCGTGGGTCTAGGTAGATACCTCAGTGCCGGCGATTTTGGGTTATACCGGATGACTTTCTACGATTTATGGAATTGCACTGCTTATTGCAGCAATTGAAATTCCCGCGGCGATGATAAAATAAGGGTGCTGATTTTTGATTATCTCATCACACCAAAACTTTTCAACAATTCCCTGAACCTTTCCCTTCTTCTCAAAAAACCATCTTCAATCGAAGCCAAATATATGTTTTATATCCTTTATATCTTCTTTCGTAAAACATTTTAAAATTATCGTGAGTATTAAATATATCGCGGCAGCTAAAAGTATAACTAATAAAACCATAAAGATGCTGGATATTGCAACTTGTTGAATAATAATGAACATAATCATCGAAGCAAAGATGCATTTGAGCATAAATTTGATATCAAAATTATAATATACCTCTTTTCTGGCTAATAAGGTCACAACTGAAGCCAAAAAAAGATAAGAAATGAAAGTTGAAATCGCGGCACCTTCTATACCTATTGCCTTGATGAAAAAGTAGTTTAATATGATGTTGATCACTGCTGCAATAAAAAAAATAATTGTATTGTAATACGTCTTTTTTATTAGATGTATAACATATACGTTAATTTGATAAATTCCCAAAAACAAGATACCAAGAGAAACCCATAAAATAAGCGTTGAAGGTACGATATAATCACTTGTGGCTAAAATAAGAATTAATTTTGAACCCAAAACATACAGTCCAAAAATTGATGGGATGACAAAAAATATATAAACTCTGGTGGATTTTTCAAGAAGGTCTCTAACAGCATTTTTTTGATCTTTTTCCCAGAACTCTACTAACAATGGATAAGCTACAAATCCTAATGGCATATAAAACAAGCTTAAAACACCAACGAGACTATAAGCCACGGAATAAACAGCATTTTCCGAAAGACTTAATAAATGAACAATAAAATATTTATCACTCGATGCTAAAATCCACATCAATGCACCGTTTGGTATAAAGGGCAATGAAAATTTAAATAAATCTTTTAATGTGCTTTTAAAGTTATATACTTTTACAGAAATGCCAACTGTTTTTACAACTTCAAATAAATATATAATTACAGAAAGGATAACAGTGGTAAGGATATAGAGAATAAGCACTGTTTCAATATTTCCAGTGAATATAATTAAAACCAAATACAGTATTAATATGTGAAGTATTGAATGACCTATATTAATTGAGGATAAAAGCTTGATTTTATTTTTTGCTCTTATAAAAGAGGTATTCAATGCATAAATTGCCTGTGCCATAAGCCACAGACCAGTAAGAGGCACAAACCGATGGAAAGATACATCTGCAAAGATGAAACTGCTGAGAGCATTTTGGAAAAAGAATGTAATCAAAACAAAAAGCGATCCATTTAATAGTACGATTCCAAGCATCAGATGAAACAATGAACCGGCTCTATTTTTATCTTCTTTTCCTGATAAAAATCTAACAATAGATACCTGAAAACCAAATGTAACAAAAGTTAATAAAAGTCCAATTGTCACACCTATTTGAACCCATACGCCATAAAAATCGGGTGATAAAGTTTTTGTTAAAATCGGTAGGGTTATCAGTCCAAATAAACTTATTAAACCGCTTGAAATGCCACTAAATAAGACATCACTTGCAAATTTCTTTTTTAAAGTCATTTATCATTCTTTTTATTAGCAACAAGAAGTATCCATCTCGAATATTTAGGAAGTAATCTACAAAATAATTTATCAATTAAAAATTTCAATCTAAAAGGAATAAAATTCGGTATAAATCTTAAAAGGGCGCTTCCCAAACGTATTAATTTCATAATTTCAACATTTTCTGTGCAATTATCTAAATAATATTTTATTTTATCTTCGTTAAATGAATGTAAATGACCAGATTGAGGCGTATATCTAGCGCAATGCACGCATAATAACCATTGTATTTTTTCATCGCAAGGGACAGTGATTATAACCCTTTTTCTGCTGATTCTTATTAGATGCTGTAAAGTTTCTTGGGGGTCTACAAGGTGTTCAAGG
>QBUM01000045.1 GCA_013180585.1 Candidatus Methanophagaceae archaeon GoMg2
ATAAATCACCTGATTCATACCTCATTACCTGTGGCGCAGTCGCACCCCATGTTGCGCTATTAAATTGTAAATCCTGCCCTTTTAACACAGTGTTTGATTTGTCTTTCTCAATAATATTGTATTTTCCGCCGGTGCCTACCGCTCCAGTACTTCCAATCATCGCGACCATAACAGAAGCAACAACAATTGCTGCCAGTGCAATGCCTACTATCGCTTTTCCTTTCTTCGTTGTCTTCATTTTGTCTTCTTTCACCACCACTGTCTTCTTTGTATCGTGATCGTCCCGTTATGCGTCCCCCTTATGCTGGGATAACTACCCTCGCCGGTATCGAAAGACGTAGGTACCACACCTTCCGTGTAGATATGCACCTTTGTAGTTGCGGTATACCCGTATCCATCCATTACTTGCACACTATAAATACCAGGCGGTGCTCCGGTTGTATCGAAAGTAGCATTGAACGTATTGTCCGTAACGTAAGCAGCTTGCGGCACTATCTCAAAGTAACGACCCTTTACCGTTATCCAGATGCGCGTACCATCGCTCCTGCTTGATTCGCCCGATACTTCTAATAAGTCGCCGACAACCACATCCGCTATAGGATTTAGAGTTAGCGTCTCTTGCTCGCCGACCGTTATGTAACCCACCCAGATGAGGTCGTCGCTTAATTCTAATATATCATCGAATACCGCCAGCATCTCGTCCTGGGTCCTGGTTTTGAGCGAATAATCGCATAAGGCTTCTTCAATTGTCGTCCAGTCCTTACCGCTACCATACCACTCATTGCTTCCTTTGGTGAGCACAACAACGAGGTATCGCCCGGTGTCAACGTATCTTCCAACTTCTATCTTCTTGTAGAATGAATCATCGCTTGTCGTAACCGATGTTTTCCCTATATACATCTCCTTCGTCGAGCTATCTTCTATGTTTGTACCACTGTAACCCTTTGGAGCAACTATCAGCATGTCAACATACTTTGACCCTCTGGCAGTGCCGCTGATTGTGAACTCATCATCGTGTTCTACTGTATCTGTGGATAGCTCGGCAGTCAGCCAGCCTCTTACCATGAACACCGTCGTAGAACCATCGTCTTTTTCCTTGGTACCTATGTCACCCCTTCCTTCCTCTCTGTCAATATACGCCTTCAATTTCACGAGTCCCGGAATTTGAAATCCCGCTGGTGCCGCATATGAGCTTGTGTCTATCTCCTCTTCAAATTCGCCTTTCTCATCTATTACGATAGCATCCAGTTTCTGCACTACCTCGTCATCTACTGCAATAGTCACGGTATCTCCGGTATTTACCGTGCCCTTTATCGTGACCCGCTCGCCAATGGCAATTGTAGCTGGCACGTCAAAGATAACTTCTTTATCGGTGACGCTTATGTCAACGGTGTCATACGAGTCAACTTCATCCAAATCTGTTACTTTAATCGTGTAAAATCCTGTATCGTTGAATTCAACTGCATAGGTTCTCGTGCCGTCATCGTCTATTGTGTCATTGAACTTATTAGTCGTCCAATCTCTTGGGTTGTTATCAATCCCCGCAGGGAAATATGCGTTTTTAGTTAAAGGGTCTGCTTTCACCGAGATCTGATGACTGGCTACACCCGTTACGGTGAGTCGCACAACTTCGAGCTGTAACTTTAACCTCTTTTCGTAATAGGTTCTTCAGTTAGTTTGTGTTCTAGTTTTTCCCGTAGTTTTTTTGATTTTGGGGGTACTTCTGCGTTTTTCGTTTTTTATTGTTCCCACCTTTCATATTACCAAAATTAGTAATATCCACACAAATAAGGATAAGTAAGGAAAAGCAATGAATACACGAAAAAAGACATCTAAAACCATCACACAAAAACATATTCCTAAAAATGGTCGAAGTTACGGTTCGAGTTCAGTTACTGCTGTCGTATCCGCTTTTATAGCTATCTTTCCTTTTATTATGTTTAGCTCCCTTTTTGGGCTCTGTTCATCCAAGCCACATGCGTTATCTGGTTTAGTTTTCACTTGGAATGTGTAATGACCTTCATCCCAGCCGGTGGTGTCAATCTTCATATATTTCAACGTACTCACTTGTATGCCTTTGTACTTTTGATCACCCTTTTGTGTTATCTGGCCTTTGGGTCCTATTATAACAAGATCAACTATGTCTTCATCAAACAGGTTTATCCCGCCAACATCTATGATAAGTTCAGTACCCCTGGCAATTGACGACACTGTTTTATCCTTTACTTTTAGCTTCAGTGGCATTTCCGACTCTTCGACTGAAAGCGTTGCTTCACTCGTAGTTGAATCACCATTCACATAATAAGCTCCTGTTGTCGGCCAATTTACGCTATAGATGTAATAGTTTCCATCTGACTCTGTCGCGGTATATGTATTTGCTAAATCGCCTGATTCATACCTCATTACCTGTGGCGCCGTCGCACCCCAGGTTGCGCTATTAAATTGCAAGTCCTGCCCGATTAGCACGGTGTTTGATACGCCTTTCTCAATAATATTGTATTTTCCACCGTCGCTGAAAGCACCAGTGCTTCCGATCATCGCTATCGTTACCGAAGCTAAAACAACCGCTGCCAGTGCAATGCCTAACATCGCTTTCTTACTTTTGCCTTTTTCTTCTCTTTTATTCATTTTTGCTTTTTCAC
>QBUM01000044.1 GCA_013180585.1 Candidatus Methanophagaceae archaeon GoMg2
GGGCTATCGGATGGAGATCGGGTAAAGGTAGGCGAAGATCCACTCGATCCGGGCGGTTATTTTATCATAAACGGTTCAGAGCACGTGATAATAACGTTAGAGGACCTCGCACCGAACAGGATATTTGTCAACTTCGAGGAGAAATACGGGAGTAAAAACATAGTTTCAAAAGTATTCTCCCTTAAACACGGATTTCGTGTTCCAATAAGGGTAGAGATAAGTAAGAAAGGGATACTTGAAGTATCTTTCCCTGCGGTATCTCGTAAAATAAATTTTGTGACACTTATGCGGGCTCAGGGGCTCGAAAGTGACGAGGCAATTTTGAAAGCGGTCTCTGACGATCCGCAGATAACAAAATACATCCGTGGGAATATAGAAGAGTGCGAGGTGAAGACGACAGAAGAAGCGATAGATACATTGGCACGAAAAGTTGCACCCGCGCAAGCTCGAGAGTATCGAGAGAGACGAGTCAGTTATATCCTTGACCGCTATTTCCTGCCCCATCTCGATGACAGATTAGCGAAGGCGGATTTCATCGGAAGAATGGCGGAAGCGTGCTATGAACTCTCATTGGGTAGAAGAGCCGAGGATGACAAGGACCATTACGCGAATAAACGTCTTAAACTTGCGGGGGACCTAATGGAAGACCTTTTCAGGGTCTCATTCACTAAATTGATAAAGGATATGCGGTATCAATTGGAACGTGCGAATATGCGAAGCCGGGAACTGAAGATTGTAACCGCAATCCGGTCTGACGTACTTACGGAACGTTTATTACACGCGTTGGCAACCGGTAATTGGGTTGGTGGCAGATCTGGCGTTTCTCAGTTGTTGGAAAGGAGCAATTATATAGCCACGTTAAGCCATCTAAGACGGATAATTTCGCCCTTATCAAGAGCTCAGCCACATTTTGAGGCTCGCGACCTGCATCCCACGCAATGGGGGAAAATTTGTCCGACGGAAACACCGGAAGGTCCTAACTGTGGATTGGTGAAGAATTTTTCGCAGATGGTCGAAATAACGGTGGGCGTAGATACGGAAAGTTTTAAAGATGCTTTATATGCACTCGATATCGTCCCGCCCGCCCGCTCGTTGGAGATAGCTGCAAAAAACAGGGCCCGTATCTTTGTGAACGGTGATTTTTGGGGGTTCTCTACCGAGCCTGAGATATTTGTAGATGAAGTGAGGCGGATGAGAAGAAAGGGTGAAATATCGAATCAAGTGAATCTCGCTCATTACAGCGGCAGAAAGGACATAATAATAAACTCTGATCGAGGAAGGGCGCGGAGACCTGCGATAATAGTGGAAAACGGAAAACCATTGGTTACGGCATCACACATAGAAAAGCTGAGAAGTGGCGAAATTGGCTTTGAAGACCTGGTAAAGAAGGGAACAATAGAGTATATGGATGCTGAAGAGGAGGAGAATGCGCTGATAGCTATGAACGAAGAGGATTTAACAGGTGTTGGTGCTAAGGATTATACGCATCTGGAAGTGGATCCCTCTTTGATTTTAGGCATAGTTGCAGGGTTGATACCGTATCCCGACCACAATTCGTCACCACGTAACACAATGGGCTGTGCTATGTTGAAACAATCCTTAGGTATTTCCTCTGCGAATTATAAACCTCGTGCCGATACCCGAACGCATATCATGTACAATCCACAGAAGCCGTTAGTAAGGACGAGGACCGCCGACCTCATTTTACATGGTAAAAGGCCTGCGGGACAAAATTTTGTCGTTGCTGTTTTGAGCTATGAAGGTTATAATATGGAGGATGCACTGATTTTAAACCGTGCTACAATAAATCGAGGATTAGGACGGAGTCATTTCTTCAGAACCTACGAGGGAGAGGAGAGGCGGTATCCCGGTGGGGAAGAGGACAGGTTTGAGGTACCTGATACTGAGATCGTGGGCGTGAGGACTCACGATGCGTATAACCAACTTGACGAGGATGGTATAATAAATTCAGAGGTGGATGTGCTGCCAAATTCCGTCTTAATAGGGAAAACAAGTCCGCCAAGATTTTTAGAGGAATCTACAGAGCTCTTGAGTCCTTTAGAAAGACGAGATACCTCTGTTTGTACTCGATCTAACGAGCAAGGGACAGTGGATTCTGTCGTGGTTATGGAATCGAGTAGCAACCGCAGATTAGCGAAAATCAGCGTTCGCGACCAGAAGATACCGGAAATAGGGGATAAGTTTGCATCCAGGCATGGTCAGAAGGGGGTTATTGGGCTAATCGTACCGCCCGAAGATATGCCATTCTCTGAAGAAGGAATCATCCCTGATATGATAATAAATCCTCATGCCATTCCTTCGAGGATGACTGTGGGGCACGTGCTGGAGATGATAGGCGGGAAAGTAGGTGCAATGGAAGGGCGGTACATAGACGGATCTGCCTTTTGGGGCGAGTCTGAGGAAGACTTAAGAGCAGGACTTGAGCGTACTGGATTCTCTCATACCGGTAGAGAAGTAATGCGGGACGGTAAAACGGGCGAGAATATAGAAGCTGACGTCTTCATCGGTGTCGTGTACTATCAGAAATTGTATCACCTGGTTTCGGCTAAGATGCACGCGAGGGCGAGGGGTCCAGTGCAAATATTAACGAGACAACCTACGGAAGGAAAAGCAAG
>QBUM01000043.1 GCA_013180585.1 Candidatus Methanophagaceae archaeon GoMg2
AGCCCTATTTGTCTTTCTTTTTCCGCTATTTTTGGATTGTGGGACAGCCTCCAGAATCAGAAAAACTATATACAGATAAATTAAAGGCAAAAAGTGTTTCTGTTAATTCTCTCTATGTGCGCCTAAAAAGAGATAAAGCATTTAGTGAGACCATCCAGAATCGCATGATTGCAAACCTCCGTGCAAAACAAATTGTTGATATTGATTCTGGACATTTACCTATGCTTAGTACGCCAGATGAATTGGCACATATTTTAAATAGATTTGCAACTCAAGTAATTTGATGAAAAAATAATATGAAATTAGGAAAAACTCTCCATGTAAATAATAGGAAAGATTGGCGTACATGGCTTGTTAAACATTACAAAAATGAAACAGAGATTTGGCTGATTTATTATCGCAAGGAAACAGAGAAACCACGTATTTCTTATAATGATGCCGTTGAAGAAGCACTATGTTTCGGATGGATAGATAGCATAATCAAAAGTCTTAATAAAGAACAAACTGTTCAGAGATTTTCACCAAGAAACCCAAAGAGTAAATATTCACAAGCAAACAAGGAAAGATTAAAGTGGCTTGTTAAAAAAGATATGATACATCTTTCAATTCAAGATACTGCCAAGAAAGTTCTTAGTGAGAAGTTTGTATTTCCTCCAGATATTATTGAAGCAATTAAAGGCGATAAGGTAGCTTGGAAAAATTACACTAAATTTTCTGATTCGTATAAAAGAATTCGTGTCGCTTATATAGAATCAGCACGGAAGCGTCCTGAAGAATTTAAGATGAGATTATCAAATTTTATTAAAAAAACAAAAGATGGTAAACTAATTAAAGGATTTGGAGGCATAGAAAAGTATTATTAATTCTTGAAAAATGAAATTCACCCCTAACCCCTCTTTCATTTTTCAAAATGGAAAAAATCAAATTTATAAAATAATCAACGAAAGCCTATCTGATGAGTAAGAACGAAAAATATTTTTTGAACTCAAGCCACGCTGCGCTCTCCTCCTTTCTGTCGTCGGGGCGTATAACAAAGGATATGAGATTCGAGTCTTGCAGCCTCTCAACCCAAATTGCTCCCGATGGTCGCAACTTCTCATATCCTTAAACGTTATACGCAATTCAAAAAATATTTTTCTAAGATGAATAATGAAGATAGGATTTCAAAGGGAAATAAACTTGATTTTTTCTTTTATTATAGAGGGGGATCATTTGTGTTTTTTCCACTCCGCTCCGAAAACGAATTATTTATAAATAATTAGGCGCTTATAATAATTATAACTAAACAAAGGATACAAAATTATGAAAAACAAAACTAAAACAATATTAATAATCATAGGAATAGTTTTAACAGCGTTTTTGCTGATTTTAATTATTGGCAATTCAAAATGCGGAGACGGAATCTGCCAGAAATGGGAGGAAAGAAAAGGCAGCTGTCCACAGGATTGTCTGGTTGACGGAATTCCAAAAGAGTTTGTACCCCTATATACCGAATTAGAATATCAACTGAATAAGTTTGAGAATAACCTTCCTGCAACTGCCAACAAAGATCACGACCCAATTTTTGCCGCTGAATTGCTGACTGCGAATTCTAACAGGGGTAAAGACCTGCTGGCTCCAAATGGGATTATTGGAGCTAATTATGAGCTTGATCGCTTGGAAGAGTTGGGTGTTGAAGGTGTAGTTATATCTATTAATTTTCCTTTGTTTTATCCTCCATTTCATGATGACTCATCAGAGCAAGAGGCATATCTCGACTTTTATAAAAAAGTTGCTGAAAGTGTTGACTCAAGGGGTATGAAGTTAATAATTGAAAACAACTTTATTTTTACACAAGAAGGAATTTCCACACTTAACCTTAAAGAGTTTTATAATGACCTTTCTATAGAAGAATATCATGAAGCGCGTTCCAAAACTGCAATAACTATCGCAAAAGAATTGCGCCCCGACTACTTAACCATTGTCATAGAACCAGATACCGAAGCAAAACAAACTGGAAAACCTGTCAACGATGTTACACTACAAACCGAATATGTAAATGATGTCCTTAATAAGCTTGAGGAAAACCAAATCACTGGTGTTAAAATTGGCGCAGGAGTAGGCACCTGGCATCCAGAATATAAGGAATTCACAACAAGTTTTGCAAATACCGATATTGATTATATTGACACTCATGTTTACCCCATCAATCATGACTTTTTTGAAAGAGTATTAACCATCGCGGATATTGCGCGTTCGAAAGGCAAACCGGTAACAATGAGTGAAACATGGCTTTTCAAAGCAGCAGAAACTGAACTGGGAAGTGTAACAGAAACGAGCGTATTTGCCAGAGACGCATTCAGCTTCTGGGAACCTTTGGATCAAAAATTCCTTGAGGTCACAGTCAAACTTGCGTATGCTGAAGAATTTGAATTTGTATCTCCATTTTGGACAAAGTATTTTTATGTGTATCTTGATTATGATAAAGTTCATAGAAAATCATCAGAAGAGATCATAGCGCTTTCTTCTGCAGAAGCTGGAAAAAACATCGTGGAAGGTGGGAAATTTACTTCAACAGGGCTTAAATATAAAGAGTTAATCCGTAACTTCGACCATTTTTAGGAATATGTTTTTGTGTGATGGTTTTAGATGTCT
>QBUM01000231.1 GCA_013180585.1 Candidatus Methanophagaceae archaeon GoMg2
CCATACTCGGTGATATTTCGCGGATCTGCAGCGTGTTTCAAGATCGAATGTTCAATCGCTGTAAATTTTTCGTGTTTTTCCGTATTCCATGAATATATATATCCTTAGACTACCCTTTACTAACCAATGGAAGAAGGAGCAGTAACAGTAGTGGAAGAGGAGGGTGTAGTGCATAAAAACCCGATAGTGATAGAGGGCCTGCCAGACGTGGGTTTGGTAGGAACCATTGCTGCTTCTTACGTCATAGAGAAGATGGGTTATACTAAAATAGGCTATGTCGAATCTGACTTGTTCCCGCCAGTCATGGTAATACACGAAGGCAAATTGGGAAGCCCTTTCAGTATATACGGCAATGGAAACGTGGTGGTGGTGTTATCAGAAATTGCGATACCACCGAACGCGGTTTATCCACTGACACGAGCTTTAGCTGATTGGTTCAATACTATCAACGCAAAACTCGTTATATCTGTAACAGGACTGCCGGTGCAGAACAGAATAGATATAGAGAAGCCGGAAGTGTTTGCCGTGGGAAATAGCGATGCGGCAATGAAGAAGCTAAAGGATAAGCAGGTAGAGCTGCTGGAGGAAGGTTTTATCGCGGGCGCCTATGCCATAATGCTAAAGGAGTGCAAGAAGAGGGATTTGAATGCGATTTCTCTGCTTGCTCAGTGTTTTCCGGTATATCCGGATCCGGGTGCAGCGGCATCGGCAATTGAAGCACTCGATAAGTTTATACCCCTGGACGTAGATGTGAGCGAGTTGATGGAGCGTGAGGAGGAGATAAAACTAAAAGCGAGGGACCTCATGCGCGAGACTGCGCTCTCTGCACCTGGAATGCAAAAAGGCGTGGAGCAGGATATGCCCATTATGTATCGTTAGATTAAGGTGACGTGAGATGAAAGTAGAAAAAAAGATAACAGAAGCGGCATGGGGCCAGAATGGTAATTTAGAGCCGTTATTCGAGCTGGAGGATACAGGCGATGCGTTTCTGGTCACCTTTGACCTGCCACGAGTGAAGAAAGAAAACGTGGAGATAAATGTGACGGATGATACGGTGGAAATAGTAGCGAAGATGAGCGAGGCCGTTTGCTGGGAACGGTGGGGCAGTATCCAGAAGAGAATAACTTTTCAGTCTTTCCGGAAGCAGATAAGATTGCCTGAGCTAATAAACCCGAAGGACGCATCCGCATCGTTCAAACACGGTATTCTTCGGTTGGTAATGCCAAAAATAAGGAAGAAAGTGTTTATAAATATAGAATAGAAGAAGAGGTCAGGCTATAAAAGGCGGGAGAATAGTAAATGAGCGATTATACTGCGATATCTGATGTCGGAACAACATTAATTAAATTGCTGTGGGATAATATAAAAAATGATAGCCAAGTCAGTCCTATAATCGAATCCGAAAACGATATAACATTATCCTCTCCAGAGGAATCCGACAAGAAATTGTCATTATTCTTATATCAGGTCACGGAAGAGGCATATTTAAAGAATCAAGAGATGCAAATCATCAATTCAACAAAGCTTAAATATCCGCCTTTGTCTCTGAGCCTCTTCTATCTCGTCACTCCTCATACAAGCAATAGTGAGAATGACCACCGTATACTGGTAAAAGTGATGCAGATATTTCATGATAATTCTATACTGAGAGGTTCGGTTCTCCATGAAAATTTAGTGGGTGAAGAGTTGAAGCTGATATTGAACCCTCTATCAATGGAAGAGCTGAATAAAATCTGTACTGTTATCCTTAAAAATAAACCGTATAAACTTTCTGTTTGCTATGAGGTTACGCCGGTAAGGATAGAATCAATGCGAGAGAGAGAAGTTGCGAGGGTGACTAAGCGAGAACTTGAAAAGTACACGATTAGAGTGGAGAAATGAAAAAAAAGGAGTTTCTTGAACGACATAGCACGAAACTTTCGTTTGCTGTACTACTAGTGGATGATTTTTCAAACAGAGAGCCGATATGCAGGGTAGAAGTGTCTTTGAATGGAAGGAAAGAGAAGCCGGTAAAGAATCTCAGTTCGTATTATATCTTCCTCGACCTTCCTGATGATACATATACCGTTCAGGTGAGGTCTGATTACTACTTCAATGAAGAATTAGACATTACGGCCGAGTTAGACGCTAAAGATCCGGTAGTAAATATAACTTTGAAGCCAAAACCTTCTTACCCTTTTCCTCCGGGTGCAACCCTAATAAGGGGGAAGGTGTATGATTCGGGAGGGAAAGCAGTTTCTAGTGCTAAAGTAAGGGTAAAAGAAAAAGGGGTTGAGAACAAAACAACAGAAAAAGGCGAGTTTGTGCTCTATTTTGGACCATTGATCGAGGATGAAATTATAGAGGTGGATGGGAAAAGATTTGTTAAGGGGGATGAGGATAATATCCTCCACCTTGAAGTTGAATACGAAGGGGTAACTAAGACGATGGGTTTAGAGGTTGGAGAAGGGGGAAAAAAATCTGTGACGTCTATTCAATGACAACTTTTATATAGTGCCAAAGCAGAACCTTTTAAGTGTTGAGCATAGGTTAAGAATAAAAGAGAGGGGGAATTTTAATGCCAGAATATTTAGCACCAGGAGTATATGTAGAAGAGATAGAAATTGGAGCGAAGCCGATAGAAGGCGTGAGCACAACAACAACAGGATTTATAGGAATGGCGGAAAGGGGACCATTAAATAAGCCTACCCTTGTTACAAGCTTTGCTGAGTATCAGAGAATCTTTGGTGGCCATCTGTCTGAGAAGGATTACGGCAACAAACGTTGGCTATCCTATGCAGTGGAAGGCTTTTTTGTTAATGGCGGGCAGAGGCTGTATGTATCAAGAGTGACCACTGAGAAAGCGGCAAAATCTTCGGGCTTTCTGCCTGATATTTCAGAGAACACCTCCGATAAAGGAGTAAGTACCAGTACGATAATCCCTAGAGCTGCGACAGGTATGAAAGAGGATGAGTTCTTCCTCCTTCGTGATGACATGCAAGCGAAGGATCTGAAGTTGATCAAGCAGGCAAAGGCACTTACCTTGAATGTTCCGGCAAAAGCGTCTTATACCTCAGATACGGACATCACAAAGATGGAAAAAGATAAAACAGCGTATAAAATCCAGAAAAAGGTGAATGCCCGTGGCTTAAAGATTGAGCTTGATGCCGTGACCGACTTAGCGGCTGGAGATGTGCTGATTATCAACGATAAAACCAATCCAGAGGTATGCACTGTTGAATCAATAGATACAGATGAGAAAGTAATTAAAGTGAGAACGTCACTGGGATTTGAGCATTCTATGGATGTGGAACTGAATAAATTGACTCCTTCGGTCACAACAAAGAAACTAATCTCGGTAGTAAAAGCGGGCGGTACCGTAATCCCTATCGCCGACACAGATACGGACTTTAGTCCGAATGATACCGTTAAGATTGACGATGAATATTTTATCATCAAAGCAACTGATAAGGATCATGCGATCTTTATTCCTGGTGTACCTAAGCAGCAGCACAAGGTGGATACAAAGGTTACACAACTGACGCCTGTAATCGAAGTTAAAGCTGCGGATGAAGGAACGTGGGGGGACAGGATCAAAATAATAGTCAAGGCAAGTTCGATCTCCAGTGCCAGATTGACAGCGCCAGCACAGAATCAGGACTATCTGGATCTGGATACTGTTACAGGAATGGAGAAGGGAACCTTACTTAAGCTGCATACTTCGACACCGATATATGGAATAGTAACCGAGGTTATTAAGACAGAAGACACCAGAAGGGTGAAACTTCGGAATGCTATTGAGGAATCAGTGGCTGCGAATCTGGAGGTTTCAACAGCAGAGTTTGATCTTATGGTCTCTCTTGATGGGCTTGACGAATCCTTTAAAAATCTTTCGATGGATGAAGACCATAGCCGGTATATCGAGAAGATAATCACAGAAGATACTTCTCGATTAATAAGGGTGAAGGATGTCAGTACCTCGATAGATCCGTCTAAAAAGATACCTATGCTAATCCGGGATAAAGAATCTGTCTGGATGCTGGCAGGGGGTAACGATGGCATTCCCTCGGATGAAGAGCTTAATACAACCTATGAAGGGAAAGATAGCCCGGAACCGGCAGAGAGGACCGGGCTTCATACATTTAAGAACATAGATGAAATAAGCATTGCAGCCATTCCCGGTATCACAACACAACATCTTCAAAATAAGCTGATCATTCATTGTGAGACCATGGAAGATCGGTTTGCGGTTCTTGATTCAGAAGAGAAGGCGGATTTTAACGAAATCCAGCGACAACGAAACTTATACGACTCGAAATATGCTGCCCTTTACTATCCCTGGATCAGGGTATTTGATCCGTTATCTAAAAAACGGACTAATGTTCCACCAAGTGGGGCTATATGCGGTATCTATGCACGCAGCGACATCGAAAGGGGAGTCCATAAGGCACCAGCAAATGAAGTTGTCCGGGGTGCGCTGGGTTTAGAAGAATTTGATGGTGTAAAGAGAATTATCACCAAAGGTCAGCAAGATATATTGAACCCCAAAGGGGTCAATTGTATCCGCGCTTTCCCTGGTCGCGGTATCCGAGTCTGGGGTGCAAGGACTATCTCAAGCGACTCACTCTGGAAATACATAAACGTCCGCCGACTATTCCTATTCCTTGAGGAGTCTATTGATGAAGGCACGCAATGGGTGGTGTTTGAGCCAAACGATGAAAAACTGTGGGCAAGAGTGAAGCAAACAATTACGCAGTTCTTAACCAGGGTATGGAAAGACGGTGCGCTTATGGGCACCTCACCCGAAGAAGCGTTCTTCGTTAAGTGCGATAGAACAACGATGACACAGGACGATATAGACAATGGCAGACTTATTGTGTTAATAGGCGTTGCGCCTGTAAAGCCCGCGGAATTTGTTATCTTCCGGATAGCGCAATGGGCAGGAGGCTCTGCGGTTACAGAGTGAAAAGTGGTGCCGAGTAGCCAAGGTGCCAAGGTGCCAAGGTGCCGAGTAGCCGAGTGAAAGAACGGACTACAAATAGAAAAAAGGAGGTATGTAAAAATGGTAGGAGAAAGAAAAGATCCGTATAGGACTTTTAGGTTCTTGCTTGAGATAGATGGTATCGTTCAGGCGGGGTTCAGTGAAGTTACTATTCCTGACGCGAGCAGTGAACCCGTTGAATACCGTGAGGGTAGCGAGCCACCAACAGTAAGGAAACTTCCGGGATTGAACAAGTACGGAAACGTAACGCTGAAATGGGGGATCACCGATTCTATGGAACTCTACGAAAAATGGTGGAAACTGGTAGAAGAGTGTGATATGGAAAAAGCGCGTAAAAATGTGGCTATCATCTTGATGGATTGTGAAGGAAATCCAGCAGCGAGATGGGAATTCGTGGAGGCATGGCCCAGCAAGTACGATGCACCTGACCTCAACGCTACGGGAACTGACGTTGCAATTGAAACCCTGGAAATAGTGCATGAAGGCATGAAGCGAGTGAAGCCGTAGTAAAGAGTCTGCGAGAAATGTTTCAGACAGAATACGAGTTCGCTCTGCCGAAGGGATATGTGGATGAGGAAGGCAACCTTCATAAAGAAGGTGTGATGCGATTAGCGACGGCAGCAGATGAGATATTACCACTGAAGGATCCAAGGGTACAGCAGAATCCCGCTTATCTCAGTATCATTCTTCTTTCCCGCGTAGTGACCAAGCTTGGTGACCTTCCGGCAGTTAATCCGCGGGTTATAGAGGAGCTATTTGCTTCTGATTTAGCATATCTGCAAGAGTTCTATCGTGAGATAAATGGCGGTGTGAAGATAAAGGCAAAATGCCCGAAGTGTGAGCACGAGTTCGAGGTGGATATTGGACCGGGGGAATAGAGGGCTACCCCCTCGATAAAATCTACGAGGAGGTAGCTTTTATCGCATATCACTTTCACTGGAGTCAGGAAGAGATCATGAATATGGAGCACCGTGAAAGGAGAAGGTGGTGTGAAGAGATCTCGAAAGTGAATAAGAAGGTGAATGAAGGTGCCAAGTAGGCAAGAGTGGCCAAGTAGGCAAGTAGGCAAGGAGGAGGTGAAGTGGAAACAAGTTCTATTTTTGGGGATGGGCGAAAGATAAAATAAAGGGGAGATAAGATGCAGGGTGAAGCGATGGAAGGGGTAAGGGGAGAAGTTGTTGAAGGGCTTCGATATGTTCACTATCAGTTGGGGGCAAATACAGGTAAGGTGCTGGAAGTATCGTCATTCCTTTACGCTTTGACCGAGCTTCTTATTGAGAAAGGTATAATCACAGAGGAGGAATTAAACGAAAGGAAGATAGCAGTCGCGGAGCGGTTGATAAAGAAGTTCCGGGAATTGGGCATGGGTGCGGTATTCCAGGAAAAAGAGCAGGATAAATACGGCTTTGATGAGGTTCCGATTGACTGTGAAAGCAGGAGGCAGCTATGTAAGGCAGCTTGTTGCAAGTTGAGTTTCGCGCTTTCTAGGCAGGATATTGAAGAGGGGACTGTAAAGTGGGATTGGGGGCATCCGTATATGATTGCGAAGGAGGGAGATGGATATTGCGTTCATCTTGATAAAGTGACATGCAAGTGCAGGATATGGGATAACCGACCAGTGCCCTGTCGTGGATTTGACTGCCGAAATGATAAACGAATTTGGCTTGATTTTGAGAATAAGATCATTAATCCGAAATTGCCGGAGGTTTTTGCGCGGAAAGAAGAGGGGACTGAAAAATGCCCGTAGCCGAAAGAAACGACCCATACCTGAGCTTCAGGTTTCTGGTAGAAATCCAGGGCTTAATAGTAGGCGGATTCTCGGAAGTATCCGGTCTTCAAGCAGAAACCGAGACAGAAGATATACAAGAAGGTGGCGTTAACGATTACGTTCATAAACTCCCGAAGATAACTAAATATCCCAATATCACATTAAAAAGAGGTATAACTGATTCCAATGCGCTCTGGAACTGGCATCAGGATGTAGTTAAAGGAATAATAAAGAGGAAAAGCGGGTTCATCATACTGCTGGACGGTGAAGGGAACGAGAAATGGCGCTGGTCTTTTGAGCGTGCATATCCTGTGCAATGGACAGGCCCAGAGTTGAGAGCAGATGGTAATACCGTAGCTGTTGAAAGTATAGAACTCGCGCATAATGGAATCAAGAAAGGATAACGAGTTACCAAGTGGCCGAGTTGGTGATATGTAAATGAAAAAATGAATAATGAAATAGCAAAAATGGAACGGATTGATAGAGTTTTCTCGCAGAAAATAGTGGGCAAATATACTAACTTAAAACTTTTCAGCACCAACTTTGCTCCAATTATATCTACAAAACGAGTCATCCCTCACAGGAGGTGGTTAGAGCTTGTATATGCCATGTCCTATTTAGTTTTGAGACGGGAAATATTGAATTCGTTCAAAAGAACAATGAACGTTTTTGCATCGGCTAAACAAATATGGAATATTCTTGTCCATCTTGATTTTCCTCTCAGTCAGCATCGAGAAAAGATGAATATGCGAGATACAAGATACAAGATGCAAGTCAAACCTGTATCAGACATCCGGTATCCTGTATCATCTTCTTATGTCAATCTCGTGGACTCTCGTGGTTTTTATTTTGAATCGTCTTCAATGGAACTCGCTCAGCCCGTAAGTCATGAAACTACCAGAAAAGAAACAGAACCGGCATTCTCTAACTACCCGTTACCGATAGTAACCCAACAACCGCCAGTCGTAAGTCATAAGCCATCTGCAATCAGCTATAGAAATTATGATATTTCTATTCTTTCTGGCACAAGCGACTTTATTGCGCCGCTTTTTCGGCTCTATTCTTTTAAACCCACATCTTTTTTTAGTCAGCAGACTGTTCTGGAAAAGCAGCGAGGGGCGGCAGCATCGAATCTACAAAAAAGCGACACTGCCCTTCATCCTTATGGACACTTAGAAAGGGTTGTCTTACCGAATGGCCCAAAGATATTTTCATCTTTTAGATCATCTTCGATGGCACTCGCTCAGCCGGTAAGTCATGAAACTACCAGAGAAGAAACAGAATCGGCATTCTCTAACTACCAGTTACCGCTAGTAACCCAACAACCACCAGTCGTAAGCCGTAAGCACTCTGCAGTCAGCAATAAAAATTTGGTGACTTATACGCATCCAAGCACAAGCGACTTTATTGCGCCGCTTTTTCGTTCCTATTATTTTAAACCTACCTCCTTTTTGAGCCAGAAGATTGTTCCGAACGAGCATCTACAAAAAAGCGACACTGTCCTTCCTCCTTATGGACACTTAGAAAGGGAGGTCTTACCGAATGGCCCAAAGATAGTTTCATCTTTTGAATCATCTTCGATGGCACTCGTTCAGCCGGTAAGTCATGAAACTACCAGAAAAGAAACAGAATCGGCATTCACTAACTACCGGTTACCGCTAGTAACCCAACAACCGCCAGTCGTAACCTATGAGCCATCCGCAGTCAGCACTAAAAATCTGGTGATTTATATCTCCTCTGGCACAAGCGACTTTATTGCGCCGATTTTTCGTTCCTATTCATTTAAACATACATCCTTTTTGAGTCAGCAGACAGGTCCTGAAAAGCAGCAAGAAGTACCGCTAATTCTACAAAAAAGCGAGATGAAAATCACACACCCACTAAGTCATGAAACATCAACCGCCCGGGCAGGAAGAGAATTAGCATTCGAAAATTACCAGTTACCGCTGGTAAGCCATAAGCCCTCCGCGGTGAGCAATAATAATCTGGGAACTTATATTCCTCCCACCACAAGCGACTTTATTAACCGCTCTTTTAATATTATCAATAAGAAGAACGAACAGATGCAATTGGGAATAAAAAAAGCGCCGATATATCACACATATCCAAAGATAGAGCATGTCACAGCTACGCATACGGAGATAATAAAAGAGCGAGTAATAGAGAAGAAAGAAGATATTAAACCCCTGCATGCAACTCCACAACTGCCCAGCATTGATCTGAACCGCCTTACAGATCAGGTATATCAAATGCTGGCGCGAAAAGTAAGAATAGAACGAGAGAGGAGGGGTTTGTTATGCCGTTAGTGAAAGCTTATTTAACAAGAAAGGATAAGCCCGGGCCAATCGTGCAGTTCTTATTTAATCCTTCTGAATTCTCTGTTGAAAAAACCAACCAGTATACGGAAGTGAATATTCCAGGACTACCTTCTTCTATTTTTCAATTTGTAAAAGGGGGTGCCAGAACCGTATCCATGGACCTAACTTTCGATACATATGAAGAGAAAAAGGATGTCCGCACATATACAGATAGCATTACCGGCTGGGAATCAGAAACTAAGAAGGGTAAGGGGCTGATGGATATAGACTCAGACCTTCATGCACCACCCGTTTGTCTCTTTATATGGGGCGGTTTTATCTTCCAGTGCATAATTGAACGAGTAACCAAACGATATACCATGTTCCTTTCAGATGGAACTCCTGTTAGAGCCTCATTGAATGTTACATTAAAAGAATACAAAGAATTTGAGATACAGGTAAAAGAAATATCATTACAGTCGGCAGACCGGACGAAAACGAGACAAGTAAAACAGGGTGACAGTCTCTGGTTTATAGCCGCAAAGGAATATGGTAATCCCGCGCTATGGCGACATATAGCAGAGGCGAACAAGATTGATAATCCTCGTGTGCTAAAACCAGGCATGGAATTGATTATTCCACCTCTGGAGTGACGAAAAGATGGAGCTTGTAGCGTTAGCGAAAAAGTATAATAACTTTTATGCGCCCAATTACCATGTACTCCTTGATGGCAAAGATATTTTAAGGGAACATTTCGTAGAGCTCACAAATGTATCTTGTGACGACCTTTTGGAGGGAGCAGATAGTTTCTCCTTTTCCATAAGCGCCCCCGGGATTGAATGCATTGATAGTGACCTCTTTGAACCGGGTAAGGAGGTGGAAATCAAGATGGGTTATGAGGATCAACTTGCTACAATGATAGTCGGCGTGATTACCTCGATCAGTCCTAACTTTCCAACTGACGGCACACCGCAACTGGAGATAAGTGGCTTTGATTTATCGCACCAATTTAGGGGTATTAACCTGCTGGAGCCGTTTAGAGATAAGACGGACAGTGAAATAGTAGAAGAAATAGTAGACGCGGCAAAGCACAAACTTAAAAAGCAGATAGACCCGACAGAACCCGAACGTCATCAGGTCGTGCAGGACGAGGACAAGACGGTCTATCAATTCATCGAAGATCTTGCCGCCCGTAATTTCTTTGAGTTCTTTGTCAAGGAAAGAACGCTCTATTTTCGGGAGCCCCAAAAAGATAGCGATGAAATAGTAACACTTAAGTATGGCGTCTCGCTCGTAAGCTTTAACCCGGAACTTAATACCGCTAATCAGGTCAGTGAAGTAACGGTAAGGGGATGGCATCCCGAAACAAAGGAAGAAATTGTTGGAAGGGCGCAGCGGGGAAGCGAAGAAGGACGGAGACGCGAAAGGAGAAGTGGCGGAGATATAGTAGAAGATATATATGGGCGAGTAGAGGAGCGGATTTTAGATAAACCTGTATTTACGCAAGAAGAAGCGGATACCCGTGCTCGTTCTATATTGAACCGGCGGTCGGAAGGGCTTATCCAGGGTAGCGCAAACTGCATAGGACTACCCGAGATAAGGGCGGGAGTGAACATAAAATTAGAAGGTTTAGGGCAGAAGTTCAGTCGGAAATATTACATAGCTAGAACCACACATACTATCAATAACTCCGGCTATAGCACCACATTTAATATAAAGGAGAATACCATATGAGCATGTCAGATATTATTCCCGATTTTGGAGAAGAGTCACGAGGTAGAGGGATTGTGGGGGTAGTTATTGGTATCGTCACCAATAACGAGGACGATGAAGGGATGGGAAGAGTGAGGGTAAGGTTTCCATGGCGAGGGGATAGCGGTGAAAGCTACTGGGCGCGGATCGCTACTTTAATGGCGGGTGAAGATAGAGGTACCTTCTTTTTACCAGAAGTCGATGACGAAGTGCTTGTTGCCTTTGACCACGGAGATATAAATCATCCTTATGTTATAGGCGCGCTCTGGAACGGAGTGGATACGCCTCCTGAGACCAATGCAGACGGCAAGAACAATATAAGGAAGATAAAATCACGAAGCGGACATGAGATAATCTTTGATGATAACGATGAACAGCACAGCGAAAAGATAGAGATACATACTAACGCTGGTCATACTATCCTTCTCGATGATTCGGCAGGCGCAGAGAAGATAGAGATAAAGGATAAAACAGGGAATAATAAGATTACTATTGACTCGGTGCAAAACTCTATTAATATAGAAAGCGTCATGCAGCTTAAGATTAAGGCCAATGTGGTAGAGATAGAGGGTACGACTTCATTGACTCTTAAGTCTAATGCGGCATTAACAATTCAAGGGTTACCGGTGAAAATTAACTGAGCGGGGGAAAGGAGGTGCCGAGGAGCCGAGTCGCAGAGTAACCAAGTAACCAAGTAACCAAGTAGCCAAGTAGCCGAGTACAAGCTTGGAAACTTGAAGACTTGGAAACTCGGAGACTCATGTATCCTGTGGTGAGAAAAAAAATGAACCGGTATGAGGATTTAAAGGTGTATCAGAGGGCGGTTGATTTGGTGGTTGAGGTATACCGATTTAGTGGATCATTGCCGGGTGATGAGAAGTTCGGGTTGATCGATCAGATAAGAAGAGCTGCTACTTCTATACCGCTAAATATAGCAGAAGGCTCAAGTAGTAGTTCCTCTAAAGTCTTTAATCGGTATCTTGAAACGGCTCTTGGCTCTGGATATGAAGTGAAAACAATTCTAACTATATGTGAACGGCTGAATTATGGCGATAAGGAATTAATACGCAAATTGATACCGGAATTAGATGAAATCATCGCGATGCTAAAAGGTTTAATCAAAAGCCTCAAATAGTTTATTAACTTGTAAAGTTGAAGAGTAAGAGGGCAAGGTGCCAAGTAACCAAGTAGCCAAAAAGCCGAGTCGCCAAGTACATACTTGTAAACTTGGAACTTGGAGACTTGGAACTTGAAAACTTGAATGCTTGGTTGCTTGCAACCGTAGAGGACATAAATGCCACCAGCAGCAAGGGTAGGGGATCAGACCGGTCATGGGACTCCTTTGGGTCCTGGACCGGGAAGCGTGAATGTTTTGATCTGGGGAATGCCAGCATGGCGTGCAACTGCGGATTTTCATGCCTGTCCGTTGGCAACACCCGGGACTCCGCCTATTCCACACGTTGGAGGGGTCGTTTCTAATGGCAGTGCTACGGTGCTTATTAACAACCTTCCCGCTGCCCGACAAGGCGATGTAATTGTAGAAAGCGGCCCTCCAAACACTATTGCTATGGGCTGTCCGACAGTTTTAATAGGATAAAATACAAATATGGATGTAGAAATGGCGAAAGAGTTTTTAGGTCGTGGCTGGAGATTTCCTGTAAATGTCACCCCAGCAGGGAAGATATTGATGTCTGAGCATGAAGCAGATATAAAAGAAGCGATATGGCTTATTCTGAGCACGTCAAAAGGCGAGCGAGTAATGCGCCCGGATTTTGGTTGCGGCATTTACGAATTCGTCTTTGCAACTATAAACACCACTACAATAGGGCTGATAGAAGCAAGTGTACGTGAAGCCCTTACATTGTGGGAACCAAGGATAGAACTTATCAATGTGAATGTAGCGACAGACAAAGCAGAAGAAGGTATGCTCCTTATCAGTATTGATTATCGTGTGAGAATGACGAACAATGAGTTCAATCTGGTTTATCCATTTTATTTGAAGGAGGGGACATAAGCATGCCGAAGATAGACGCAATGAACTTTCAAGAGCTTTTCGATGAGCGAAAAAGCATAGCCCCATTTTATACGCCCGAGTGGAATGTAGACGATGAAAAGGATGTCGGAGTCGTGCTGCTAAAAATATTCACGCATATGCAGGAGGAAATCATCACCCGATTAAACCGCATGCCGGAAAAGAATTTTGTCGCATTTCTGGATATGCTTGGAATAAAACTCATGCCTGCACAGCCCGCGAAGGTACCTGTAACATTTTACCTTGCTGGAGGTACACCTGGTGGTGCGTTTGTACCTGCCGGAACGCAGATAGCAACTGCGGAAACAGAAGAACAGGAAGCACTAACCTTTGAAACCACCGATAACTTCTTTGCAACTAGTGCTACCATACACGAGATCTACTGCGTAGACCCAGGAAGAGATGTAATACACAGCCATCGGGATAATTTAAAAGCAGAAATAGCGTTCAAGATTTTTGATGCGGACAAGGAGAACCTGCAAGAGCATGTTTTGTATTTGGGACACGGTGATCTTTTTCGTTTGAAGGAGAAGGCAACAATAAAACTAAAAATCGAGTTTATTTTAGGTAACGTGAAAGAGTTAGCAGATTTGACATGGGAATATTGGGGCGAAGATGATAAAAATTCTGAAAGGTTTATTGTATCAACAGAGGAGAATTCCATTGTCTTGAGGTCTAAAGGAGAGCTAAAAGAGAAAGAGATAAATGGCATAACCTGTCACTGGATACAATGTAGATTAGATAGGATTAGTGACAAATACAATCTACCGGTTATAAACAAGATTCAAATACAGGATGTGGCACCGGAAAAATACATTAAACCTGACCTCGGTTTTTATAATTCAATCCCTATGGATTTAACCACCGAGTTTTATCCGTTTAGCACACAGCCCCGATTGTTTGATACGTTTTTCATAGCAAGCCGAGAAGCATTTTCAAAGAAGAAAGCAAAACTAAAAGTTACTTTTAAAAGAGAGGCCGAAAAACCCGCTCCCAAGCCAACGGATGTGATGCTCTCGTGGGAATACTGGAATGGTGTACTGTGGCTCCCGCTTAAAATCAAAGAGAATAAAATAAATGATTTTATATTAGAGAAAGAAGAAAATGGCGATTCAAAGGGATATATAGAATTTTATTGCGCGGACGATTTCGAAGAAGCGGAAGTTAACGGCAAAAAAGATTATTGGATACGTCTCCGTTTAATAAAAGGCGACTATGGTAAAGAAGAATTTGTGCAAGAGGACTCAGGGCTTTGGGTTGTCAAGCCAAATTTTGTGCCACCTTTAATCAGTGACGTTGATATAGAATACTCATTCGATGAAGAAATTGACTTGCAACATTGTCTTGCATATAATAACCTGGAATACCGTGTGTTTACACAAGAAAGCAAAGGTGATGGATATGGCGGTTTTAAACCGTTCATACCCATTGCAGAAAAGCGGCCCGCCTTTTACTTAGGTTTTAACGAAGCATTTAAAAAGGGCAATATAAGTATCTTTTTCTCTCTGGTCGAGAAGTTTTATCCCATAGATGCTAGGCCGGAAATAAAGTGGACCTACTGGCACAAGGCATCCAATTTATCCAAAGACATGAAAAATTCCGACGAAGTAAATCTTGTCTCAACGGAAGGAATAAGTATTGGTACGGAACTTCTATTCGAGGAATCATTTGATGGAAAAAGCATAACAGAATATGCAGTAGTTAAATATTATTCTGGTACCGGAATTAAGTTGGATGGGGTATTGGATCACAAATACAGAAGTGCGGCCGGAGTATTTAAAAGAACCAGCCTTGAGGTATCAGATAATACCGATTATTTAACCAAGAGAGGAACGCTTGAATTTATCGGGCCGAGTGAGCAGCGAAAAACACGCAAGTTCGGAAAAGAGTGTTACTGGCTCATGGGCTCCTTAGTTAAATTAACGGATGTTTCAGACCTGCCGTTAATACGAGGCATATACCCTAATACCGTATGGGCAGAACAGGTAGAAACCATAAAAGATGAAATTATCGGGTCAAGCGAAGGGGAGAAGAGCAAGAGTTATAAGTTTATCAAGTCGCCAGTATTATCGCCTGAGATATGGATAAGAGAGACTTTATCTAAGGAAGAGAAAGCGGCCTTATCGAAAGAAGAGATACCAATTCGGGAGATAAAAGATGATACTGAGCAGATCAAAGAGACCTGGGTCAGATGGAACGCAGTGGAGAATTTTTATAAGTCCGGTCCCAGGAGCAGGCACTGTATCATAGATGGAGCAATGGGCGAAGTGCTGTTTGGTGATGGAATAAACGGTATGATCCCTCCGATAGGAAAGGATAACATCAAAACGAATTACAAATCCGGTGGCGGTGTGAAGGGAAACGTAGCGAAAGCGGAAATAAAAATCCTTAAAACTTCTGTTGCGAGCGTTGATCGTGTTATAAACTCAGAACTTGCGGAGGGCGGTGCAGACACGGAGTTGGTGGATGCGGTTCTTGAAAGAGGACCGCATTTAATAAAACACAGGGACAGAGCAGTAACAGAAGAGGACTTTGAAAGACTTGCCAGGGCGGCATCAAGCTATATTGCCAGAACGAAATGTTTTACAAAGGGCGGTAAGTTAAAGATAATTGTAATTCCGAAAGGGGAAGAAGATAAACCAATGCCGTCCGCGGGACTTTTGAAAATGGTAGAAATTTATCTTCGCGAACGCAGTCTGAACTTGATTTTACCGGTATGTATTGAGGTTCAAGAACCCGCATATAAAGAGATAAATGTAACAGTAGATGTTGTGCCAGAGTCCATAGACCAGGCAATTCCTTTGGAAAAGGTGATTTTAAAGCGACTAAAAGATTTACTCCATCCGCTTACAGGGGGTCATAAAAATAGTGGTTGGGAATTCGGCCGGGATGTCCATATTTCAGATATTTACGCGCTGCTGGAAGGCATTAAGGGTGTGGAGCATGTGGAGAATCTGACGCTTAACGACAAATCAGAAGACGTAAAAGTAAATGAATTTAGAACCGTGTGCTCTGGAGAGCACAGAATAATAACGAAGCTTGGAGGTCAAATAAAATAATGGCGCTACCAAAAGAAAATCTTGACGACAAAACATTTGAGGAACTTGTGAAGGAGGCGGTATCCCACATACCGGTATACACACCGGATTGGACAGACTATAATGTACACGACCCGGGCATTACGTTAATAGAACTTTTTGCATGGTTAGCGGAGATGCAGATATATCGCCTAAACGGAATTAGAGATAGCAGTTACAGGAAGTTTTTAACACTCATGGGTATTCCAAAGCTTAAACCAGCAAGAGCGGCTGAGGTTGATGTTACTTTTTCACTTCGCAATCAACAACCTACAACTGTTAAGGTAGGAACACAAGTAGCTGCCAAGGATCCCGTTTCAGGAACGGATATGATTTTTGAGACTGAGCAGGACATAGAGGTGATACCAACAAATCTTCAACAAATCCTTTCCTGGAAGGAAGGGGGATTTATAAATAACACAGAGGCTAATGAAAATGAAAATGTTTTCTACTATGCCTTTGGTAAATGGCCGAGAACGGGGGATAGATTATATTTGGGATTTGATAGAAGCTTGGGGGATGAAGAGACTACACTGGCATTCTACTTATATGAAGAAGAGGGATTAGAAGAAAAGCATGAGGTGCTCCCTTCATCAACGTTAAGCTGGGAATATTGTAAGGGTGATGACTGGCAAAAAGCGGAAAGCTGGGTTATATTAGATGCAGCAAAGAATGAGATACGGGATGAGACCCTGCATCTATCGAAGAGCGGCAAGGTTCGAATAAAAGTCACAGGAGCTATGGAACGAGTCATGCTAAAAGAAAGTAACCTTTTCTGGCTCCGATGTACAATATTGGAAGCGGGTTACGAAATACCGCCGAAGATAGATATTATTCTTTTGAATACTGTTTCTGCGATTCAGAGCCGTAAATTGAAGAACTGCACGTTTTCCGGCAGCGGATTGCCAGATATTTACTTAGATTTAGAACATACACCGGTTATAGAGAATACGCTCAGCGTTACAGTAAGAGTAAAAGAAGATACCGGGACGGAGTGGCGCGAAGTAGAAGATTTCGATGCTTCAAAGCCTGGCGATAGGCATTACACTGCGGACTTAGCTACGGGCCGGGTGTGCTTCGGTGACGGCATAAATGGCAAGATCCCACCAAAAGGTGAGGCTAATATAATCATTTCTTACCGTTCGGGAGGCGGAGTGCGAGGAAATGTGGGGGCCCATGCTGTTGATACAGTGTTAGACATTGTTACTGAAGATGTAACTGTTGACAACATGAAGACGGCGGTAGGAGGAGAAGAAGCCGAAAACTTGGAAGCCGCGTTAATTCGTGCAAGAAAAGATCTGAGAACAATTAATAGAGCCGTTACGTCTGCGGATTATGAGTATCTTGCCATGAACACGCCTGGACTCAAGGTTGCCAGAGCCAAAGCCATACCTAGATACCACCCCAGTCAGGATATTGAAGTCCCTGGAATTGTTACCGTGATTGTTGTTCCTCACAGCCCATATGCAAAACCAATGCCAAGTACAAACTTCCTCAAGACCGTTTACAGGCATCTGGATAAACACCGCTTAGTTACAACAGAGTTGTTTCTGATTCCACCAGAATATATAGAAGTATCTGTGGGTGCCACAGTAGTAATGAAGCCGAAATACCGTAAAGAAACGGTAGAAGAAAACGTTAGAACAGAATTAGCGACTTTTTTGCACCCAATTAAAGGCGGCATTGATCGAAATGGGTGGACTTTTGGAAGGCCGGTGTATATATCAGAGCTATATGAGGTTATAGACGGAGTAAAGGGTGTGGACTACGTTGAGACAGTAACCTTAAAGGAGAATGGCAAAAAGCAAGCTGGTGATATACACATACCGGTACATGGCTTAGTGTATTCCAGGACACATATGATAGAAGCAAAAGAGGAAACGGAGGATTTTTATGGCTAACGAGTTTAAATTTAGGGCATTAACAAGTGATGATTGGAAAGGTATTAATGATGAAGATCTAACTGATGAGCGAGGGTTAAGACTTAAAGGAGATAACGTAACTGGTAGATATATCTCAAAACCACTTGATAGCGGAATTGACGACTGCTGCTGGCACCGCATTGTTTTAGATGTCGAAGTCCCGGAAAATTCCATGATTTCGGTCTCCTTTTACAGTTCTGAGGAAGAAGGGGAAGACGAAGACCCCAAAAATTGGTCGGGAACTATCGTCTTTAAAAATGCCGGAGATGCGCTTGTGCAGGCACCGCATGGGAGATACATACAACTGAAAATAGACTTCTATCGAGAGGAGGGCGAAGAAAGCCCGGTGTTGAGGCAGGTGAAGATATATTATCCAAGACTTTCGTACTTGCGATACCTTCCTGCGGTATACCAGGAAGAGAGCGCGATCAAAGAGTTCCTGGAGCGGTTTTTGGCTATCTTTGAGTCTGCGTTGTATGACAGCGAAGAAACGATCTCCCGGTTATCCCTGTATTTTGATCCGAAGGCAACACCAAAGGACTTTGTCCCCTGGCTTGCCCGTTGGCTGTCTCTGGACCTCTATGAGTTATTAGGTGCTAAGAATCGTGAATTCATTTTACGTGCGGTAGAATTTTATAAACAAAAGGGCACGGCATCAGGAATTGCACGCCTTGTCTCTTTTCTGACCGGTAAAAAATGTTGCGTTAAAGAATATAAGAACAATATATTTCGCACATACGGAATGGAACTTTATGGAGTAGAGGAAATAGCAGATGAGCATGATTGCACGAAATTTTATCGTAACATGTCCAGAACAGTGGATACAGCAAATCGGGATTTGATAGCGAATATGGGCACGTATGATGACGAGGTGCATTACGTAACAAGCAAAACGGGCAGATATTCTCCGGATGTAATTGGTCTGTTCATTTTTTTAGTTGAAGGGGAGAAAGAGTTAAAAGACGAGGAGGAACTGCGTAGGATATTAAAAACATTTTTGCCGGTATTTGTAAGGGCGGTAATCATTCCTGTGAAGGTGCCGATTGGTGAAGATATACATGTAGAGTTGGAAGAGGAATTAAAGGACATAGAGACTGTTTACACGGACATTGTTGACTGGAAGTGGCTTTACACAAATACCGATGTAGATAAAGGGTGTAGTAATGAGTTGCAATATCGAACTCCGCATGGTAAGATATGTGTGGAACTCATTTGAGTCACTTTTTCTCTTTCACAAAACACTTTCTTCTAGAAAAAGAACCTGGGCTACGAAAATAATTCTTTTGGTAAAGCTTTTCTTTTAAAGAAAAGGTTTGTGCTAAAAGGGAAACAAATATTTTCTTCGTGAGGACGACCTGAGGCAAAGTATATATATTCGTTATCTTTTCTATTAGTTGATTATTAGTTAGTTGCAATAGGTAGGGCGATGAAGATAAAGGGCGGATATAAAGAGATTTTAAGCAGAAATGTAGAGATAATCTCGGATACCTGTGGAAAATCTACCGCTATAGCAGCGGTTTATGGCATATTTCTGGCTGCTCTGATGAAGAAGGTTTTTTATGGGCTGGTAGGTACAGAGGATATGCGTATGGAGCTTACCAGAACTATTTTATTGACATGTCCGATAGAAGAGAAGGAGGTAGTCTCATGAGCAAATCGTACTGGTTTAAAGACCAGAAGGGTAATTTTTCAAACGCAAAAGAGGATACGTTTGATCCCAAGAACAGATACATTGGAATACGCTTGCAGCAAGGAGTTCCTCTATTAGATAGGGATTGGAACGAGCTCGAAGATATAAGGCGTTATGAAGAGGCGATGTTGCGTAAGTGGTACGTGGGCAATGGCACACCGGACGATGGGTATAAGATCAGTGTGGTGGAGCCGCCGGTCAACGATTTCAAAATCGCTGCCGGCAGGTGTATAGTGGACGGATTTGAGGTAGTAAATGATAAAGGAATCTGTTACACTGATCAGGCAGACGTAAAACCGTTGAGCACCGGAACTGATAGAGCGGATACTGTTTATCTTGACGTCTGGATAGAAGAGGTAACAGGTGCGGAAGATCCCGCGCTTAATAATTCTCAGGACGTGAATGTTCCGACCTGCGAGAGGCATAAGCTTGAATGGCGTGTCCGGATCGGCAAGGAAAGTAAGGGGGAAGAATTCCATCATTATTATGATCTGGCAGAGATAAGATGGGCAGATGGAGTAATTATAGAAGTAAAAGACCTGAGAACTACAAAGCTGACATTAGCTACTGTAAAAGATGCCATTGATACGTGGTTAACAGAATTACCGGGTAGACTGGATGCACGCGAAAGAAAGATGTACAGGGTACCTTTGCTACAACAGACGATATTTGGTAGGGCTGTGCCAGTAGCAACTATCCCGGTGGGAAATTATCCTTATGGTGTTGCATTTGACGGCGCGCATATCTGGGTAACCAATTACAATGAAAATAGTGTAAGTAAGATAGATATAGTCACAAATGCGGTGGCAGCAGTACCAGTGGGGACAAATCCACGTGGTGTTGCATTTGACGGCGAGCATATCTGGGTTATCAATTCAGGTGACAATAGTGTAAGTAAGATAGATATAGTCACAAATGCGGTGGTAGAAACTGTTTCTGTTGGCGACAATCCGCGAGGGGTTGCATTTGACGGTGAACACATCTGGGTAATCAATTTCAATGCGAATAGTGTAA
>QBUM01000042.1 GCA_013180585.1 Candidatus Methanophagaceae archaeon GoMg2
CCCTCCTTACAGATTTTAGCCAATACAGCTTTTATATTCCTCGTAACTTCTTCAAGGTCCATATCGCCAGGTGTGGAGTCTTTCAAATTGGTTTTGCGGCTAATCCGTAGATTATCACGCAACTCGTCCAGCCATTCTAACGTCTTATCCAAGATGTGATAATGCCGAAACACCTCTGAATCGTTCAGAAGATCCTTTAAACATGTATGTAATTCCATCAATGGTTTGTAAACAAAATAATTCGATGCGTTGCAGCGGATTAGCCTGCTAACAAGGTTAGATACCTCTTCAATCCGATAATATTGGACGATATATGAAATTGGACGACTTATCCATTTAACATGTTTTTCTACTGGATAAAGCAAGTAATCAACGGCTATATGCACCCACCGCTGTTGAAGCTTCTTTATGTCGTTGTCTCCACTTCCTGCGTTGCGCAGCGCTCTTAACCTGGGAGTAAGCCGGTGTTTAACCATCGAGTGTTTCAAACGCTTGTGATACTCGGTTACCTGGTCTTTTTCTAGGTTTCTAGTGAAATGCACCTGACATATCTGTTGAGGCTTGTCTGGAAAGATATTTGAGGCGCATAGCGCGAGACCTTTTGCCATATCTCGGACTATAACAAGCGGTGAGCCATAAGTCTTTTTAAATTTTGATAGGATGGGTTTTACATGTTCTTCGGCTTCAGAGGGAATTAAATCCGTGTCGAGTACTATACCATTGTGTCCTTCCTGTAATACAAAGACAACTCTTCCGCCGGACCTATGGGTTCCATCCATATGGAGAATCATACCGCCTTTGCGCCCAATCAATGCCTTTATCTCAGCTCTTTTAGCCTCGTGGAGTTGCTTGAAAAGCAAGAGGCAATCAAGGCTGTGATTTGATATAGTCCCCGTTGAAAGGGCGATGCCCTTTGTCCTGAGAAATGCCCGTATTTCATGCCGTTTCATCCCAATACGCCAACGGAGAAGTCCGATTAATAATGTTACATTCAGGTCTGTGCTGCATTTTGGTATTAGTTGTGCTACCGTCTCATCATGAATCGAGATACATTCGCCTGGATGGTTTTTACAGGCCATGACTTTTACCCGGGTAGTTTTTGCCCCATGAAGAGAGATTATTGGTCGTTTGTAGGTGTAGTAGCGGACTGTTAATCTTCGACCACAGATTGCGCACTGCTCTTTCCTTTTCTCTGAAACACCAGATGAAGGCGAGTTTTTTTTCTGCAATATTATAGCGAGTGACAATCTCTTTGAGTTCTTTACGTTTTACGGGCTTATCCATCCCTTCGAGCATGAGATAAACGTCATCAGCAGAGAGTGTATCGTTAAGAATCAGTTGTGCCAGGTATCCAAAGTGAAGTGTTTCGATGTCAAACGAACTCGGATCTGGGAGATTGTCAGGATCACTCCATAAATACCGGACATGATGTTGAATTACCTTCTTTCCTCGCCGTTCGTTCCATACTTCTGCATATCTGATTTTATCTCCCTGTTTGATCTTGCGGATGAATGTCTTGCGTTCTGCCATATATGTAGTGTATATACACTACACATATAAAGTTTTCTATTATTGCTTGTAGTGCTTTTTCAGGCACATGCTACGCTGTCTGAGGATAAAATAACTATACTATCTGTGGGTTCGCAAGACCAACTTGACGGTATGGCAAACTCTCTATAACTGGGGCAACAATATCTCTGCAAGTGTTTGTTTAGCTAACCACAGATTGCACAGATTTCCACAAGAAAATAAATCATAGGACACAGATTAACGCAGATTGACACAGATCAACAATGTCAAACTAAAATAAGTCTGTGTAAATCAGTGTAAATCCGTGTCTTTAGTAGAAGGTAGTTATACTTTATATACAACGAGAAACCGTTTCTTTGAAAGAAACGCTTTGCCAAAAGAACAAACGTGTTTTCTTTTAGCACAGGTTTTCTTTTTCTAAAAAAGAAAAAGTGTTGTGCTAATATAGTAAAATCTCGTGGTTTTTTGATCTCGCGATACAAATGCCATTTGATTTGTCTGACAAAATCAGGTTATAAAGACGAAAAATTGATGGCAATTAAGAAATTTAGATCACGAAGAAAGTGCACAATCGCAATGATCCACTCTTTAGGTCCGGCACTTAAGAAAGTGGATACGATGCACTGAGCCCTTTCCAAGACAAAAGACTACTTCTCTATCACCATCTCCTCCACCGCTATACCAAAATGCCTTGCCGCCCCTGTAACATGAACCAGAACCTCATCGCCCTCCTTCAATTCAACCACGGAAATCGGCTTCTTCGTACCCATCAATTTTATCGTCTCTGCATTCTGAAGTATAATACTACACGCTCTCTTCTCTCCTCCGCCCGTTTCAACCTCCGCTTCTATGAGCATAAGTGGACGTTTCTCTATCTTCACCCTGCCAACCACCGCTTTTCTTGATGATCCCTCTGAATTTACAACTAACACATCATCTCCAGACGTCAATTCCGACAGATACCTCGTCTTCTCGCCTACCAGCACATAAGCGTACACCGCTCCGGCATTCACCCTGAACGGTCTCGCCGCCACGTAAGGACTTTCTTCCGATTCCGAATGCACCAGAAACAAAACGAAAGACTGCGAACCC
>QBUM01000041.1 GCA_013180585.1 Candidatus Methanophagaceae archaeon GoMg2
ACGAGGAGGGGCGAGCAATCGCCCCATCCTTAGTCTGCTAGCTAAACAAATACAACTTTTCTAATGTTTAATAGTATGTTGACCGGAACTACGTTAAATATTACAAACCGATGAGTGTGAACGGTTCCATCCGTGCAATAAAGCTCTAAAATTTCACGAATATATTTTGTTCCTTTTCTCTTACAATTACCCACGTCCTTTAAAAAAATTCGATAGTTTTTTCCATCTGCTCCCGGTCGCTGTAATATCTGAATGTTTCACCAACTCAAGTTTTCCCTCACAAAAATTTATTATCCTTGGATCTTTTATCGCTTTACCAATAACAAGAGCCTGCTCATAATACTCGATTGCTTTTTCTACCTGCCCAAGAGCGGCGTAGGCTAAACCGAGATCCCCGAGAGCATTTCCTTCTCCACGCCGGTCGCCAATTTCCCGTTATATAATAAGAGCCTGCTCATAATACTCGATTGCTTTTTCTACCTGCCCTAATAGGTAGTAGGCAGAACCGAGATTCCCGAGGTTATTTCCTTCTTCACACCGGTCGCCAATTTCCCGTGATATAAGAAGAGCCTGCTCATAATACTTGATAGCTTTTTCTACCTGTCCAAGAGCGACGTAGGCAGAACCGAGATTCCTGAGAACATACCATGTGTTCCTATACTGCCCAGTACGGGTTTGTCTTTAAAAGGGTCTTCTGGCAGTATTCTTTGGTAAAGCACAACAAGTGTCCTGCTGTTCCCCCATTTGTCAAGGTCTTCATCAAGGTTATAGTCAAAGATGACATCCACAGCTTTGTCATACTCTTGAGCCATGCAGGCATGGTGATGTGCCTCAATCAATAACTGGACATCTTCCTTTTTTGTGCGTTTCTCTGGTACGTGGTGGGCGATGTAGTATTGATAGACAACCTTGTGTGCTTCGATCTTATTTTCTAGATCATCGTATGCGAACTCTCGAACTATAGGATGAAGCCAGTAGCTACCGTTATGGTCAGTTTCCAGAAGTGACTTGTCAATGAGTTGTTCCACTGCGTCCACAGAGGTCTTATTAATAAACAGCCTTTTAATCGCAGCCAGGGATTCAGGTTGACGGTAGACAGATATACGCTCTAACAATTCCTTCTCATCTCCTGCCAGCTTATCAAATAGCCTTCTTGTCTTTTTTATGATGTCCTCTTTTTGTTTTTGGTACATACTGAGGTCATTTAGCGTGTCAGAAACGCCAAATTTTTTTGCCAGCCCTATCAAAAGCCTGAGTGCTAATGGGTGTCCATCTACACCATTCGCCAGTTCTTCTAATTGTTCTCGCTCCTCACGATCAAGCCCGTTTTTTGTCAGGTAATCAACGGCAAAATCGAGTTTTAAACCTTTGAGGTCATGTTTTTCCCCCACCATCTCATCTATCAGGCTTTCGCCATTTCCTAATTTGGGCAGCGTTCGACTGGTGACAATAATCTTTGCTTGATGGGTACTGTCCATGAGAGATGTAAATAAAGAATCTATATCCGGATCATGGAAATTCCGGTCATCCAGTATAATCTCAAGATTATCAAAAACCAGCCAGACAGGTTCCCGTTTCTGTAATTCGCCGGTTAGTCTGTTTATGTCCTCTTGCCCTGCCTCCCTGCCTTCTTGTTTGAATTTCGCAATATCCGGTGAGTTCATATAGCTTGCCAGTTTTTTAAGCACATCGCCCAATGTCGCATCCTCATTCTTACTAAAATCGAACCAGAAAGGCAGAGGAACATTTGCTGGTCTTGTTTCAATTAGAGCACGTGCTAACGTTGTCTTGCCCACACCTCCTACACCACTGATTAACAGAATACGATGATCCTGGAGATATATCAGAGCTTGTGTTAGTTCATCCACCCTATTTTCAGTAACAAACTTCCTGAGCTGGAGTGGATAATCCGGAAGGGCTGAGGTAATATAGCTGCTTAATATTTCTTTGTTAACGGATTCCTGCCTTTTTTGATCCAGAGAATCCATCAGTTTGACCAATGCTTCACCTGACGGGGTTTCAATCTTGACTTGAGTAATGTATTTTCCAATAGCAAGCTGACCGGTGTTATCTATGTAAACATCGCCACCTGCGGTTATGCCCGCATCACCTCTTTCGTTCTTCCTATCGGATTGTTGGTTGCCCATTACTTCGCCTCGGTTAAAGTAAAGCCTGTAATCCAATCCCCAATATAGGCGCTATCTTTTTGGCTGCTGCATAAAGCTCTGAAATGTCTTTTATACTCTTGTCCGCTTCTTTGACAGTACTAATAATACTTACAAAACGCTCTTTAAGTTTGGATAAAGCGGGCTTATCCTTCTTAGCCTCTTTGACGGCAGCACTAATTTCGCCATTGACAATACTCTGATCCTCTGGCGTGAGGTCAAGTTTAGGAACACCTTTTTGGAATTCGTGGAGACTGTTTAGGAGGTCTTTTAGATCACTTGGCGATATAATCTGAGTTTGTGTGATATGTTCTCCTATTGCGACTTGTCCGCTGCCGACACTAACAGAAACATCACCTGCTGTGGTTATCCCCGGACCACCAATAACCTTTTTATCTGATTCCTCTACTGTCATTATTTACCACTGTCCTATCTATTAGAGGC
>QBUM01000040.1:0-1237 GCA_013180585.1 Candidatus Methanophagaceae archaeon GoMg2
GCGGAAGACCACGCTTTCTTAACTCAGCCCTTATCTCTTCCCCCATCGTTACGGCTCGCCATCTTGTATGCTTTTGATAGCAAAGAACTGAGATTGGCTTTACCAACAGAGAAAGGAGCACCGCCAAGTCTTTTAAGAATCGCGTTCTCTACTTCTGGACGAGCAGGGTTAACGGAAAAGGAATCCAATGCTTCACCTGCTTGCCAGAAACAATCCATGCATTCCTCTAATGGTCTGACTTCCTCTACGGTAGTGGAAACCGCGGTTATCGCTTCGTGTTCTCCTTCCGCAGTTAAAGCACGTTTTTCTCGAAGAGCATCAATAATCTCCTCCTTTGTCCCGACACTGTTTCCAAAAGAATCAACGAGAATAGCGATTGCCCTTTATATACAGCAACAACAAACGCAGAATAGCCGCTCTATCCGCGTAACACATCCTCTAAATACATAAACAGCCCACTAATTATCGTTTAGTCCGTCGCAGGATACACAAACGCGCCACGCTTTGTAACGTCAAAGTCTATACCACAGAATTTATCCACATACTCCTGGTGAATCGCTTGCGGGTCTAAATCCTCAAATTCATCGGGATAGAACCATTTTGCCATATATGCGAGACCAATTGGATACCCGGGAGCAAACGGTACATTGCTATCTATTAGATACACACGCTCGTCTTCCACCGCCGTAATATTGCCAAATCCCGATAGTTCTATTATTCCGTTATATTCATCTTTCAGCGCGGATTCATCATCCGTCTCGTAACCGCCACGGCCTCCACTCTCTGAAAGCCCAACGATAACCTCTGGATTCTGGTCTAAAATCCACTCTACATCTACGGTTGGGTATGTAGCCTCAAGTTCTTCCGCTATGTTTAGCCCTCCTGCCACCTCACAAAGTGTGCTTATTCCACCAGAAGCCTTTGTATAAGTTTTCCGCTCTTTTGTTGACGCAATCGCACTTTTATCCAGGAAAACCTCTGGTTTCTCATCCTCTGACATCTTCGAGACTTTACTTCCTATCGCCGTTACATACTTATCATGCCATTTGATATACTCAGATGCCTTCTCCTCCTCGTCAAGTAAAAAACCGAGCTTTAACATTTCGGCTCTAAGTGTTTCTGGCTTATAGAGGTCCAGACGAATGACAGTTACGGTTTGCGGGAGTTTTTCCTCTATATATTCGGGACCCGGCCATTTACCGTATGCGACTACGGCATCTGCATCCAATTGCAGTAC
>QBUM01000040.1:1247-2600 GCA_013180585.1 Candidatus Methanophagaceae archaeon GoMg2
GGATTAATTTCCCTCCAGCCCCCGATTACCTTTTTATTACTTATATCAGGGAAGAAAACAGCTTGTTTTGCTATTAGGTCACTAATGCCAACTATCCGATCCTTAGCACCCAAAGCACGAATCGCTTCTGCTACTCCTGCATTTAGCACCACTATCCTCTCCAACGGCTTGTATATCGTTACGTCTTCTCCTGTTGCACTCTCTATTGTCCTGGGATACTGCCCGTGGTAATAATAAATGCAAGCAACCCTACGAAGTTCTTCCTCGTCAATATGCCCCACCTCTTCGCCCAAATACGTTGCTTTCATATAATCCATGATTGCATCTACCATCACTGCCCGCGATACAATAATATCAGTATTCACGGCAGCAGTAACCACAGGCGTAGAAGCCACTGTCAGAATAAAAACCGTTAATAAGCAAGCGACTTTGTCTATTTTCCCCACCATGCCCTTTACATTATTCATTCTTTTGCACCTTCGCCTTTATTCAGCTTTTCCTACGAAATAAACACACTAATCCGGACACAATCAGCCCGAGAAATGCTAACACTGCACCATACCCCGGTAAGTTCGATGACGACGTTGAACTCGAAGAAGACGCCTGTGATTGTGATACAGGTAGGGGTTCAATATAGGTTTCCGGTTCCGATTGCTTTTCAAATAGCTCGTCAGAATACGGTATCTCCACGCATACCGGATTCGATTCGTGTTTATTTATGCCATGCTTAAAAATAGCCTTAAAAACAGCACTGCACGCTTCTTCTTCTGCGTTTATAACTTTGAATACCACAATGGCCGATTCGCCCGAGCGTATCCTACCTGCATATACCTTTTCCTGCTGTATTTCTGCTCCTGTTACATCTGAAGCCGTAACATAGACGCAGTCAACGTCCGACAGCCCTTCGTTTATGACCTCCAATCTCACCTCGTTCTCTGTTATTTCCACCGGTATCAGGTTTACAGTTCCGGTAACCATAACGGGAATGAAATAGCGAATTCCTTTGATTCTTTTTCTGTTCATATCCTCAATGTTGGCAGTGAATTTTAGCATGTATATGACTTCCACAGCCGGCGCCTTTATCTTAAATTCGAGGTCTACTTTTTTATCCGGACCTATTACACCGGCAGAGGTGTACTTGTTGTAAATTCTGAAGTGCTTCTCGTCAATATAAGCTTCTTCTATGTATGCGTCCATTGTGTACCTTGTCTCGGTGTCAATATCTGTTGTGGTACCGTGATATTCGCTTTCTTTTATATCTACTTCCTTCTCTATCGGCTTTTCCTGCATATTCTTAAGTGTTACCGTAAGCACACCCACATCTCCGGGCATTAACGTATCCGGGCTGAATTC
>QBUM01000039.1 GCA_013180585.1 Candidatus Methanophagaceae archaeon GoMg2
ACGCCTTTGATAGAACTATCTCAGCCTC
Organism: Candidatus Methanophagaceae archaeon GoMg2; assembly: GCA_013180585.1. Classification (GTDB taxonomy): domain Archaea; phylum Halobacteriota; class Syntropharchaeia; order Alkanophagales; family Methanospirareceae; genus QENJ01. Next base: position 29 of record QBUM01000039.1, read on the forward strand.
TGGCTCATAGAGCTTAAAGCCTGTCCGAGCACAAATCTTCAGGACTTCTCTTGCAGCACGAATAGCAGCTTCATGTCTTTTCATATCTAAGTGCAGCCTGCTGAACTCAAGCAGGACTTCGATTTCAAGAAAAGGCATGCCAACCTTGCGAGCAATCTCAATTGCATTTTGCAGATGGATTTCCGCCTCATTATGGTTTCCACTTATTCTTTCAATAGCACCAAGACAGCGGTGACATCTTGAGATAAAATTTATCCAATTTTGATTTTGGCAAATCTCAAGGTTTTGTTTTGTTAGTTCACATGCTTCATCAATTCTCTTCATTGATATGAGGAAGTCCGTATACAGAACTCCTTGTAAACCATAAAGGCTATAACCATCCAACTTTATCTGAAGCTCATTAGCCTCCCTGAACTCCTTTTTTGTTTCTTCGCTTTTGCCTAATAGATGATGTATCCAAGCAAGAGTTACTGTTGAATCCATAATATTCCTATCAGACATTGTTTTCTCTGCAGCATCAAGTGCCTTTTTTACGCTCACAAGTCCCGACTCAAGCTCACCGGTTCGAAATTGAAGTTCAGCTAAGTTTTGATAAACCCGCGAGGCATATTCACGATTTTTTGCCGCAATAAACAATTGGACACTCCTCAAAAATGATTCTTCAGCCTCTTTTGGTCTGCCTGTATAAAAAAGACTCAGTCCTGCGGCGTTGACAAGCCAACTTTGAAAACTCTTTTTACTTACAAGTGGCATTTGTGAAAAGTCACCTTCAGGGAAGAAAGTTTTAATAAGAGAAAGGCTGATTTCCCAAGCACCAAGTTTATGGATAATAAAATGTTCATTCCATCTGCATATCTTCTTCCAATAAATACCAGAAACCACCTCATCATAAAGCCCCGCGGCACAGCCATGATAGACCTGCTCAAATAATGGCTGCATCTCTTCTAATGTTTCAGGCCATTCAGGCGCATATTCGCCAAAGTACTGGTAGATGCGTTTATGACACAGCTTCTTATTCTTCTCATCAAAATCGGATTCAAAATAGCCCTTGATCAATGGATGTGCTACATAAGACTTTTTCGTTTTATCATAGGAGATGAGCCGCCAGTCTACCAAACCGTTAATCATGTCTCTGAAATCCTGCTCACTCATCTTAACTAATACCCTATTGAATCTTGTGCCTTTTTTAATTTTATGCCAGATACCTTTTATTTCATGCCGAAATACACCTGCAAAATCATTTTCCGTTACTTCTCTGCGAAATAGCGAGAAGATATACAAAAATATGCGTTCTGACTCAGACATCTTCTCTGCGTATTTATGTAATAGCTTGTTTACATCCTTAAATCGCTCCTTATCACTCAGGATAAATTCGACCTCAGGCGCCTGTTTTATATCCCCATCATAGTATCTATTCAAATATCCAGCCACAGATGTCAAGCTCAGTGCATGCCCTTTATATCTATTGATAACCTCTGTCATATCCTCTTCACTTCCTTTGACTCCTCGGCTTCTCAGCATTAACAGTGAATCTGGAATGCTCAGATCAATCAATGACAGATTCTTGTAACCATGCTCATGCCAGTCATCCAAATCTTTTAACGGATAGCGGGAGGTAATCAAACACAGACCTTTAGGGACATCCGCAAAATAATGAAGCAGTTCTGTGCATTCGCGATGTATCATCTTTCCAAACTCGTCCCCTGATGCAGATTTTTGCATCTGCTCAAGCCCGTCCAGTATGATCAAGTAGGTGCCTTGATGAATATACTCCTTTATCCGGTCTGTCTTTTCCCAGGTGCTTTTTATTGTCTCCGGCTCTATTTGACCTTGGCTGACATATCGTAACAGGGCATTCAGAAATTGTTCAAGATAAGCATTACGATAAAAAACCCCACCAGAAGATACCGTCCGGCTTGATAGCATTAGATTCAAGAGTATCGTACCACTTACGCACAATAGCTGATTTGCCTACGCCGCCCCAGCCGATGAGTGCTCCAATCCGTACTTCGGGATTCGTGTACCAGTCAGTGATGGTTTCAAGCATCTCTTTTCGGCCTACAAACTTGGGTTCGGGCGGGGTTTGGTAGTGGAGGCTATGCGAAAGCGGGAACGGAATAGATGGTTGCTTTTGCTGCAATAGCCTTTTAATTTCCTCATGTGCCTCATCTACTTTATCAAACCGATAATCCATCTTCTGGGAAAAATCAGGAATTACTCCTACTGCCTCGACTATAAACTCAATACTCTCCTTTTGGCTGCATCCCGCCTCTTTAATCATTGCCGCTAACTCATCTTTAGTAATGCCTTCTATCTCCTGTTCAAGTTGTTTAATTTCCTCTTTAGATTGTTCATTCAGTTGTTCAGCTAAAGACGAGATAAATTTCGCTGGAGCTTTCACCACACCTGGTGCTGCTTCAATTGATGCATCCAGAAGTGCTTTTAAATATGGATATGCTTTTTTGTAGTCCATGTTTTTTACTTCATTTGTAAACAGGCACTTAGCCAATT
>QBUM01000038.1 GCA_013180585.1 Candidatus Methanophagaceae archaeon GoMg2
CCATCTAATTCTATCGCGGCACCCGAAGGTGACGAAGCTATGTTGATAGCGCCGATTGTAGGTGGTGTCGGCGTCACGTTGTATCCCACTATAATCGCGGGAATCCAATTATCGTATCTTTTCCCATTTACATCCACAAATTCAGTACAGTTTATCCGCCCGTTTGCTGTTAGCAGTGCATCAGTATGATGAATCTGTGGATACGAGCTTGTACGTATCTCATAGTTGTAGGTTTCGTTTGCACACAACATAAATGATTCAGGGAAAGAGAGGCTGTGCCAATCGCCGTTATATCCTGCCCACGGCAGTGTCTCGACATACCAAGATTCATTACAAATTTTAGCGTATTCCGTATGCCCTCCCGTTCCTGTGCAGGGATACGTGTAAAGCTTTTGCACAATGATTGCTTGGTTTAACTCTATTGTTCCATTATGCGTGCCTGCAATGCTTGGGTATGTACCGGTGTATGTGTTAAACACTAACCCTTCTGAAACAATGATTGCTTGGGACGTTGCATTTATCGCACCATCATCATCGGTTACTGTTAGATTCACGGTGAAAGTACCGGCTGAAGCGTAAGAATAAGTGCTAATTAGTTCTGTCGTGTTCATGATGTTTCCATCTCCGAAGGACCATTCGTATTTCGTGATGTTTCCATCATGATCTGTTGAATTGGATGCGTTGAATGTTATCGTTTGTGCTACAGTAGGATTTGCCGGTGAATACGTGAAATTAGCGATTGGTAGTTGGTTTCCTATCACATTTGTCTTTGTTATGGCTGTATCACTTACACTTGAATTCCCTTGTGATGTTACCGTCACATTAACATTATATGTTCCGGGCGTTTCATCTGTTACATTCAACAATACCGTAGCATTTGCTCCGGCTGCCAAACTCGCTATTGTGGTTTTGTTTAGATTTGCTATTGTAGCAGCATCTGGATTGTTAACCGTTAAAGTATAGCTATCCGTTACAGTCCCGATGTTTTTCACCCTTAAAATAAATGTGGCATTCACGTTAGGAGTTATGGTCTTTTCTATCAAATCAACGGTTAAATTAACGCCGTATTTCTCTGCTATTTTCGTCTTCGTTGTCTGGTTTACCCAAGTGATGTTTATGTTTCCAACATTGTCAACAGTATGCGTGCCTATTACATAATAGGTACCAGGATTAAGATTTGTTGCGTTGTAGAAGGGGTCAGACGTGTTTATTTTCCTTGTTCCATTCAAGTAAACCATTGTATAATAAAAGTCAGCATCTGCAGGATTTTTCCATGTCCAGTTTATCCATGTATGTCCCGAAGTGCTTGTTAGGGTAGTTATGCTTGCCGGCGGGGTCGTGTCTTGAACCGGCGGTATTACTATTTCTTTGGTGGTTGTATTTATCGTACCATTATCATCGGTTACTGTTAGATTCACGGTGAAAGTACCGGCTGAAGCATAAGAATAGGTGATATTTTGTTCTGTCGTGTTCGTGCTGTTTCCATCTCCGAAGACCCATTCGTATTTCGTGATGTTTCCATCAGGGTCTGTTGAATTGGATGCGTTGAATGTTATTGTTTGTGCTACAATAGGATTTGACGGTGAATACGTGAAATTAGCAACCGGTGGTTGGTTCTCCTTTGACGTTACGTTCCACACCCAAGCCTGCATATCAGTCCCATTTGCATTTGTCACGATTGCCAAAACGTTCCAGGTTCCAGCGGCAGCACTCGTGTTCGTATAAGTTACTTCCGTTACGCTTTCGTTTGTTTGAACTTCGGTTCCATTTATCAGCCAGCTTACGTTTACTGTTTGGTTAACGGTTATGTTGAACGTTCTTGTTGCTCTTTCAATGTCATTTACTGGCGATTCTGGAGCAGAAGATATTATCTCTGGTGGTGTTCCTGTTTTTTCTCCATACTTTATCGTGTAGTAGTCGTAGGTATAAGTGCCCCAAGGACATCTATCCTGAGAATCGCCAGTTACAATCACATTACCAGATGCGTCCGTGGCTACTCCCGTAGCAGAGTAAGAATAGTTTGAACCGCCATAGGTTCTATTCCATAACTCATATCCATTGGGGTCATACTTTATCGTGGAGTAGTTAAGTTTAATAGTGCTTCCATCCTGAGAATAGCCAGTTACGATTACGTTACCAGAAGCGTCAGTGGCTACTCCGTTTGCACTATCACAGTTTCCACCATCATAGGTTCTGCCCCATAACTTATATCCCTCAGGGTTATACTTTATCGTGTAGTAATCAGTATCACTTCCATCTGGATTTGAATTGCCGGTTACGATTACATTACCAGAAGCGTCCGTGGCTACTCCTTTTGCAATATCACTAAATCCACTATCATAGGTTTTGCACCATAACGTACCTCCAGTGGGGTTATATTTTATCGTGTAGTAGTTGTTAGTGCACATGGTGCATCCACCATGAGAATAGCCAGTTACGATTACATTACCCGATGCGTCCGTGGCTACTCCTTTTGCGTGGTCATTGAATACACCATCATAAGTTCTGTTCCATAACTCAGTTACTTCTGCACTCTCA
>QBUM01000037.1 GCA_013180585.1 Candidatus Methanophagaceae archaeon GoMg2
TCTAAATCCACGCCAAAATAATCATGTATCAGTTTATCTCTCATCCCCGCCATTTCCCTCCGGGGTATATCGGGATATTTCGCTCTGATGTCCCTGGATAACCGCTTAGTGGCTTCTCCTAATATCTCAAGCTCTCTCATCACACCCGCCTGAACAAGATTAATATTCATAAAATCATCGTATTTCACTCCTTTAGTATATTCTTCGATTCTAAATATGGCATCCCCGATATGCCTTAGGTAAACAAAGTCATCTTTCTTCATTCGTATATCACCTTCATTTCTCGTTTAATCCTATCTATCAGGTATGGACTATGGGCTTTTCCGTTAGCAAATCTGCATTCACACCCAACGCATCAGACAGTTCCTGTTCTATTCCTACAAGGTCAAGCAAACTTTTTCTTTCAGAGAATTCCACAATAATATCTATATCGCTTTCTGGTTTCGCTTCGTCTCTGGCGTAAGAGCCAAAAATCGCTATCTTTTTTGCTCCGTATCTTTCAAGGATTGTAACAATTTTTTTGAACAATTCCTTTCTATTCATTTTTCGTCACCTCCACTACAAATTCTTTCACTTCTTTTGCGGTTTCATAAAGCGCCTTTGCCTCATCAATACGGAGTTCAATATACTCTTCAGGATATTGTATTTCCAAGTCATTTTCCGCTTTCTTGAGCCATCTCAAGACCACTTCTTCCTTCATACGTTGATACCCTCTAGATATGCCTCGTTAGAAATTGTGTTTGCTACATTCTTCTCATCTTCAAACGATTGTTCATCTTTCAAAATTATATCCACGGAAACGAAAGGGAAATAATCATGAAATCGCCTGTAAATCTTATGCCAGAGTTCTCTTTTCTCTTTTAAGTCTAAATTGCCTTTTACAACTATCAAAAAGTCCCAATCACTTTCTTCTTCAAAATCCTTCCCTGTTCTACTGCCAAATAAAAGGATATTTGTATATACAACGCCGATTTCTTCCAGTATAGTTTTCAGTTTCTCTATGACTTCTCTTCTTGTTTCTATCACCCTATTTATCATTTTCATCCTCCGGCATTACTTCAGTAGCTACCGTCCATAAATAAAAACTTTCTGGTGAAATCACCTTTAGCTTATTTAGAATACCGAATTCCTCTGGAAGAAGAACGTCCTTTAATCTCTCTACATCGCCTCTGTTTTGCTTCAGTACTTCTATATCCATATCCAAACGACCATCTTTAATTAAAAAAGCAAGACAGGCAACTTTTGACGCATCCTCTTTGGCATTTGAAAAGGTGTATCTACCTCCAACTATGTGACTTCTAATTCTTCTTATCCCGTCTCTTAGTTCTCTTGTATAACCATTCTCAATACTTCCCCGGAAATCTAACTGAGAGATGAGAAAAGAGGCTTGTATTGTGTCACACAAAAAAGTATCTGTTGACAATCTCATGTCACGATAAGAAGCTTCAATTTCAGCAATTCTTTTATACGACTGACTGATTTCCTTCAGGTCTGTTATGTATTCAAATAGAATTCCGAGGTCAAATAATTGTTTTATTATTTCCATTGATTTTTCTTTACCATATTGAATTCCTATGGTTGTAGGAGCAAAAGCGCTCATTTTGTCACCTGTAAAGCCATTTAGTGTGGGTATGCACACTTTCACTTCTTTTTCCACTTCAAACAATGGTATAATAATTGGCCTTTCGATCGTTTCAGGGAAAGGGGACGGCATTTTTACAATATCAAGCATGATATAAGCCATCCTACGTTCTATTGAAGAGTTGTAGTAGAATTTAAAATGACTCTTTGGTATTTTTCGCTCGATGGGTCTTTTATCTTCTTCCCATTTTTTGAATACACCTTCTTTTATTAGTGCATCGAAGGATTCGTACAATCTTAGATCTTCATCCTCAGTTATTATGTCGAGGTCAATGGAGAGTCTTTTCAACACAGGAATGAGCAGCATCAACCCTGTGCCACCTTTAAAAATCAGATTGATGCCATTTTCGACCAAATTCCCAAGCAATTCAAAGGCATATATTGCTTTTTCTATCAGTATTGGGTCTGCGTTTGTTTCTCTATGTTTATTCGTTATCCATTTTCTTTCAAAACATGTTCTGCTAATCATTTTTCACGGAGTATCCTATCACCACCATCACCACCATCACCACATTTTACAATAATGTGGCATAGGTGGATTTTGCGTCCATGCACATAGTCCGCATCTTTTCTTTTATCTTTCGCCTTTCTGCGTAATCGAGCATTTCAGCTATATTTATGCGGTAATTATGGATTATATTGGAAAAAATCTTCTGGTATTCGCTCATATCCATGAGATTAACCTTTTTCGTCTCCATAAGCAAATCCACAAGTATCTTCTCTATTTTTGCAAAACACTGGTTTTTAGGTTCACGAGAAGAAATGAAAGGTCTTAATATAACCGTCTGATTTTTTAGTTCCACATATTTTTCCGTTTCACTTTTACGTGGATTTAGGTAGGTATTGTAGCCCTTATCTGTTAGAAAATCTTTTAATGCCTGTAGAAAATCTT
>QBUM01000036.1 GCA_013180585.1 Candidatus Methanophagaceae archaeon GoMg2
GGTCATGATGCCTAAATATGTGAAATATAACTATTTCTTCCACAACTTCAAAAAGGATCACATAAGAGCCAACATGAGCACTTCTTTTCCCCTTTAACTCATATCGTTTAGGTGGATAATGCTCTGGATTTTCAAGTATCTTCTCGATTTTCTTATTCAGTCTATCTAACAGTATCTTGTCCTTTTTGATAACCCTAACGTCTTTTAGAAAAGGTTTTGTGTATCTCTCCTTGTATCTCATCTCTGAATCATAGGGACTCAAATAGCTTTTCCCTTTCTTCCCTATTCTTTACTTCGATGTATTCACCCCGCCCATATGCTTCCTCGCTCTCTTTGACCTCTGCTATAAACTCATCAGAGAACTTCTCTTCAAATTCCATAGCCACCAATCGCTCGCATTTTACCAGATATTCATATCTCTCACGGGGGATACATACGGTTTCCATACTTCTTCACTTCTATTTTAATATTATTTTGACTTTAAGTATATAAAATGAAAAATCCAAACGCCCTCATAAACGAGAAAAGTCCCTACCTGCTCCAGCATGCCCACAATCCGGTCAACCGGTGCCCCTGGCAACAAGAAGCGTTTACTCGTGCCAATGAAGAGCATAAACCTATATTTCTCAGTATTGGCTATTCCACTTGCCACTGGTGTCATGTGATGGCACGCGAATCCTTCGAGAACGAGCGAACCGCCGAGCTTCTCAACGCTAACTTCGTATGCATAAAAGTAGACCGTGAAGAGCGCCCAGACCTGGATGAAATCTACATGAAGGCGGTGCAGATGATGGCGGGCATCGGTGGCTGGCCCCTATCGGTTTTCCTTACACCAGACCTGAAGCCGTTCTACGGTGGAACCTATTTCCCACCTGAACCCGGGCATGGCTTACCAGCATTCAACGATGTCCTACGGACTATTGTGAACTTATGGCATGATAACCGGGAGCAGATTGAGCAAAATTCCGAACAGATTACGAAACACTTACGCAACTCATACCTGTACAAACCTCCCAGTGATGAAATCTCACCCGACCTCCTTGATAATGCTTTTGAACAACTTGTCCTACGGTTCGACTCAGACTACGGTGGATTTGGTGCCGATGTGGCTGCTTGGTCAGCAAAGAACCCGAAGTTCCCATTGCCCAGCTACCTCTCGTTCTTGCTCCGATATTACCATAGGGAACAGGAACAGTACGCATTAAAAATGGTGACTAAGACCCTTTACGCGATGGCACGTGGAGGCATTTATGACCAACTGGGTGGCGGTTTTCATCGCTATTCTACCGATAGGTACTGGCTGGTACCACATTTCGAGAAGATGCTATACGATAACGCACTCTTAGTCAGGGTTTATCTTTGGGCATATCATGTTACAAGTGATACATTCTTTGCTCAGATTGCAACCGAGACGCTGGATTGGGTGCTGCGAGAGATGACCGATTCCAACGGCGGGTTCTACTCTGCGATAGATGCGGATAGCGAAGACATCGAGGGCGCGTTCTATGTATGGTCTCCCAGTGAGATAATACCGGTTCTTGGTGAAGAGCATGGCGAAGTCTTCTGCCGCTATTATGGAGTAACACAGCAAGGAAACTTTGAAGGCGGCAAAAGTGTACTTCATGTAGCTAATGACGAGGTCAACAAAGATACTGCCGATTTCATCAACAGGAGCAAGCAGAAGCTTCTTGAAGCGCGTAACCGAAGGATACGACCAAAAACTGACGATAAGATTATCACCGGATGGAATAGTCTGATGATCTCTGCACTCGCTTTAGGCTACCAGGTATTGCGTGAGAGACGCTTTCTTGACGCGGCAACTTCGGCAACTCAATTCATACTCGATAATCTCAGTAAAGAAGGGCAATTATTTAGGCGCTACAGAGCCGGTGAAGCTGCGATTCACGGCACCTTGGAAGATTACGCCTTTCTCACCGCGGCATTGCTCGACTTATACGAAGCCAGCTTCGATCCGAAATGGCTGCGTGAAGCGTTCCAACTGAATGATCGTGTGGTTGAGCTGTTCTGGGATAAAGCGAATAGTGGATTCTTCTTCAATCGCTATGGCGAAACCGAGCTTCCGGCAGCTATAAAGGAAGTATACGACGGCCCTATTCCTTCTGGCAATTCGATTGCCGCACAGAACCTGCTTCGGATTGCAGCACTGACAGACAACGAGGAACTGCGAATACTGGCCAAAAACATTTTTCGGACTTTCGGTGCGCAACTGGAGCAGAGCCCGTTAGAGCATACACAGATGCTTTGTGCGCTCGATTTCTATCTCAGCAGTCCTATGCAAGTCGTAATAGCAAGTCAAAAGATAGAAGCAGCACAGGCATTTGCAGTAGAAATTAACCGCCATTTTTTGCCTAATCAAGTTATTGCTTTCACCTCATCTAAAGACGATGAACTTTTAGGTCGGATACCAGTGATTACGGATAAGGTAGCTGTTCAGGGCAAGCCAACCGTGTATATCTGCGAAAATTACACTTGCAAAGCACCTATTACCGATTTGGACGATTTGAGGCG
>QBUM01000035.1 GCA_013180585.1 Candidatus Methanophagaceae archaeon GoMg2
ATTATGATATAAAAAATGTATATTCTCTTGTTCATTTTTTTTTGCCTCTTTTAAACTGGCTGTCGAAAATATTCTTCTGCATTCTATTTATTGTACAGGCCACCCGCCATGTCCCTCTATCACCTCATCTATCTCTTCCATTATCCTTATCGTCTCATTCAAATCAACCACGATTCTCTGATAATGCTCTATTTCTTCTTCGGTTAACTCTCGCCCCTTACGGTCTTTAAGCCACTTCTGGCAAACCTGATAACCACCTATATGAAAATTATACGCCTCTTCAGGTATCCCATCGAACCATTGCGTTTTATTGATTTTCAATTTACCGTTCTTGTATGACTTATTACCGATTGCTGCAACGACATTATCACCCTCTCCTTTGAACTCGGTAATCAAATTATCGAGTTCCGGCGACTTCATTAAATGCAGGGATACCAGTTCAGAACCGAGCCTGCACAGCGTTTTAAACAAGTCCTTGTCGGAAGTTAACGGCACTCTTGGGAAATCAAATTTCAAAAATTCCTCGTAGCGGGTGCGGTATGAAGGAGAGTAGAGAATGGCGTAGATGTAATAGAAAATATCCTCGAGGGTTGGTTCTTTGCCTATTGCTTCTTTTACGGCTTGTAAAAATTCGCCAGCGAAGTTTGAGGTGCGTTCTGGTTTAGATGCTTGTTCATCCGACAACTTCCCTTTCGATTCATCAGTATAAAGATAGAGGGGGAAATTAACATTTCCACCACGATAGAACAAATTAAAATCTTCAATGCACTCTGAACAGAAAACAATGTTCCATGGTTTTTCTAATCCCACAACTTGCCCAGCTCTACCAACGCACAGCCCCAAATTTTCATGCATCATGTGCCGCATAACTTCTAAAAGCGGTCTTTCAACAACTGCATTTGTATAATAAATCTTTCTTTTGTCAAAAGGGCGATATAGAATTTCAGAAAAATATTTTTCCCATTCATCGTCCTTAGATAAGCGTTCTCGAGATTGTCTATGTTTAAATGTGCTGGTATCTTTCAATTTAAAACTTTGCTCAATCACTTCATCAGATATTGACAAATCCCTGAACATCTCTATTCGCCTTTTTAAAGCTTCTCTATCAAAATCAATTACAAACTTATCCCTTGCGGTGACAACCCCCACACTATTAACTGGAAAAATATCTGTTATCTTCCAGTATTTCTCATATTCCTTCTGAAAAGTAGGCACAAAGGGCACGAAGAAATAAAAAGGACTGTTTGGCTTCAGTTCTTTCCATTCTGTAGTTGTAATGTCATTCCCCAAAAGCCAGTTGTATTTATCTTCACGAAATCCCCACCTCTCAGCATAATATACTTTCGCAATCCCTTTTTCCTTCTGCTCTTTTTTCTTGATGAATAAGCCGATAGCCACACCCTGCCGAATGTCAAACACATTCTCATCTTTACTGCCGTCAGGGCATTTCTCCTTCTTCAATGAGTTCCCGTGCAAATTCAGCAAATAAACCTCATCAAAACTCTTCATCAATGATTGCCGCATACCTCTAAAAGTGGGATTATCTAAATAGCTGTGGTTCGTGATGAATCCTAAAATCCCCTCTCCTGTCCGGTTAATCTTCCACTGCCCGAACCTGATAAACTTCACATAATCATCTTGGAGCCAGTGTTTCTTCTCTCCAAAATGTTTCCCATCAACATATTTATAATCCTCAATTAATCCCGTTATCCAGTCCCCCATGTTCTCGGAAATGCCTAAATACGGCGGATTCCCAATAACGACAGAAACATTTTTAGATGTTTTTACGTAATTAGCATATTTACTCTCCTGTGCCAACCAGCCTAAATAAGCATCAAGCTTTTCCGCAGATTCCCTCCCCGATTCTAATGCGTTAGTCAAAGCCACTCCCAACCTTTGATGCGATGAGAAATCATATTCAGTTTCCCTTAATTTCAGTCCCAATTTCAAATGAGCAATAACATAAGGTGCCATCAGCAACTCAAAGCCAAACACCCTCGGAAATAAGTTCTTATTGACATATTCAATCCACTCTTCTCTTAATTCCTCATCGCTCAAGTCTTTATGGTTCTTTTCAAAAGTCTTTCTGATTTCTTCAATGACGTATTTCAAAAATGTCCCAGTTCCCACAGCAGGGTCGAGAATCTGAACCTTAGGAGCTTGTTCTACCCCTTCATTGACCTTAACAGGAATTGTGGAGATATCTGCTAACCCATCCGGACAATCAAATTCTGTTCGGAGCAAATAATCCACCGAGCGAACGATAAACGAAACGACAGAATCCGGGGTATAGAAGATCCCCCGCTTGACCTTCTGTTTCGGGTCATATTCCCGTAGAAAATCTTCATAGAAATGAATAACAGGGTCTTCTCCTTTCTTCTGCCTACCGAAATCTTGTAGAATCGCTTCTATGTTTACCTCCTTGAGCATTTTTACCAATTCCGTAACTCCAAGTTCTTCAAGGTCTAAACAATCCCTCTGGGTTCCCCCGATTCTGGTGCATTCTTCAAAC
>QBUM01000034.1 GCA_013180585.1 Candidatus Methanophagaceae archaeon GoMg2
CAGTCGAGTATGAGGATGAAGAGGGAAGGTGGTGCGATATAAATCCGTTACTGATGCCGCTGGTAGAGAAATGGAAGAAAGCGTAATAGATGATTTAGAGGAAATAGATACGATAATAGCAGAGCTTGAGATTTCTAAAGGCAGCGGGAACTTGATTCTGTGTGTGGTTAATTCTCCCGCGTATAGAGATAGAATTATCCAGACGTTAAGGGGAAGATTCTTATCAAAGTTAATTTACGTGGAAAATGGTGAACAAATCATTCGCATTTTAAAAGAGCAAAAATTTGGGAATTCCGAGATTTTAATCTGGATAATGCCTGAAGCGCCGACAGAAGATTTAATTAACACATTGAATAACTTCAGGGAGTTGTTCTACGAAGCAAAGATACCTAATCTGATGTTTTACAATCAAGCATTTTCTGAGAGTGTGATAAGAAAAGCACCAGACTTCTGGCGGTATAGGGGGAATTATTACGAATTAGAAGAAGCAGAAAGAGGAATAGCTTTTGAGGCAATTGAAACTATGGGCACTCCTTTCTCTTACCAAGACAAGGATGAATTGCTGAGAAGGAAGCGGATAAATGAATATCTGCTTGAAAAAGTTAGGGATAAGGAAGAAAAAACAAAAATTCTGGGTGAATTGGGCACGATATTCTATTATTTGGGAGATCTTGAAAAAGCTCTGGAATATTTCAGGAAGGCTTTGAAATTAAATGAAGAATTGGGAAGTAAAGAAGGCATGGCTGCAAACCTTGTAAATATAGGCATTGTCTACCGAATCAAAGGAGAACTTGACAATGCTCTGGAATATTACGGGAAGGCATTGAAATTAAATGAAGAATTGGGAAGTAAAGAAGGAATTGCAGCAGCCCTTGGAAATATAGGCAATGTCTACCAAATCAAAGGAGAACTTGACAATGCCCTGGAATATTACGGGAAGGCATTGAAATTAGCTGAAGAATTGGGAAGTAAAGAAGGAATTGCAAATCAACTTGTAAATATAGGCATTGTCTACGGAATCAAAGAGGAACTTGATAAAGCTCTGGAATATTTCAGGAAGGCATTGAAATTAAATGAAGATTTGGGAATAAAAGAAGGACTGGCAAATCAACTTGGAAATATAGGCAATGTCTACCGAATCAAAGGAGAACTTGATAAAGCTCTGGAATATTATGAGAAGGCACTGGAACTGGATGAGGAGTTGGGAAGAAAAGAAGGAATTGCAAGTGTGTTTGTAAACATAGGTAATGTCAACTTAGACAAAGGAGAACATGAAAAAGCATTGGGATATTACGAGAAGGCGTTGAGAATTTTCAAGGATGTAGGTATGAGAATAGAAATAGCACTAACTTTAATGAACATTGGAGATGTTTTCACTCAGAAAGGTGATAAAGAACAAGCATTGGATTATTATCAAAAAGCCGAGAGCCTTGCTGTGGGCACTTCTGTTTGTGACGATCTCCGTAAACGATTGAACAAATTAAAAGAGGAGCAAAATGCGTAAGATATTTAGCAGAACAGAAAAGGAATATAAACAGTGTATAATCCTCCGAGCGGATTTGAAGCTATCAAAAGGCAAAGCAGCAGCACAAGCTGCCCATGCTTCTATACTAAGCTACGACCTAGCTACGATGCGGGACAGAAAGGAATGGAAAGAGCAAGGTCAGAAGAAAGTTGTGCTGAAGGTGAACACCCTTGACGAGATATACAACTTAAAATACGAATCTGAGAAGTTTGACTTACCGGTAGCCATCGTGGAAGATGCGGGGCTAACGGAAATCCCGCCGGGAACAGTGACTGCAATAGGAATAGGACCTGCAAGTGCGGACGAAATAGACAAAGTAACGAAAGACCTGGATTTAATGTAAAAAACTTCCTTTCAAAAAGAAAGTTTAATCAAAAGAAAATATTTCCCGCGAAGCTTTTTAGCAAAGGTTTTTGCTCGCAAAAAGTTTTACCGATTACGAAATGAAGTTGTACCGACTTGTAGCTTCTGAAGAAGGACCGACGAAACTCTTTGTCGGTGGTCTGCACGGGAAAGAAAGTCTATACACCGCACCTATTCTGGAGCGTTTGGCAAAGGAGAATATAAACGCCGGAGAAGCGATAATCGTCCCCTGTATTGTCGAAAACAGTAAGTACATAGCTGTTTTATCAGAAGAATACTACCGGGGCAAAGAAGGCATGGAATTGCTTCGACTTATTCAGGAGTACAAGCCGAGCTTTTATTTCGAGCTGCATGCTTATAGCGAGCAGTCGTATTCGCGATTAACTGACCCGGAGCGTGAGGAAAAAATAGGAGTTCCTCCGTTCGTTGACCTCGGCAATGGAATCCTTTTGGGCTCTATCGCACCAATCCTAAGGCGAGAGTTCAGCGAGCACGATTTTTGCGTTACCATTGAACTACCAAACTGGAAATGCGAACTGGAAGAGATTAAAGAAGAGCTCCTGCTTATTTTGAGGATGGGACTGACGATAGCAAATAAAGAGGAAGTGATAG
>QBUM01000033.1 GCA_013180585.1 Candidatus Methanophagaceae archaeon GoMg2
CTTCTGTGTTTTTCTTGTGTTAAAATGCAATGATTTATTTGTGGGACAGCCTCTATAGAAGCGATAATGACGCCATTGAATTCTCTGTATCCGTTTTCGTCCTCTATGTAAACTTGTCGCACAATCCGGATGCGCTTTTCACCTATCTCGTTGACTATCAATCCCGAGATGACATTGTCACCGGTATCTTTAGCAGTTTGGATGTATGATTCACCACTGTAATCCCGTCCTACCAGCTCTTTTCGCCATCCCTCATCCGGACAGATAAAACTGAGAGTGCCATTTTTATCCAGCCGTCGTAACGATGTTTCTGATGGAAACCCGACATAGATAGCTTTCAGCTCTTCTTGAATACCTGGTTCCAGCGTCTGCACCGCCGGGAGCTCTGACAGCCCGAGCAGGTCATCTTCGACATTAATGATAAAATACTCAATGCCGGTAGCAGTCGAACGAGCTAATTCCAACTGTTGCTGGTTGAACTGGTCGGTAGCTCGCTCCTTCGTATCACTGTATGCTTGGTTGCTGAGAATTATTGCAACTATGATAGCGGTGGCTATAACAATTATAATAATAACTTGCGTCCTTATTGCAGATCGTTCCCCTTTCTCGTCTGACGGTTTTTTCAATCTCATCTCTCGTTCGGGAAAAACACATTCCCTACCTTATATTCTGATTTGTATCATATTTTAACAGTGTGGTGCTATCAAATTATATATTGCAAGTTACCAACTTTTTGATAGGATTTCCGCGACAAAAATGTTAATGAATTGTAATAAAAATAGCAAATGTACCCTTTAGCCGGAGATTGATTTGTCGGATTGGTGATAGATGCGACATTGTTATTTGAGTAGTTTGTGGTAAGGGGTCATGATCCATCACTCATCTTTTCTCATACCTTCATCGGGCTCTTCGATCTCCACAATTTTACGCCTGCTTTTGCTTCCCGAAATGATTCTCACATTGGCGTTGAAATATCTTGACAGTAACCCGACAACAGTTTTATTTGCCTTGCCCTTTATTGGCGGGTCTTTTACTCTTACTATTAATGGTTCCGCTTCAATTATCTCATTTTTATTTGAATTTGGAATTACTTTTATCTCAATTCGTTTCATCTTTTTATAGCCATAGACCTTCTAACTATAAGTAAATTAACGCTAAGGCAACAAGACGAGAGGACACGCGAAAAATGAATTCAAAAGTGAGAGCACACGTGTTTATCGAGGGAAGAGTACAGGGCGTACTATTTCGATATACCACAAAAGACGAAGCAAATTTGAGGGGTGTAAAGGGCTGGGCACGGAACCTAAGTGATGGGCGAGTAGAGGCGGTGTTTGAAGGAGTAAAGAACAAAGTGGAAGAGGTAGTAGATTTTTGTCGCTATGGTCCTCCAGAGGCAAAGGTATCATCTGTAAATGTTACTTGGGACGATTATACCGGTGAGTTTAAAGATTTTTTCATTCGTTATCGGTAAAAACCCCGTTCTTGCAAGAAGAAAACATTCAAAGAAATATGTTACACCAAGTGTACCGGCTACTGAGTGATTCTTATAGCGAATTTCTTTTTGCGATATGTTAGAAAAAAGAATGCGGAAAAGAGAGATAATAAAGTTGGGTGGCAGCCTGATAGAAATAGGCAGGGACATTATACAGGTTCTTAGAGTTTATGCAGAGAAGAATGATATAACCATTTTATTAATCCCGGGCGGTGGACCGTTCGCAGAAGTGGTAAGAACACTATCGGAGGATGGGTCTCTAACAGAAGCAGCAGCGCATTGGATGGCGGTCTTTGCAATGCACCAGTACGGGCTTTTTTTGGCAAACGATGAGCTGCCTGTGGTCGAGAGCTTGGACGGGATAGAGGGACATCTCTGCATAATACAGCCCTATCAAATACTAAAAGCTGATGATTGCTTACCGCATACGTGGGATGTTACATCAGACACGATAGCAGCTTTTGTTGCAAATAAACTGGGTGAAGACACATTCATAAAATTAACGGACGTAAATGGATTATTAGATGCAGGAGGCCGTTTGATTGAGGAGATGCGCGTGGAAGAGATGATTGAGAAAGGGATTAGGGGATGTGTGGACGTAGCACTACCGGATTTTTTAATGCAGCATAATATGAGTTGCATTATTATAAACGGTAATTTCCCGGATCGTGTAATAGATGCAATCGAAGGCAAAGAAACTCGCTGCACGAAACTTTTTTAGTCCCGGGCGTTCCGAAGTAAGCGTTTTGTATTTGCTTAGCTAACCACAGATCACACAGATTTTCACGAGAAATATTAATATATATCCGGCTTCATGTGTGTTCGGTTAAGTAATTGACCCACAAAACCAATAGAAAAGAAATACAAAAAGTATTTTATGGACACAGATTAACGCAGATTAACGCAGATGGAAATCAAAAACTTCTAATTAATTTTGGGCGATCTGCTCTGTGACGGTAAAAAGTCGTATGAAAGACAAAAAAGATAAATCCGTGTA
>QBUM01000230.1 GCA_013180585.1 Candidatus Methanophagaceae archaeon GoMg2
TATCGCATCTCGATATTCAGCCTCAGCATCCTCTTTTCTTCCAATATCGTCTAACAAAAAACCAAAATTATAATGAGCTAGTGCGTAATCAGTTTTAATCCGTAGTGCATTTCGGTATTCAGCCTCAGCAGCCGCTTTATTTCCAATATCGTCTAACAAAACTCCAAGATTATTATGTGCTCTGGAAAGTTCGTTCTTATCACCCATTTTTTCAAGGGTTCTAATACTCATTTCAAGACTTTTTATCGCTTTTTCTGCATCGCCACCAAATGATGCTAAAGCTTCATCACGATCTTTTGAAGCGATCATATCAATCTGGCTATAAATCATCGAAGGTTTAGCTATAACACCCTTTTCACTCCTCTTTTCTAATATATATGC
This sequence comes from Candidatus Methanophagaceae archaeon GoMg2, assembly GCA_013180585.1. GTDB lineage: Archaea > Halobacteriota > Syntropharchaeia > Alkanophagales > Methanospirareceae > QENJ01. The sequence continues at coordinate 382 of QBUM01000230.1, forward strand.
TGCAATCAACAGAAGCACGCCGTAATAAGTTACTGTCGGGAACACCTGTTCTAATCTATCCATCGCCTCATCTATCTTCTTCTCTTTAATCTTTCCTTTTTTGATCAATGCATGGATTACACTAGGTGCAATCTCTATAAAACTCTCTTCTGTGTCTTCGATTTCACGATATATTTGGGTATGAGAGCGTTTCTCTATTTCTTCTTGAATGTAAGAGATGTTTGCATCCACCTGCGAAATGATATTTAACTCTTCAAGGATCTCTATTGCCTTTTTAGAAGGAACAAGAGGGCTATGCCGTTGTATCATACCATTTCTTGTTGCATCTTTTTCAGAAGCGGCTCTAATTACTGCTACATCGGACATCAGTGTGTTAATATTTTCCGCTAACTTATCAAACCGATTGTCCACACTATTTTTCCAATCGTCAATACCTTTCTTCCATTGATCTAATCCACCTTTCCAGTTAGCAAGTTTCCACATGCCTCCGATTAAAGCAATACATATGGTTGCACCACCAATCCAAACTTCCCAAGCAACTCCAAAAGGCGGACTCATTAAAAGAATATTAAGCATAGATATTAATAACTTTTTTCATCTTTTGTTCTTTCTGGAACTGAACTTTTCTTAAAAAACTTTTTAAAAAAGTAATGGCTACTTTTTTGTGCTAATCTCGTGAAATCTCGTGGTTTCTTAGTTCAACGACAAATACAATTCCTTCAGCTTATATTTTACCTCTTCTTTCTTTGACTCCGTAACCACCACGAATATCTCCTGAATACCTCTTTTGCTGTGCGCCAATAACTTGAACCCCGAAGGTGTATCTCTCTGAAACCTCAATTCTGGCTGTTTTGTACCTCTTGCAGTAGAATGGGAGATCAAAGCAGGCACTACCTTTTCCACTCCTTCTATCGCAGATATTCGCTCCAATAAGGGTAAAACGCCTTCTATAATCCCGTGTTTCCTCTTGACTCCGTGCCGGATGTATCTGAACCTTGTCATCTCGAACTATTCCAATACCGTATCCTCATCTGAATATGGCGGCGAGCAGAGGCACAAGAATCGTACTTTCTTAGCCGTGAATATCCTATGCTTCTCTTTGGGTAATATGACCACCGTATCCCCCACAGAAACATCTTTCTTCTCACCCTCAATCTCCATAACGCCTTTACCTCCCAGGATGTGGTATAGTTCCTCGGATGTGTTATGAAAATGGCGTTTCGTCTCTTTATAAACCGTTGCTTCCGCCAAACTCATCCTCTCCGATTTGAACAGCTCTATTATCTCAGAGCCGTCCTTTGCTATAAAAGCGCTTTTTGATTCTTTCCCGACTACTTTCATTTTTAATAAAAATCAACGTTAAAACTGAATCTCAATCTCCATACCCGCAATCCGTTCCAAAGTCTCTAACAAAACCCCCTCTTTCTTTGTAAGTTCCTCCTCCAACGAAACTACATGTCTTTCCGCCCGTGCTATTCCTTCTTGTAATCGCGTGAGTTGCCCGTTAGCAGACACAATAGATTCTTCGACCTCCACTCTATCGTTGAGTATCGTCATATCAGAAAGCGTACCTCCGGCCTCTTCAATTTTCGATTGTAGCCGTTCACGTTTGTCTTTTATCGCGGATAGCCCCGCACTCAACAGATGGTCTATCCATTTCAGTGCCTTCTCTCGCTTTCGATCCTTCAATATAGAACCCTCACCTTCTATGAGCTTCCTTATAGAGCGGAGATATTCGTTGATATCCTCACCAAGCGCTTGAATCGGGGTTGATAAGATTGCCGAGATCGCTTTTCGCTCTTCCGGTGTGAGGGTAAACCTCCCGGTCTCATCCTGTTTCTTCAATAGCTTGAGCTCTTTGTTAATTGGCGCGAACAAATTGCTAATTTCCAATTCAACTGCGGTTAGTCCCTCTTTTAATGTAGCTAATTCGGTCTCGAGCTCTTTGAACCGTCTCCAGTCTTCACTATCTTCTATCACCCTCAATCTTTTCTCTTCTGTTCCGATTCGCATTTCGAGTGTCGAACTCTCTTCCGCTTGTTCGCGAACGTTCTCTTTCTCCTTCGCTATTCCTGATTTCAAATCTTTTATGTCCCGTACTATCGTGGGCACACGTTCTAAATTCGTAATCTTGCTTTCTTTTCCCTTTATGGGTGTGACAAGTAGGTTAAGAGCGGTTCTCAATCGTTTGAGATCAGATTCAACTTCCTTGACCTCATCAGGAAAGAGCGACCGAACATAGTAGATGGTCTTCGATGATTTACCAAGCGCAGATTTTATGTTGGAATGTGTTGCTCCATAAAAGGATAAAACGGTTTTATAATCGGTCCGGGTCGGAATAGAAATCTTTTCGGTCAGCGAATAGAGATTTTTTACCAGTTTATCGCGGTTTGGCAAACCGATTTTTGCGATAGTATCGGGCATGTCCGCCTTTGGTTCGGCATCTTGAAGTTCGGTGGTGTCTTGCTTGAGTCTATCACGTGTATCGCTTATCTCTTTGTATAACTGGTCGGCGTTCGTGCCCAGACCACGAAATAACGATTTCGATACCAGTTCTAACCAGGTATCTATTTCATTGAAGGTGACGGTGGACGGTATTACCTCCTCCTTGCCAAGGATTTTGTTTAGCCATTTCATATCTATTAAGTAGACGGTAGTCAGATTTATAGTTTTGGTTCTGCCACGCAAGTGGCTCAATAGTGCTGTTGCTGGTTAACGGCTATTTCAACGCAAAAACTTTTGATTTGATATCCAAAGTGCTCCCAATGGGGATAAGCATTAACGGAACTTTTAAGAAGGGTAGAGCAATAAGAGCAACAACAGTGTTATCCCCCTCGTATTTTAATCAACTGGCGTTGAGTCCCGGTCATGAGATCCGAGATTAAGAGGGGTTTATACCAGAGAGTGGATTAACGCCCTGGATTCTTCAAACACTTCTTTGTGCCTCGCCAAGAATATAGATGGGCGTCTCTACCACTCTTTTCAATCTTCTGCTATAATTTTGAATGAAAGATATTTCAATAGCACCACTCTAAAGAAATTATATGAACGGCTGGAAAAACAGGATACTCAGAATAGACATTTCGAAAGGTCGAATAGATAGCTTCGTGCCTGAATATTCGTTACTCAAAGATTATATTGGTGGTCGAGGACTTGGCGCGAAAATAGTTTACGATGTGGGGCGCGTAGAAGCCCTTTCACCAGATAACCCGCTTGTATTTGCCGCCGGTCCTTTAACTGGCACTACCACTCCCGCTTCGGGTAGAGTCTCGCTGTCCACGAAATCGCCTTTGACAGGAACGATATTCGATTCTAACTGCGGTGGTTCATTTGGGCCTGAATTAAAAAAGGCGGGATACGATGCGATAATTATTACTGGCAAATCGTCCGAGTCTGTTTTTATTGAAATAGAAGGCGAAAGAACAGAGATAAAATCCGCTTTGACGCTGTGGGGTAAGAACGTAAAAGAGACCACTCACCTGTTAAAAGGAAAGGGCAGCGTAGCTTGTATAGGCCGAGCGGGTGAGAAACAGGTAAATATAGCTTCGATCATCTCTGACGCCGTTCATGCCTTTGGACGCGGTGGTGTAGGCGCGGTTATGGGTTCGAAGAACCTGAAAGCGATAGTGGTAAAGGGCACAGGCAAAGTAGAAATTTACGACAAACCCGAGTTTTTAAAACAAAAGAAAGCGATTAATCGGTTATTAGTTGCGAGTCCCACGATAAGTAAAGGTCTGGCGGTCTTTGGCACGCCGTTTTTAGTGAAGATAACGAGCTGGATGAAAATTCTGCCGGTTGCAAATTTTAGTAAGGCTGAGCCTGAGATTGACCTGACGCCATTTTTTGCAAAAACTATAAACGAAAAATATTCGCCTGCAAAAAGAGCATGCTATTCCTGCCCTATCGCATGTAAAAGAGTAGATAAAGATGGAGGGGAACTGCCGGAATATGAAACAATCGGGTTGATGAGCGCGAACATCAAAAATTCTGATTACAGGGCAGTTGTTGCGGCGAACAGGCTGTGTAATGACTATGGTGTGGATACGATTTCAGTCGCGGGTGTTTTGGGGTGTTACAGTGAAATCAAGAATGCGGGTATTTCGCATGCCGAACTTTTGAAGCTGACGAGACTGATAGGTGAAAAAGAGGGTATTGGTGAAAAGCTTGGCAGAGGTGCGAAGCTATTTTCTGATTCTGAAGGCTGTCCTGAGAAGTCAATGCAGGTAAAAGGGCTTGAACTGCCAGCATACGATCCTCGTGGGGTAAAAGGGCTGGGGTTCAGCTACGCTACGTCTAACCGGGGTGGATGTCATACGAGGGCATATCTCGTGGCGCCGGAGATACTGCGAAAGCCGAAGGCGATTGACCCTTACACACTTGCAGGCAAAGCAGGACATACAAAGATATTTCAGGATAGGTTTTCTGCGGTTGATTCGCTTGTGGTTTGTAAATTTGCATTCTTCGGTGCAGGCGAAGAGGAATATGCGAACATATTAAGCGCGGTAACGGGCGAGGTTTATACGTCTGAGGATTTAATGCGTGTGGGCGAGCGGATATGGAACGTTGAACGGCTTTATAATGTGAGAGAGGGTTTTTCCAGAGAAGATGATACGCTACCAGATAGATTTTTTGACGAGCAGGTGAATGGCAGAGTAATAGACCGAGAAGAGTTTTTGAAGACGCTTGATGAATATTATCGTATGCGAGGTTGGGATGATAACGGTGTGCCTACGGAGCGCAAACTTGAAATGCTGTTTTTTAAAAAAGTATTTGTTTAGCTAACCACAAGATTGCACAGATTTCCACGAGAATAGAAGGACAGTAACCAGATTTTAGTATACCATAAGCCACATTATCCAACCGTAATCCCTATTTCTTGTGTTAATCTTGTGGAATCTCGTGGTTTTAAAAATTCGCTATACAAATACAAAAAGAAAAGTGGTGCTAAAAGAAAAAACGCAGAAAGAGAGGTTGTATGTAATCTGTTGTCAAACAAATCCGAAGATTATTTATGTATACAGATTCTTATGGTGAACAGCGTATGCACTGGCGAGAAAAAGAATTACTTGAACTACTGAGGAACGAGAAATTAAACACGAGCGAAGTGGTTAAACGTGCGAATATGAGCAAAACAACTACTTTAAAATATCTTGAAGGTCTGAAGGGCAAGGGCTTAATCATCTGCGAGATGATAGGTCCGACAAAGCTCTGGTCCTTAGCGAATGAACGGGTGGATGAGGGAAACAGAACAGGAAACTCCGAGCAATTTGAAGATAAAAGTATAGATGATTTTATACATGTGGACAGAAAGATATTCAAATTATTAGACGAGTTTGAGAGCGTTACCGGTAAAAGGCTTGAGGTCTTGGTAAATAAGAAGGGGATAACGTTGATGGTACGGGAAGAGGCTACATGAACTGCGATACGCGGCGAAGAAAAAGCATCTTTGCGATTTTGTGTTGGCTGCATGTGTGATAGTATCGAAGATGCTATGCTCTACGTGAAAGTGGAGAGTTGGTGATAAAAGAATGCTAAAAAAGCTATTGTGGGCTAAAACGGAACGTAAGCGAGCTACTAATTTCATTGGCACCAACGGGTCCTGCTTTGATGTCGCAAGAAGACATCTGAAGCACGTGAATATCGGGAATAAGCAATTGCCTGGATTGATTTAAAATAATCCTTTCTCTCCTTCCATCTTTTCCTTGTTAAGTTACTCTTTTATATTATACGTAGTTCTTAGATATTCTTGACCGTGCCATAATTATGAACGCAGTAATTTTAGCAGCGGGTGAGGGAAAGAGGATGCGACCCCTTACTTACGAAAGACCAAAAGTAATGCTTCCTATAGCGGGAAAGCCGATAATGGAGCATTTGCTGGAGGAGGTGAAAAGAGCAGGGATAAAAAACTTTTTATTCGTTGTTGGATACCATGATGAGACCATTCGTGATTACTTTGGAAATGGCGCGGACTGGGATGTAGAAATCCAGTATGTAACGCAAAAAGCGCAGCTTGGCACGGCAGACGCACTGTGGAGAGCGGAAAAGTTAGTAGAAGATAAATTCCTCATGCTGAACGGGGACACAATTGTGAGTGCGGATGATATTAAGCGAGTTATAACTGGTGATATTACACTCGGTGTAATCGAAGTAACAAATCCCGAAGAGTACGGCGTTGTTGAGACCGAAGGAGCGAAGATAACAAGGATACACGAGAAGATGCGAGAGCCACCTTCGAACCTGATAAACGCGGGTGTTTACCTCTTAGACGAGAATATTTTTAACGCCTTGTCAAGAACTCCTAAATCGAAAAGGGGCGAATTTGAGCTCACGGATTCTATACAGTTGCTGATAGACGAAGGCAATCGTATATCCTGGCAGAAGATCGGGCGTTGGACAGACGTCAGCTACCCGTGGGATTTGCTGGCGGCAAATGAACTTTTAATTGATAGGATAAGCACAGATATTAAGGGTACACACGAGGAAAATGTTAGTATAAAAGGTAAAATATTGATTGGAGAGGGTACTTTAATTAAATCTGGTTCTTACATAGAAGGTCCCGTTGTGATAGGCAAAAATTGTGAAATCGGTCCTAATTGCTACATACGTTCAAATACAACCGTTGGCGATAATTGCCATATAGGAAACGCGGTTGAGCTTAAAAGTTCGATTATTATGGGCAATACGAAAATCCCGCATCTCAGCTATGTCGGAGATTCTGTTATTGGATGCAGATGCAACCTTGGCGCGGGAACGAAGATAGCAAACTTAAGGTTTGATAACGCACATGTGAAAGCAAAAGGATTGGATACCGGGAGAAGGAAATTCGGGGCAATCATAAGCGATGGCGTGAGGACCGGGATAAATGCAAGTATAGATGCAGGAGCGATTATCGGAAACAACACGCTTGTGGGACCCGGTGCTTTCGCTTCGGGGCATATAGAACAAAACTCGAGGATACTTTAAAATGCAATTTAAACAGGCGGTAGTACTTGCTGCGGGAGAAGGGGAAAGGCTGAGACCGTTCACGGTGTCAAAGCCGAAAGTAATGATAAAAATAGGAGATAAGCCTATTCTGCAGTATGTCGTGGAAGCGTTGGAAACAAACGGCATAAGGCGGATTATATTCGTCGTGGGCTACAAAAAAGAGAAGATAATGGATTATTTTGGTGATGGCAAAGATTTAGGTGTGGAAATAGAGTATGTGGTTCAGGAACATCTGCTTGGGACTGGAGACGCACTGAAGCAAGCGGAGAATAAGACAGCAGACCGATTTCTCGTTTTGTCCGGCGATAACGTAATTGATGCGGCGACCATCTCGGATTCTGAGCTTTTGAATACAGAAGGAAATGTGATATTGATAAAAGCACATGAGGATGCGAGCAGATATGGCGTGGTATCGGTGGATGACGGCATGGTTACGGATATTATAGAAAAGCCAGAGGAAGAAATAAGCAATCTGGTCAATACGGGCATATACGCCTTTGGAAAGGAGATATTTAAGTTCATGGACGATGAGCTAACGTCAGGATTAATAAGCATGGTCCACTCTGGCATTCCTGTTAGGGCGTATGCAACGCACGGAGCATGGCTGGATGTCGTCTATCCCTGGGACATCCTTCGATTGAACGATATAGTCCTGAAAGGGGAGCCCGCAAAGATAGAAGGAAAGATTGAACGAGGCGTGACCATAGATGGAAAAGTCTCAATAGGGAAAAAATCGGTGATAAGAGCGAATTCGTATGTGAAAGGACCTGTAATAATAGGCGAGAATTGCGAAATCGGTCCTAATGCCTGTATCTTCCCTTCCACGAGTATTGGGAATGACGCTAAAATAGGTGCTTTTACGGAGGTAAAGAACTCGGTATTGATGGATATGGTACGAATCGGCTCGTTTTCTTCAATTCATGATTCTATATTCGATACTGGCTCGTATGCGGAAGGAGGATTCGTGGCACGAAGCGAGGAGACCGATATAGAAATCGGTGGCGAGCACCACAAGGTGAAAGTCGGAGCGATGGTCGGTGTATATTGTAAGCTTGGCAGCAACATAATTGCCAATCCGGGAACGATAATAGGAAATCATGCAGTGATAAAGTCAATGAAGGAGCTGAGTGGTAAAATACCGGATGGAAGCCTGGTGGTATAAAGAAGGATTAGGCAATAGCTAAGTAGGCGCTAGTCAATAGGGATTAGTCTATTTCAAAAAGATAAACAAAAATGTGCGGAATAGTAGGGTACGTAGGAGAACGAGAAGCACTGCCAATTATCTTGAATTCGTTGCAGCGGATTGAATACCGCGGATATGACTCCTGTGGCATTTTAGTGCAGGATAATAATGAGGGAAAAATCCATGTGCACAAGAGCATGAAATCAATAGCACAACTGAAGAAGAACATGTCGAAGTCAGAATACGCCGGGACCTTAGGTATAGGGCATACCAGGTGGGCAACGCATGGCGTTCCATCAAGACGGAATGCGCATCCACACTTTGATTGTGACGGCGAGATAGCCGTTGTCCACAATGGGATAATCGAGAATTTCCAGGCACTGAAAGAAGGACCTTTGAGCAACTGCCGGTTTAAATCTGATACCGATACCGAGGTGATACCTCATCTGATTCATCAATCTTTAGAAAAGTTTAATCATCAAACTTCTCAAAAAAGTTCAATAAAAGACGCGGTGAGAGAGTGCCTGTCACATTTGAAGGGTTCCTATGCAATAATAGCTACTGCAAAAGGTTTTGATGGTTTAGTAGTAGCGAGAAAGGATTCGCCGCTTATTATAGGAGTTGGCGACAGGGAGAATTTCATTGCTTCGGACGTGCCAGCCGTGCTTGACCAGACGAACAGGATAATTTATTTAGAGGAAGGCGACATCGCCGTAGTGAAGAAGGATTCGATATACATAGAGAATGGCGATTCGGAGGTGAAACGGGAGGAAAAAATCATTCCATGGACGATAGAAGATGCGGAGAAGGGTGGTTACGAACACTTCATGTTAAAGGAGATTCATGAAGAGCCAAAGGCGATTATAGATACGTTAAGAGGTTATTTATCAGAAGACGGAATAAATTTAGGGGTTGAATTTGATGCAGGTCGTATTTTGATGGTTGCCTGTGGGACGTCCTACTATGCCGCTCTGTGCGGTAAATACATAATAGAACATCTGGCAAAAGTCCCGGTTCAAGTTGAACTTGCATCTGAGTTCAATTACTCGGATTTCGTACTGGATGACATGATGGTGATGGCGATTACACAATCGGGCGAGACTGCGGATACATTGATGGCACTGAAGAAAGCAAAGCGGTTCGGATGCAAAACGGTGGCGATAACAAACGTCGTGGGCAGTACGGCAACGAGAATCGCGGATGATACGATATACGTCAGAGCAGGTCCCGAGATAGGCGTTGCAGCGACAAAAAGCTTTATTGTGCAGCTCGTCACTTTTTATCTGTTGGGGCTGTCACGTGCGAAGATGCCCGAACGTGAGCTTGTGGAACGCATTGATGATTTGAAGTGGATACCACAACTTGCTCAGGTAGTACTTGACGAAGAAGACGTGAATATTCAGAAGCATGCCCGGTACCTCGCAGGGTATGAGAATGTATTCTTCGTTGGACGTGGAGTAAACCTGTCTATAGCTCTGGAAGGTGCGTTAAAACTGAAGGAGGTTTCGTATATACATGCCGAGGGCTATGCTGCGGGTGAACTCAAACATGGACCTTTTGCGTTGCTTACTAAGGATACACCGGTGATTGCCATCTTGTCCCGGGATCACATATATGAGAAGACGTTGGTGAACGTGAAAGAGATAAAGGCACGCGGTGCACCGGTGATTGCCATTGCCGAAACAGGTGATGACGAGGTGGAGAAGTATGTTGATAGGGTGATACGGGTGCCTAAAACAAGTGCGATATTTTCACCGATTCCTAACACTGTTGCGCTTCATTTGCTCGCTTACTGGACTGCAAAGGCGCGAAGATGTGAGATAGATAAGCCACGGAATCTGGCAAAGAGTGTGACGGTTGAGTGAGACAGGCGAAAGTGATAAAATGTTTAGTGATGAGCAGGGACTTGACAAGAGTCTTATAGGCTACAGAGGTTGTCCTGCAATTGCTTTTAGCACTAAAAAATTTGTTTCTTATTCTGTCGGTTTTGAATTGTTGGACGGACTCACAAACTCTAAGCAAGTAATTTCTTCACCTGATGTTTTTAGACGCTTTCTTTATCCTTTTCCAATCCACCACAACCACCACTACAACCCCTGCGATTAATGCCGATAGCTAAACATGTCAATAGGGAGAAAGTAAGCGAGTTTTCGGATGTTCATGTTTCAATCATTCCATCTTTATTGTAGAAATATAGGCTACGCTAAAATTTTAAAATGTGATGGTTTTATATATGCCCTATGAGTTAAGTAAAAGGTGTATAAGATTATGAAAGGAGGTAAAAATGCGAGGTGAAAAATGAACTTCTTTCGAGTCGGAGTTGTAGACTTCTTTGGAATCCTTTGCCCTGGTGTACTACTTCTGGTTAACATATTAGTGTTTTTATTTGCATGTGGAGCCGGAGGGTTTAATCTTTCGGTAGCCGGAGGGTTTAATCTTTCGCTCTTGCTATTTGTCATCTGTTATTTATTTGGATTTATATTGAGGCTCATATCACCCGACTATGTTGATAAAGCAGCCACTCACTTTAAGAAGCTAAAGGCTTTCAAACGTTACCGCAAAGAGAGAAATAAGCTGCTTGTGGAATTTAAGAATGAAGGCGGGATAACGGAAATGTTGTATTTGTTTAGCTGGGAGAATGTTTCTGGAAGCGATAGCGTGGAAATCCTGAAGCTCCTAGGGGATAAATTTGACATTAACTGGGCCGGAAATGCAGAAATTCATAAAGTTGACGACAAAACCATCTGCATATCTAAGAATGAAAACTCTGCAGAAATAAGGATCGATGAGAAGAAGGAAAAGGCAACACTAAAAATCAGCGATGGTAAAACACATAAGCTAAAAGTTAAAAAGGAAGACGGCAAGCTAAACATATACAAAAAATTGAACAGGAAAGAACGTAAGGAACAAATTAAGGCGTTATTGGAAGATTACTACGACGAATTAATTAAAAATGGTGATAAACTACCATACTTCTTCTGGATCGATGATATCTACCCTTACTATTTTAGCCACAAATTTCGTTACTACAAAAGTTTCCCTCCTAAGGTTGCACATGCAATCATGGGTAAAAAGGACTTCCACAACAAGGATACCTATAACTTCTGGAAAACTTTATTGATAAGTCATGATCCAAATTTGGCAACACAGGTTTTTCAAGAAGAGGCTTTCGTTAGATTTATGTCTGGTTCTTTCTGGGCGCTATTCATCGGAATTCTCACAGGAATCGCGTTAGTCATTATGCACAATGAGGAAACCATCAAAATTGGTGTATGTTTAATGACTATATCAATACTGATGGTGTCCATTATTCTAAATGGATTCAAGAATCAGAGGCGCCGAGAAGTGAAGGTTCTCTTGGACGCAATATTTATTACATCGAAAGCGAGTTATGTGCATGACCCTTTAGGTCAAGAATACTTTGAATAAATGTTGCCCATTTGAGTTACAAACTCATTCTCGTTTTGTTAAATATATCGCAGCCAATATGCCAATTATAGCGAACAAAAATTCAAAGCCGGCTGTTGTTGGTGAAAGCGTTGGTGAAGGCGAAGGCACAAGCGAAGGTGTTGGCGTTAATGTAGGTTCAGGCGTTGGTATCACAGTCACGTATTCCAACGGGCTTTCTACCCAAACATCAGGATTGAACTCATTTGGATAAACCCTTGCTTCTGCATAGCCTTTTTTCAAAAGCAACTGATTTAAGTTCACATAATGAGTTTCGTTATAATGACTGTAAACCACCGCAACAATCCTGCCATGCTTGTCTATGATATGAATGTCATCAATATCGAGATAAACCTTCTTTCCTTTGCAAAGCCCCTTCACATATTCCTTCGCTGCTTTACCTTCTTCGGTGTCTATCTCAGGCGTGTCAATATCCCCAAACCGTATCCTTCCAACGTCTTCTACAGCTATGGTAACGCCATCTATTACTGTGGTAACTATCCCCGATTCGCCAATCCTTGATAAGTTTATCGGTGTTGGAGAAAGAGAGGGCATTGGTGTAGGAGAAGGTTCTGGTTCTGGAGTAGGCATCACAAATTCTTCTCTCACTTCAAAAATCCATTCGGGACCGTTACGCACCCAACAACGGTTATCGTCTTCCGTATCGCTTATTATCGGTGTTTTATCTACTACTTCGACCTTTGCATCGCTTAGGGTTATCTCTTCATCTTCGTTGTCTAACCATGGATAGGGGGTGATAGTAGACATAATAAGCACCGGAATAAAGGGTAGTGCCTTCCGGGATAGTTTCCCTTTCGCCATCCACATTTTCTAAAGTCCAGTTGCCTATGTCCACGCTTTCGTTAGATGGGTTATGAAGGGTAACCCACTCGGTACAACTCACATAAACCGCTTGTTTTTGGTCGAAGGCGTATATTATCACATCGGAGGAAGCGGGGATGGGGTTGCTAAGGTTACACCTAAGAGAAGCGTCAAAGCGATCACAATTAATATTTCCTGCTTTTTGTTCATTCTTCGTATATTTTTAGCTTGTCGTTTTCCGATTTAACTTTTAAGCAGGTTTTGCCATCGAATGTTAGGGTTGCTTTTTCCTTCTTACCATCCATCTCTATTTTAGCAGACTTTCCATCTATAAGGATATTGATAGTTTTGCCGTTATTGGATTTCGTGATTTCCACGCTTTCCTCCCTGTCAATATGGATATTATTCTTAAGGAACCTCAGAAGTTTTATGTTATCCTTTCCCGGAATATTGTCCCAGCTAAACAAATAATCTCCTTCTAACTCCATTTGCATAGTTTTAAATTCTCCATCTGACAAATCACCAAGAGCATATCTCATCTCCAAAATCTTTATAGCATCCTTCGTGTTTATCAGTGCTGCTATTTTCTTCTTCTCAACAGTTCTGAATCCAAAATAGAATGACATTATTGTTCCATATACACCATAAGCAAAATATGTTGTATATTCGGTAGCACCTATGTATCCACATAAATCCAAGAATAAAGTAGAAATAAAAGCAATCGTGAGGATTATAGCAATTGATCTTCGCATTTCACCCATACTTAGCCTTAGAATATTTTTCCCTTTTTCTAACGCTGAGTTAAATATTAATACCGAATAAAACGCAATGTGAAAGGCGAGTAATAGAAAACAAACGGTTTTTGGTGATTGTAATGAATCGTTCAAATAGTACCAGGGAAAAAATAGAAATAATAGGATAATAGGAAACCAAAACAAGATTATTCTAAAACCGAGGTATCTTCCCTCTTTTAATGAGTTAATTATGCTTTTAGTAGGCACCTTTTCCGGCTGCTTATTTGCCCCTTTTCTAAACATACTACTACCTTATTTTTAGTGCACAAAATCTTTTTTCTCCAAATCCAAACTTTAATGCTTTCTCCCTATCCCTGCTATCCCCTTTAGAGGCTGTCCCACATTTGATTTTGACCATAAAAATGGCTTATTTCGGAGCGTAAAGCCCCATTTGTCTTTATTTTTCCGCTATTTTTGGATTGTTGGACCGCCTCTTTAATGAGTTATCCTTCTCCTCATGCATCACAAAAAGCTAAAGAAGGCGAAAAGCGAAGCGAATGTGAAATAAGCTTTGAGATTGATTTTTTCGGATGGGAAGTTCCTAATTATTCCTGAAGATATTTAGGGCTATCCGTAAGATAACGATTGATATGGCAATATGTCCGAGTTATCTGACGCGGATTTCACGAAATGCCATTATCGTTTTATTTCTTCTTCTTCTCTAATATTTCTATGACGGCGCCGAGAACGCCTTTTACAACGTCTTTTGCTACATCTACTGTCTTACCACCCACTTCTTTCGCGGAGTCCAGCGCGGCTTCAGCAGCGTGCTCCACCAGGTCTGCGGTTTTAACACCTGCTTGCTTCGTGCCATCAATTGTGCCCTCAGCAGCCCCTTTTATTATCACGGTAACTTCCACTTTGGTCTTCTCTGCACCTTCAATTGCACCTTTCATCGCATCTTTAGCCGTTGATTCTACTTTTTCCCGCGTAACTTCTGCACCTTCCAATGCTTTCTTGACGACATCCCGGGTAATCTCACTTACTTTTTCTGTTATGTCTTCTCCTTTATCAAACGCGTTTACCACCGCTTCCCTAACTGTTTTTGTTACCTCACTCTCTTCTTCTTCTTCTTCTTCCATGATAAAACCATCCTTTTTGTAGAATAAAAAACTTTTTGACTGATTTATTTAAGTTAGCATTGTTGATTTTTACCTTCTGCGTCAATCTGTGTTAATCTGTGTCAATAATTTATTTTATTGTTACATCAAAAATTCATATTTTATAAAACTTACTGCAGCATGTCGGTGGCCACCACAGCTAACACTTTTTAAAATTATAAACTTTCTTTAAATCCATGTCCAACTTCTTTGACCTCAATGTGCATGCATATCCGGAGACCAACACGCCGGCAGAGGAAATGCTCCGAGTTGCGAGAAGATACGGATATGCAGGTATAGCCATAACGAACCACGATGACAGTGTGGAAGAGCAGCAAGAAACATCTCCTTCCATTTACATGGGCATAGAGATAAGGACAAACTCGGTCTCCGAATTGAATAGGAAATTAAAGCAACACAGTGGAAAAGTGCCCTTGTTAGTAGTTCATGGCGGCGACGAGAAAATAAATCTCGCGGCGTTAAAAGACCATAGAGTAGACATATTAGCGCATCCCTGCGGTGAAAAGGGCGAAGGGGTATTGAACCACGTATTAGTGCGATACGCTGTTGAGAACGGTATTGCAATCGAATTTAACATGAGCGCACTAATCTACAGCAGGAGAGGCGATAGAGCGCGAATTCTCGGTAGGATGCGCGATAATTTACACTTAGTGCGGAAATATAAAGCTATGTCAATATTAACCAGCAATGCTCGTTCTATATATGATTTAAGGGCACCACGAGAGATGATTGCACTTGCATCACTATTTGGGATGCGGCGAGAGGAGGCGGTGAGTGCGTTGAGCGATATACCCCTGAGCATATTGGAGCAGCGGTGGAATAAGGAGAAGGAAGTGGAGATATTATGAGACGTCGCGATAGGAGACGGTATCTTGTGTTCGAGGTGATGAGCGAGATAGAAGTAGATAAGTACAAGTTGCTGAATGCGATATGGAACTCGATGTATTCTTTGTATGGGGATATAGGCACAAGTGAAAGTAAGCTATGGTTGGTAAAATATGATAAAAAGGGCATAGGAATGCTAAGATGTGCACACAGTAAAGTTGATGAAGTGCGTGCCGCATTAGCTTGTATTTATTCGGTGAACGGAGCCCTGGTGGGCATACGAGTCATTGGCATCTCCGGGACGATAAAAGCCGCTTCTCGTATCGCATGAGGGACATGCCGGAACAGCAAACAAGATAGACACAAGAACATGGTGCCGGATTACAGGATACATGTTTGACTTGTATCTTCATTCGTCGTGTAAATCTGTCTAATCTTGTGGTTCTTTCAGCATCGTTCAACTTGCTTTTTGCTTTGTTTTTGTATATAAAGTATAACTTCTACCTATTTATTTAGGACGCAGATTTACACAGATTTAATTTCTTATGTGTTAATCAGCGTTAATCTGTGTCAATAATTAAATTTAGTTGGATATTACGCTTTTTTGTGTTAATCTAGTAAAATCTCGTGGTTTAATAGTTGCAATTTATTACGGGAATGACTATAAACAGATACCTCCGAGTTACTATAGTTCTATAGATTTGCGTGAGTCCGCATGACGAGCTTCTAAACGAAGATACCGTAAAAACTTTTCCAGAACTGGTATCGGAAGAGCTACATATACCGCCTTCTTTCCGGTTTCACCCGAGTAATCATACAACCTATCAGAACCACCTTCTTCCCACTCCACCTTAAGGTCTTTTTTACCATACTTACGCACTAAATCTTTGAACTTCTCGAATATCCGTTTTCCCATAGGGCATAATTGTAATGTAGGAACCGGGCGTAAAACGACAAACGGGAACATGCGACATGCGGTAGGTTTAATTTCGTAAATTGTGCATGTGTCCCCATCTAAATATGGGCATGGCGTCTTCAGGTAGTTATCCACCTCGTTCTCGTCCATCTTATCAAACAGAGCATCACCGTCAAGTCGAGATAGCCGCTCTAAGGCTTCATCATTTAGATGAATCGGCATCTCCGTACAGCACTTGCAGCACCTATCGCACTCGAAATAGCCTAAGATTTCCAATGCCAACTGCTCAAACCTGCGTCTGTCTTTTTCCAGCGTCATAACATTTTGGGACACCGCAAACCGGAAAAGGTCATCACCTACCAATTCCCTGAACTGCAACGTTCGCCTCTTTAGTTCCTCTTCTTCCATTTCTTATCGCTTATTATAATAATGCTCTATTAGGAAATTAGTATTTGTTTCTTTTACACGGCACTGCCGATTTTTTAACTAAAATCACTATATCATCAAGTTTTACCGCAGAGTGCGCGGAGGACGCAGAGGCATCAGAAACCCCAAACGTGGGTTGTAACGTTCTTAAAACTCGGCGCTCTCTGCGGAGATAAATCTCTGGGTTTTAGACTGTGCCCTTTTCCACAAAAAGTTTGCTTTTTGCTATTATTTTCACGTTATAGACAGAAAGGGCAGGTATCCCAACGAAATTATGTAGGTGAGCATTTGGGCGTTGAACCCCGAGAATAACGGAATCAACAGGTTATCGTCCATCTTATCCACCACGGTCTCGACTACGGTCGCTGTCCCCGCCATCACCACGATTACCAACCCGGAATTCAGAAATACGAATCCTATGACTAAATCCACGATGAATTCCGCCATACAACCTTCCACCGCCCGGTTCTTCAGCTTTGGTATCCAGGTCCTGCCGAACCTCTTGCCGAATATGGCTGCGGATGCGTCTCCAAACGTGGTCATCAGTATAGCAGCAATAGCTATCTCCTTGGAAAATACGCTGATAGCTATTATGGCACCCATAATGAAGAAAACGTTCCCACTCAATCTATCCTTCTCGGCCTCTCGGTAAAGTTCATGAAAGAATGGTATTTTTAGCCTGAGGTCTATTCTAATGAATTCCAGTTCAAGGAACAAAATCAAGAGCAATGTCAGAATCAGCAATATCGCCTCTTTTGGCAGGAAATAGTAAAGTATAACTATCAATACCGAGGTGACGTGCACCGCCTTCCTCTTGAGTTCCCGTTTCAAACTAAATTCTTGCGGTTCCATCCGAGTAAATATTCGCTCCTTTCATAAACACACGATTGTACAATACACAACTATTTATTGAGAATAAAGCTTGACCCAACACACGGAACTTCATGTGTGTTCGCTTATCCGCCAAATTTTAGTGATATGCGACCACCAAAGGTAGTTTTACTCGGAAGGCGGGTAGGATACTGTTTTGGATGATTGAAGAGAGCTCTGGCACTGCCGAAATTCCCAGTGAAATCACTTTATCCTCAAGTTTCACCGCTGAGTGCGCGGAGAACGCAGAGGCATCAGAAACCCCAAACGTGGATTGGAACGTTCTTAAACTCTGACCCCTCGATGATCTCCGCGGTGATAAATCACCGGGTTTTTATGACTGTGCCGGGTACTCTTATTATCCTTACTCTTCCCTCTACTACTACTTCTTCCTACGCTCCTGCTCTGCAATCCCCGCTTCTTTCTTCTCGTTCTGCAACCGATGTATCAAAACCGCTCCTGACTGGTCTATCGGCTTTGCTTCTATAAAACCTCGCGCTATTGCGTATTCCAGGACCTCTTTACCGAAATTGGTATGAATTATAACCGCGGACTTGCCTGCCGGCACACCGACATTTCCTACACTTAAGTCAGAAAACAGCCCGATGAAATCTTCACATATCTTGCAGCCGTCTCGTTTATAATCCTCTAACTCGCTAATCTCAACACTCAACAACTCCTTATCTCCCGCATACACGTGCAAAACATCATCCCGGATGTCTAATTTTGTTACCTCTGTTAGATTTATACCGTGCTGGCGTTCAAGATAATCTTTCATAAGCTTTTCATATGAATAACAGCCCTGGCAAAACAGCCCGATTCTTAGCTGTACGTTAGTCGAGAAATTATGCGCATTGTGCGTACCTCGTCCTACGGCGAGCATCTGCTCATACGCCTCCATCTGACACGGCGTACCCACCAGAGCGCTACTCCAGAGTCCATAGTTCACTATAGCTTCGGGTATGCCCATAAGCGTAGCCGCAGGCGTATATTTGCTACCTGCACTGTTTATCAAGCTCTGTTTATCCATTGCCACTTGCACCTCAGGCTTCCAGTCGCCTTTATCTACAACTGTTATACACCCCTCGGCTACCGCATCGGAAAGTGCATACACGAGTAACGAAGTAACCACACCACCATCCTGACACGCCTTTAATATCTCCTCATCTTTGCTAACAACCTCGTATATCTCTTCAAGTCCTTCCTGTAACTCCGGTTTCTCTACTCGTGGACATTGGGAATAGCAGTATCCACAGTCTGCGGGGCACTGCAGCCCTTCACCAATCACCGGTTCTTCTTCTGATACGCTGAGATAACCGATATCGAGCAACTTGCATGTTGCAATACAGCCACCGCAAAGCGTGCATTTCCCCGTTTCTATCACTTCTCGTTTCAGGTCACTAAAATATTTCTTCTCTTCCATTTTTCGGCTCCTTTCTAAAGTTCCTGTATAAAATAGATATTCAAATATAATTCACTTCTATTATTCATTGTTTTTTGTTTTGGCGTGAAGGTGTACCAGGTATAAAACTTTGGCTCTTCGCTATTTCATGTGGGTAGATGTAGTTAAGTGGCTGCCAAATAATCCAAAATCAGAAGAAAAAGGGGGTTGGATATTGCTTTAAATCTAAAAGGAAGGTTTGAAAATGTTGGTAAGGTGATTGTGAGACCGCTTCTTATGCGGTTAAACTTGACATAAACGAAGGACATTATTGATTTCGTCTTTGCAAACGTCTCTATAAACTCTATACCAACTGCCATGATGTTCATAAAGGGTTGAGGGAGCTCCCCGATGTAGCAAAGAGAGGCAGGATAAGTCCGGTAGCCGCATTGATGTTTTCTGGAACGAAGAGGAAGAAAACTTCAAGCGGATAATTTCGAGAGAAATAGGACTTATCATGCCGGGCAGTGGGTTAATTCAACGGCATGAGTGCAGGTAATTAACGGTTCATAAAGGTATATCGGTCGCTCCACTTTACCGTAAGCGACCGATATACTATGACTAATTTGTTTATGCTGTTACATGGTGTTAAAATCTAAACATAGGATTTATCCTATCGAAGATATTTCTTGGTTATGAAATCTTGTAGATTTTGATAACTACGGACGCTCAACATTCAACATGCCCTCAGGTAATCTGCTTCAGCGGATAGTAGAGATATTAACTTACCCATACAAAACAGCGAAGAGCCAAAACTTTTAAGGAAAGGTGTTCAGCAGCTAACATTTATTTAAGGGGGGGAACTTCTTTTGGAGAATTGGAGGCAAATTAACAATATGCAAACACATACCTACATCCAAGAAACCATATTGAATCTATTCGGAGAAATCGGTTTGAATCTGTCAAAGCCGTTGAGAACGACACTTTCCGCATTGATCGTCTGCTTACTGGAGAATAACAAGGCACACCATTTCCGTAAACTTAAAGACAGCCCAAAACCAAAGTTGGCGGTACTAACACGCGCGAGTGTATAACATCCAA
>QBUM01000032.1 GCA_013180585.1 Candidatus Methanophagaceae archaeon GoMg2
CTGCTCTTTCAACTCGCATTTACCGGCACATAGATCACCTCACCCGTTTCTAATCGGTATGCCGTCCCTAATTTATGACCTTGTCCGCCTGCCACCTGCTCCGTCATATTCATCACCTTTATCTCCTGCCCTTTCTTGATAATCACCTGCATGTTCTCCTTTCCTGGGTTCTTCACCACGGTTACATCCGCATCTTCCGTAAGAAGTTCTGGCACACTCGCGGAAATTGCCAGCGCGACGAGCAGTGCAACTGCAAAGACCATTGCAGCGTCAAACAGGTTTGCCACACCACCCAGCGGGTCTTCCTCATCATCCAAAAGTAATCTTTTTCTCCGCCCCCTCATTTCAACTCTTCCACCACATATTCCATATCACTCAGATCTTGCGTGTACCACCTCTTCTTGACTAACAAGATTGCGTATGCTATTCCACCACTGAGAAGTCCGAGAACTGTCGTGCTAAACGCCACAACCAGATTAGTTACGAGCTGCTGGATGTTTCCCGCTGAGAGCCCCATTAGCGCAGGTCCTAACGGTATCAGCGTGCCCATTAACCCGAACATCGGTCCCAGCTTCACGACCAATCTCGCCTTCTCAAGCTCCTCCGTTATCTTCAGTTCATAGTCCTGAAGCAGTTTCTCTGCCTCTACCGCGAATTTACTTTCTGTCAGTGACTCTAAAAGCTCGTTTATGAACTGTCTGAGGAAGTCATTGGAGCCACTGGTCTTCAGAGCTTCTACCGCTTTTTTGTTTTCGCCCTTCTGCATATAGCTCTTTGCATCTCGGCATCCCACTCTCAGTTTTTTGATGTCCCTGCTTCTTGCAGCATATTCCGATACAAACTGCCCTAACGAAACAAGCGACCAGGCAACCAGTCCAAGCAGTATAATAATTACGGGGTAGAGGAGTGAATTAGAAACCATGAACAACGTCCCCATTAGCCCTGAAGAAATATCCATTTCTCGCCCTCCTTTACACTTCTCCTTCTCGCTCGGTCCACTAAAACGCCAATGCCCATGAGCAAAGACATCACCACTAATGATAGCATTACTTCATGTGAATTTACTGTAGATTGCGGCACCGGAATGCTCTCCGCCTGAATATATGCAGGAATTATAAGCAGCGAGAGTAAATAGAACAAGCCGAATAGAATCATAGCCGTGCCGAGAGAGGAAGGATTCTTAATCGTGAAAAGAGCGGCAACGTAAGAAACAGCAAATGAGAAGCCGCATACACCGATAAAGAAAATCACGCCTACAAGGATACCTATCCACAGGTGGCTGATGCCACTGAGCTGCGATAACATCAAACAAGCCAAAAAAGTCGCTGTCAAACATGCGGGGCATGGAATAGAGAGCAACAAGAAAGTCTTCCTTGAAACGTCTTTACCCTGAGAAATCCATTCCTTCTTCGTCTTTATACCGAAATACACGAGTCCAATTGCAATGATAACGTGCATCGTAACGCCGGTTGCAAGTATGTTTTGCGTTATGTCGAGCGGGATAACACCCACCAAGTAGCTAAGGATCAACGAAGCGGCAAGATAGATAAAAGCCACGTAAATAATTTCTCGTCTCTTCAGGTTGGCGAAACCACAGCCTAAGCCTGTTTTTAATGCAAGGATTGCTATACCTACAAGCACACCCAATGCCATGACGTTACTTATCTCTGCCATCCCCCACTTCTCCTTTTGCTCACTGTTGTTTCTCGCCCAGCCTATAGCCCGAAATATCAAGTAGCCAGCTTCCGTCCTTAAGTTTCTTCTCTGCCTCAGTTATCTCTATTCTTCGCTGGAATAAAGGGCCGTCAAGTACAAAGGTGTGGTATTCGCCATGCTCGCCGCAGGGATGAATATCCTTCGGCAGGTCATCAATGAACTGCATGTTTATCTCCCTACCCAACCAATCTTCACTGAATAAATCGGCTTTAACCTTTATGACTATCGCTTTGAATCCCGTGTTCACAAATGCCTTCAGGATTTCTATCGGCTCGATACCCCATAACGGTTCTATTGACGCCACTTCCGCTTCTGAACAAACCCGGTCCACCCACTCCTTATGTTCAGGCAGGTCTATATCGCCAAATATACCGCCTTTTACACCGTCCTTCTTCAATTCCGCCGCCGCTTCCTTAAATTTTGCCTCGTAGCTCCCCCATGTGCTCTTAACCTGGATTATAGGTATTCCTATTGCCTCGGCCTGTAAGACTAACAAATCAGAGCTTATACCATGAGCTCGTGACCTCGTCCCATCCTCGGATATAAAATTCAGCAGGTAAGAAACGTCAAAGCCCTCTGACAGTGCCTTATAACATGCAAGGCAGCTTTCCTTTCCGCCGCTCCAAGAAGAGAATACTTTCATGCTGTTCATTTTCATGCCTGTGATTTTTGAGTGCCGAGTATATAAATAGCTTTGCTTTTGGGTAATATGTGTT
>QBUM01000031.1 GCA_013180585.1 Candidatus Methanophagaceae archaeon GoMg2
GGAGCCCCGGGATTATTATCATGCCAAACATGACGAAAAAAGCTAAACCCATAACTGCTCCTTCTGCAAGTTTCTTCAGATGCTCCTTTTTCTGTTGCACTACGCTCTCTTTCTTTACCATCTTACCCACGTAACCTAAAAATGAAGTGCATATACTTAAACTTTTATCATATCATCCAGCACTTCTGCCAGCGTAGCATGAAAACACAAATCATCCTTTAATCGCTCATGTATCCTCCGCTTTGCATAATCATCCTCCTCAAATTCCGTAGCAGGATATGTAACGTTCTTTAAAATAAGCCCAAAAGCAGGTGCGGGTTCAATTCCCTCTGTTAGCCGTAGTCCCAACAGCGCCTCTATCCAGCTCTTATCTCTCATGCCACTGCCAACCATTCTCAGCGCCGAAACTATCTTCCGCACCATCTTACGCAGGAAACCGTTCGCTTCTATGCCTATAACGATAAACGGCCCTCCTGCTTTCACGTCTATTTCAATCCGCTTTATCTCTCTTATGGGGATTTCAGTCTCAACGCGATACGAGAAATTAGAGAAATCGTGAACGCCGATAAACAGTTCCGCCGCCTCTTGCATACTTGTTATATCAAGATCGGTTTGTGAAATCAAAAAATACCGGTATTCTCGACTTACTGCATCCCTGCGTGCGTCAAAGCCAGAATCAGGTTTTGCTATGGCATACGCCCATATATCGTCAGGGAGCGCACTGTTTAGCATTCGAGGCGTCACGTGTGTGTTTGACGTGTCGAAAGAAACAACCTGTGCGAGCGCATGCACGCCCTTATCGGTTCTACCGGCTGCGGAATAATTCGCTAATTTCTTATTTTCAATAATATCGAGTTTCTTCAATGCCCTGAAGAGTTTCCCCTCTACTGTCGGCAGCTCTAACTGCGACTGAATCTGAAAGCCATGATAATTGGTTCCGAGGTACCCGAATTTGAGTGCTATTCTTTCCATTTCCTCTTGTCCTTACTCATAATTCTATATGTAACGAATGTATATAGATAGAGCAAAAAAGAAAGAGGGCGGAGTAATGTCGAGGATAAAAGAAGCGAAAATAACGGAGGATAATTGTAAACAAAAACTCTTTGACTACACGATGCAGCACTATTCGCATGAACTGACAGATGCAAGTCCGGAATGCCCGTATAATACCGAAGAACTCAGTCATGATTTTGCAGCTAAGGAAGTTCTCGAGTGGTTTATGTCCGAAATAGTACAGCCGTCAACCGGAAAGACAATAGTAAAGGAGTTTATAGAGAAATGTGAGAATGATATGGAGCAGGGTTTAAAGGAAAAACTGCTTCAATTAGAAGAGATGTTTTCGGGCGAGTTCAAGGTTATCGCAACTGACAACGTTCATGTGAGACTTGTGGATACGAGTAGCGGCGAGCGGTATAAAGTTAAGCTATTCGAAGAGAACCGGGCGGCATACGCGCCGGGAAGAACGGTTCGTGGGAGAATACATCCCTGGGGGGATGTTTACAGGTTTGCAGGAATAAGTCAGATTGGACTGACCGATGAAGAGATAGCTCGTGAAATGGGTTTGGTAACGCCCGGAATGGTAGATATGCTCATGGGTCAGTATAAGGAAGATATGATTAAAAAGGCAGAAAGCATCACGATAAATCAAAAAAGCACAATATCAAGCGTATTGAACAAGTATCCGGCACAATGGGTAGATGGGATTTGTATAGCGCTTGGAATCTCAGTAAAGAGCAAGAAGAGAGAGAAAGTAAAGAGCATTCAGGAGTTGCTCCTCTCTGATGAGATTCAAGGCATTCTGGAGCGGTTACCACCACGATGCGTAGAGGCTTTGGAGTTTGTAGTAGAAAGAGGCGGTTGGGTGAAGTATTCGCAACTCTCATCACGATTTGATGATGAAATGGTTTACTCATGGGACGAACATCCACCGACGTCTGCAATAGGCATACTTAGACTTCACGCACTTCTCCTTGTGGGTAAAATGGGCATTGGCGGGAGAATGTATAAGATCGCGGTTGTGCCTTCCGTGTTGCGGAACGAGATAAAACAGTTTAGTTCTTAATTTTATGGATGTACAAACCATTCTCGTGGAACCAAAAAATGAAGAGAACATAGGGGCAGTGGCAAGGGTAGTAAAAAACTTCGGCTTCTCTGAGCTTTGTCTGGTGAACCCCCCTGTGATGGGGACAAAAGCTTATTCCGTTGCGTCTCACGCGCACGATGTGCTGAACTCCGCTCGAGTAGTGACTTTCATAGAGGAAGCGGTTGCAAAATCCACTATTGTTGCATGCACCACTTCTAAGCATGGCATATCAGTAAACGAACATCTTAGGATGCCTTATTTATCACCACGTGACTTGAAGAAGAAAGTAGAAGGAAAAAGTGGCGTATTATCGCTGTTGTTTGG